>CAYZNQ010000049.1:0-1819 GCA_964479925.1 uncultured Candidatus Saccharibacteria bacterium | reverse complement strand
GATAATGTTGGCAAAATTGATGGTGCCACATTCTCGGACTATAGTAAACCCAGTAGTAGAAGTTTGGCTTCCTTCGGAATTCGTGTTTTGCTTCGTAAAACACCTGCCAAACTCTCACTACTGGGTAAAGAAAATGGCGCGAGTAATAGCTATCTGCAATCAAAAGGGCGGAGTCGGTAAAACCACGACCGCGGTAAATTTGGGCGCCTACCTTGCCGCTTTGGGTCGGCGAGTGCTTTTGATAGATTTCGATCCGCAGGCCAACGCAACTTCTGGCCTTTCCGGCAGGAAAACTTTTGATAGAAATATCTACCACGGACTCACAGACCTTGTGCCGCATGAGGAACTTGTCCAGCCGAGCGGAATTTTGAACTACGAATACATTCCTTCATCAGCTGACTTGGCCGGCGCGTTAATCGAACTTGTTTCCATTCCGAAGCGCGAGTATTACCTGCGCAACTTTGTGCATCATTTCCGGCATCGTTATGATTATGTTCTGATTGATCTCCCGCCGTCCTTAAGCCTTCTTACGGTAAACGGACTGATGGCTGCGGATGAAGTCATCATTCCGGTGCAGGCCGAGTATTACAGTCTGGAAGGTTTGAGCGAGCTTTTGCAAACAATAGATCTTTTGCGCGGACGTTTGGGACACCCGCTCTCCGTTGCCGGAGCGCTAATCACGCTGTATGATAAGCGGGAACGCTTATCAAGGGATGTGGCCAAAAATCTGCGGCGACATTTCCCGTACAGAGTTTTCAGCGTGGAGATCCCGCGTTCGGTGTCGTTGGCCGAAGCGCCGAGTTTCGGTAAGCCAATTATTATTTATGATCCTTATTCCGCGGGAGCGCGCGCTTACCGCAGCTTGGCGGAAGAGGTGATAGCCCTCGAGGAGCATCCGCAAGAATTTATGGAATTAAGTAATCAAAATACCTTCTAGAATGCTAGGCCGAGGATTGGAAGCCCTTATCCCGGTAGGGGAAAACGGTGCGAATAACAGGGTAAATACAGAGGAAAACCGCGCTCCAGAGGGCGTTGCTTCGCGCCCAAGACCCGCTGAAGCCATTTTTCAAATCGAGGTTGAGTGCATCAAGCCAAATCCACATCAACCCCGGCGCAACTTCGATGAAGTAACCTTGAAAGAACTGGCGCTCTCGGTCCGCGAGTTCGGAGTGCTGCAGCCTCTGATTGTGACCAAGGTTGAAAAAGAGAGCGACGAGGGGACCAGCGTGGAATATGAACTGATTGCCGGCGAGCGGAGACTGCTTGCGGCGAAGATCGCGGGCCTCCGCACCGTCCCGGCCATCATCCGCCGCGCCACCCCGGAGCGCGAGAAACTTGAACTCGCAATCATAGAAAATGTCCAGCGTTTGGACCTAAACCCGATTGAAGAAGCGCGGGCCTATGCCAGACTGCAGGATGAGTTTAAACTCACGCAGCGCGAGATCGCGGCGCGATTGGGCAAGAGCCGTGAAGTGATTGCTAATGCCGTGCGTCTCCTGAACCTCCCATCGGAGATTCAGGATGCGGTATCGAGCGGTAGAATAAACGGGAGCCAGGCAAGATTGCTCTTGTCGGTGGAGGATATCCCCCGTCAAAGGGAACTTTTCGTTGCGCTTATTCGTGACAATATGAGCGTCCGTGAACTGAAGGCAAAAGTTGTGGCTGTGAAACCAGATATGGCATCACATCCTCTCCCCCCAACTATTCCTGACCCGGAACTCGCGGCGGTGAAAGAACAACTGGAAGAATTTCTAGGCACCGAGGTTGCACTCTCCCGTTCCGGCGAAAGCGGTCGGATAACCATCGCGTTTTATTCACC
>CAYZNQ010000048.1:0-1824 GCA_964479925.1 uncultured Candidatus Saccharibacteria bacterium | reverse complement strand
CTTGCCCGCCGCAGCTTTAGCGAAGGTGGGACGCAACGACCCCTGCCCTTGCGGAAGCGGCAAGAAATACAAAAAGTGTCATGGGGGATAAATTAAAATTAGGTAAATACAGGCATTTTAAAGGCAATAAATACGAGGTGATCGGGGTAGCCAGGCACAGCGAAACGCTTGAAGATGTAGTGGTTTACCGGGCGCTTTACGGGAATCATGATTTGTTGGTCCGTCCGCTAAAGATGTTTACTGAGGAAGTGGAAGTTGATGGGAAGGAAATCCCTAGGTTCAGTGCCGTGGAGCAGGAAGAAAGTCGCGGAAATGTCGGAGGAAGCAGGATGGAGCAGCGTATCGCGAGCAAGGCGTTCGTGATCCATGACGGTAAGGTGCTTATTGTGCGCGAAGCGCCAGCCTATAAAGGCGGCACGAATGTAGGAAAGTACGTCTCACCGGGCGGGAAGCTTGAACCTGGCGAGAATTTTCAAGAAGCGCTCGAGCGCGAGATAAAAGAAGAATGTGGCCTCACGATCCGGGTCGGTGACCCATTCTTTGTGGCTGAGTGGCGGCCGGCCGTGAACGGGACGCAACTTCAGATTATTGCCGTTTTCTTCGAGTGTTTCGCCGATACCGATCACGTGGTGCTTGACAGAAACCACGACGACTACCGCTGGATTGATCCTGCAGAACACTCATCTTATGATATGAACCAGCCGTTGCGGGACGCATTTAAACGTTATCTTACTGGCCGTGGGTTAGAAGAATTATACGGACGGGTAGACAATTAGGTATGGATCATGTCGCGATTATGAAAAAGTCCTGGGGGTTGACTGGGAAGATTTTGAGCGGCGAGAAAACGATCGAATCGCGGTGGTACAAAAGTAAGCACAGACCATGGAGCCGCATCAAGCCCGGCGATAAGATTTATTTTAAGGATTCCGGCGGGCCGGTTTACATAAGAACTGAAGTTTCCAGAATTATCCAGGCAGAAGATCTTACTCCCGCCAAGGTCGGAAAAATTTTGAAGACTTACGGCCGGCGGGACGGGATCGAGCCCAAAGATACCAAGCTGTTCTTCGAGAGATTCAAACGGAGCAAGTATTGTCTACTGATGTTTTTAAAAAATCCTGAACGGATTAATCCGTTCAGGATAGACAAATCCGGGTTCGGAGCGATGTCGGCGTGGATCACAGTAGGAGATATAAAGACCGTTAAGAAATAGTGCGCAGTTTTGAAGCACTGAAAACCCCACAACTTAGTTGCGGGGTTTTGTAGCTAGCGCGTCGGGCGCTCACGCATTTTCAATGCCTGGATCTGATCACGAATCAATCTCTTCAGCGATTTCCAGTTTTTCTTGAGTGGGCCTCCCATGAGGTCCTTCCCAAGTCTGTGGATTTCGCTTACCTTCTTCCACTCCTTCAGAATCAGATTTCTCTCGGCGGCGTGGAACGCACCGTAGAGGGAATAGCGAAAGATCGCCGAATCCTCCCTCCAGAAAGCAATAGCCCCCTTGGCTACGAAGTAGTAATTCTCGAATGATCCCTGCTCACCCGTCTTAGCCGACCCTTCCAGAAGGTCATAGCCGTGCTTAACCAGCGATTTGCAGTACCCGTATTGGTTGAAACCCGGGAAGAACCTATACGTCTTGTTGCAGGCTATCCGGTAAAAGAGCAGCCGGCAGGCATCAACGTCATTGTTCTTAAGCGCAAACTCCGCTCGGTTCTTCAGGGCGATGGCCTCGGTGAGTTTCGGATAGAGATCGTGAGATGTTTTAGCATGATCCATAAATTTAGCGGGTAGATTATGCCCCTTTTAAGAGGATTTTCTGCCCACCTG
>CAYZNQ010000047.1:0-1975 GCA_964479925.1 uncultured Candidatus Saccharibacteria bacterium | reverse complement strand
ACGCCGCGCTTGTCGCTTCTTCCCCAGCCAGCCACCAATTTCTTAACTTCGTTAGGCGCAAATTCTTTGATCATGACCCCGTGTTCAGCAAGTGTAAGGAGTATGACCCCCCGCGCTTCAGCTACCGCAAGAGCAGTAATCTTGTTTTTGGAAAAGTACAGCTTCTCGACCGCGGCGCAGTCGGGTTGGTAGCGATCAATTATTCCATTCAGTTTTTTAGAGAGAAACATCAACCGCGCCGCCCGTCCCGAAGTTCGCGGTTCGATCACCCCGCAATTTACATACTTAATCCCCGGACCGGTCTTAATGACGCCGTAGCCAAGGCGTGTCGTGCCGGGGTCTAAACCTAAAATTATCATACTGCGTTAGTGAATACCGCAATGACGTCGTCGTGCTCACCTAAATCTCCCTCCAACGCCGAGACCTTTTCTTTTATAACGGGATCAACTTTAGTTGGGAACTTGGGCGTGAAGCCACCATCCTTACTTTGTTCGAAGGCCCAAAGAACGCTGCCCGGCTCCGCAACCTTGCCTTCACGGTCGCCGAAGATCTTGCGCAGCTCCGCGATAGTGCGGTTGCGGTTGTCAGTTACCGCGGACACCAAGAACGCTACCCCGCCCGGCCCATAACCCTCGACAGTAAGCTCCTCCATATTCTTACTTTCCACGCCTTCGATCGCGCGCCGGATGTTATCCATGGGCACGCTCGCGGCTTTCGCGGTCTCAATCGCGGTCCGGAGGCGCGGATTAAAATCCGGGTTTGGTTCGGTGCGCGCGGCCGCGCGGATCGCTTTTAGAAGTTTAGAAAAAAGCTGGCCGCGTTTCTTGTCGGTTATTCCTTTTTTGTGTTTTATTTGAGCCCACTTCGAGTGTCCGGACATTTTTACTTTACCCCTTTCCCCGCTATTATAAGTGAGATGGCGGCATCTATGGAAGCAGCGCGCAGAGATGAGTTAAAAGCGGAAAAGTGGGATTTGATTCCGTTTGCCGAGGCTGGACGACGGCTGAATGAAGCGGTGGAAAATGAGATTTCTACAACCGACCTGGTCGCGATTATTTTCTCGGCGGCTACGTCGCTTAGGGCTTCCGATGTGCATCTTGAGTCGGGAAAAAACGATGCCCTATTGCGCTTACGGCTCGACGGTTTGCTTTACGATGTCGCGCGTCTTCCCCGCGGCGTGTACGATGATGTCCTGGGTAGGATAAAACTTATTGCGGGATTGAAATTGAACGTGGTTGATGTCCCGCAGGACGGGCGCTTTACCATCATCCGTGACGGCGACGAGATCGAGGTTCGCGCCTCAACTGTTCCTTCCGAGTATGGTGAGACGGCGGTACTGCGCTTACTCGATCCTAAAGCGGTCGCGCTGGATCTGGAAGATTTGGGTTTGCGCGCCGACGACTTAGACATTGCCGATAAGGAACTTAAAAAACCGAACGGGATGGTTTTGGTAGCCGGTCCTACCGGCAGCGGCAAAACTACCACCCTCTACGCTTTTCTAAAAAAAGTCCACACCTCGGAATTAAAAACAATCACTATTGAGGACCCGATCGAGTATCACTTATCTGGCATAGAGCAAACTCAAGTCGATCCCAAAGCCGGATATGATTTCGCCTCCGGTCTGCGCTCTATTCTGCGGCAGGATCCCGACATAATCTTGGTTGGAGAGATCCGCGACCTGGAGACGGCGGAAGTGGCAATGCACGCGGCTTTGACCGGCCATGTCGTATTCTCAACTCTTCACACCAACGATGCCGCCGGGGCGGTGCCGCGCTTGGTGGACTTGGGAACCAAACCGGCCATCATCGGCCCGGCGATAAATCTGATCGTGGCACAGCGTTTGGTGCGGCGTCTGTGCGAGTATTGCAAAACCGAAACACCAATGAGCCCGGGTCTCGCGGAGAATATAAAAAAGTTAATGACTAAACTGCCAAAGCGCGTCGATAAAACAAACGTAAAACCGAAAATATATTCG
>CAYZNQ010000046.1:0-2362 GCA_964479925.1 uncultured Candidatus Saccharibacteria bacterium | reverse complement strand
TGGACAGTCGTAGTAAGGTTGCTTAGCCCTTCCAAACCGGTAGGCGGTTTGGAGATTTCAGATACGGCGCTTCGTTTTCTGGAATTCCGCGGCGATGAGCCGGCCTATGCGTCGCTCCGCCTTCCGCCGGGCATAATCGAGTCCGGCAAAGTGAAAGACCGCGCTAGTTTTATTGAAGCGCTGCGCGCTTTACATAGCCAGATAACTTCAGATCCGAAAAAACTGGTTGATGCCATCGTAACTATTCCGGCGAACGATGTTTACGTTCAAGCCGTCGCAATCACGAAAGTCGCGGAAGCTGATCTAGCGGAGGCGGCGGATCTAAATCTTAGAATGATCTCGCCGATAGACATCTCAACTGCCTATTATAGCTGGCAGCGGATAGGGCCTCGCCCACAGGGCTACGACCGAGGGCCTCGCCCGAAGGCTTACAGCCCAGAGAATAACGCAGTGAGCGGGGACGTCCAGAGCCAAATGGAAATATTGGGGGCCTTCATCCCAAGAAGCACCGTAGACGATTTTGTCGGCGCGATCCGGGAAGCGGGCTATAGCATCGCGGCGGTGGAATTTTCGACCTTAAGCCTTGCTCGGAGCGTATTCGCATCCAATTTACTCAAATATGATTTGCCGTACCTCGCGATCCAGGTGCACCCCGCTGGCATCTATTTTATGGTTCTTCGCAACCACAGTTTAGCCTTCAATTATTTTGCCCCGTGGGGCGCGGTTCAAGGCGAGGAGCGGACAATCTCGATTGAGAGCGCTAAGAATTTGGCGACTTTGGAGACCCAGCGTATCTTCAATTTCTATACCAGTCACTGGGGGGGTCAGATAAAAAATGTTGCGGTTATCGCTTCAACTTTGGGGCCGGAACTTGCGGATGCGATCGCAGCGCGTTTCCCTGGAATTGAGATTGAAGCGGCGGGAGGCGAGGCGGCAACGAGCGTTCAAGGCGCGGCGATCCGGGGGCTAACCCCGCGCATTCGCGACGTCGATATCAGTTTAACCAGCGTGAGCGTCCACGAGGCGTTTCGCGCCGAGCAGACCCTGAGGTTTATAAGTTTGTGGCGGAGCATAACCGTAACGGTTTTCGCTGCATTACTGTTGCTCTTCGTGGGGTCTGATATTTACCTCCGGAATATCGCGGCGAGCGTCGCTACGAGTTCCGGCGCCAATATAAAGCATCCAGAGGTAGCGGAATATATGGCGCTCAAAGTCCAGGCGGACGAATTTAATAAGTTGGTGAAGCTTGCCGCCAGCGCTAAGGCCGGCGAGCGTAAAACAGCGTGGCTAATTGACAAGATTGACCAAATCGCAGCCGATCACGGTGTCACAATCGACCGCGTGTACATCCAGTCGCAGGATCAGCCGGTGGTCGTGATAGCTGAGGCGGCCGCCGAACAGTCCGCGGTGGATTTCAAAAACGAACTCGGAGCTGTGAAGCAGTTATCGCAAGTAAACTTTCCTCTCTCTGGAATAACCGCTAAACCCGGCGGCCCGGTTACATTTACGGTTACCTTCGGCGTAACCAGTTGGAACCCCTAGTCATACATTGATTTTATAGTCACACCTTGAACGCACAGGCACCAACCAACTAGTATACTATAATACTGATCAGTATTATAGTATACTAAGGGGGCGGGAGGGGTAAAATAGCTTTAGAACAGCTTTTGCAATTCTTCAGCCGCTTTCTCGAAAGTTGTTTCCAAGAGGCGGAGATCCGAAAGGGATACTTTCTTCAGCACAAAATCTCCCGCTTTTTTTCTGACGGTCTCTTTAGTTGGTCTCACGCCGATGCGCAGCCGCGCGAAATCGTTCGTGCCGAGCGCGTCTACCACGGATTCAATGCCGTGATGCCCGGCCGGACGTTGGCCGACCGACAGTTTGAATTTACCCACAGCCAGATCGGAATCGTCATGAGCTATCAGAATATTTTTGTGGGCGACTTTTCCGCCCGCGGCGGATCCGCCTTTGGCGGAGAAGTATTTCATCGCTGCCGAAACCGCCGCGCCAGACTCATTCATATAGGTGCGCGGTTTTACAAGGGCGAGCTTGCCAATCTTTGAGTAGTCAAAGTTGCGCGTCGGTTTAAAGCTCCCACCGCCGAGTGATGATGAGAGGTAATCAACAAACATTGCTCCGGCGTTGTGGTAAGTGTTTTGGTGTTCGCGGTCTGGATTTCCTAGGCCGATTACGAGGCGTATCACGCCCGAAGGTTTCCTTGCCCCGTAGAGCAACGGCGATGGACTTAACCAATTTCTTATCATCTTATTAAAAAATACTGTCTTTAGAATAAGTGATACTTTGGAAATAGTCACCAAGAGTTAAACAAGAAATTGCTATCGCCGTTGTCATACGGGGCTTG
>CAYZNQ010000045.1:0-2459 GCA_964479925.1 uncultured Candidatus Saccharibacteria bacterium | reverse complement strand
GAGCGCGAGGTTGAAACCGCGAATATCAAGGGGTTGCTGGAAAAATACAAGGTCGGCGATGTTGTCTCCGGCATAATCTCCGGCGTGGCGAGCTTCGGCGCGTTCGTGCGCTTCGCTAATGAGCCGGCGATTGAAGGACTGATTCACATTTCGGAACTGGATCACCGCCTGATTGACAGCCCGAAGGAAGTAGTTAATGTGGGCGACTTAGTACAGGCAAAAATCGTTGATATCAAGGACGGGCGCGTTTCTCTTTCCTTAAAGGCGCTGAAAGCCGACCCGTGGGACAAAGTCGCCGAGAAATATGAAGCCGGCGCGACGGTTGAAGGAAAAGTCCACCGCTTCAATCCCTTCGGGGCGTTCATTGAGCTTGACCCGAATATCGTCGGCTTGATCCACGTTTCGGAGTTCGGCTCGATTGAGGAGTTAAAACGCCAGCTTGAGGCCGGCAAGCGCTATAAGTTCGTTATTGATTCGGTGAAGCCGCAGGAGAAAAGGATTGTACTCAAGCTTGCCTCTAAACCGACATCTCCGCCGGCTGGCCTCGACGGCACCGTCGGAGCTGGCGGAGCGGAGAGCGAGGAGCAGGCCAGCTAGGCGCGGCCGGTCGTGCGCGGTAAAATAAAGAAGGTTTGATGTCCAAATTTTATAAGAATTTATTTCTTTCGCTTGTTTTCCTGTTCCTGTTGGTATTAATGGCGTCTTCTCTTTATCAGGGAACGCAAAATAAACAGACGGTAAACATCAGCGACGTCACTTCGAAAATAAAAGCAGGCGATGTTACCAATATAGTGGTGGATAATAACGACCTGGATGTTACGCTCAAGAGCGGCGAGCATATTTATTCCAAAAAGGAACTTGATTCCAGCCTTACCGAAACCCTGAAAAATTACGGCATTCAATCGGACGCGCTTTCAAAAGTACCGATTGATGTGCGTGACGAGTCCCAGCTTGGTTTCTGGGTTGGGGTAATCATCCAGACTGTTCTGCCGATTTTGATTATCGTCGGACTCTTTTGGTATGTGACCCGCCAGGCTCGTGGCGGTATAAACCAAGCATTCACCTTCGGTCAAGCTAACCTGAAACCGTTCGCGAATTTCAGGGATCGGGTAACTTTCAAAGATGTGGCTGGCTTGCAGGAAGCAAAGCAAGAACTGGAAGAGGTGGTGGATTTTATGAAGAATCCGAAGAAATACTTCGAAATGGGCGCTCGTGTCCCGCGCGGCGTCCTACTAATGGGGCCTCCCGGGACGGGAAAGACACTTCTCGCACGGGCAGTCGCCGGCGAGGCCAATGTCCCTTTCTTCCATATTTCCGCCTCGGAATTCGTGGAGATGTTTGTGGGGGTGGGCGCCAGCCGCACACGCGATGCCTTCGCGACCGCGAAACGCGCCGCGCCTTCAATCCTATTTATAGACGAAATAGACGCGGTCGGGCGCGAACGCGGCGCCGGCTTGGGCGGCGGGCACGATGAACGGGAGCAGACCCTGAACCAAATTTTGGTTGAGATGGACGGTTTTGAGCGCGATTCGCGCGTGATAGTGCTCGCGGCCACCAACCGCCCGGATGTTTTGGACACAGCTCTGCTTCGTCCTGGGCGCTTCGACCGCCGGGTGATCCTAGATCTGCCGGAAATAGGCGAACGCGAAGAAATATTGAAAATCCACGCGAGAGGTAAACCGATCGCTGAAGACGTGAATCTCAGAAAAGTCGCCACACGCACTCCGGGATTCTCCGGCGCGGATCTGGCGAACTTAGTTAATGAAGCGGCTATCCTCGCGGTTAAGGAAAACAGTGACAAGGTCAAACAGGATTATTTCTACGAATCGATCGAAAAAGTGATGCTTGGACCGGCGAGGAAGAGCCGCCTGCTCTCCGAAAAGGAGAAAGAGATAACCGCTTACCATGAAGCCGGACACGCGCTTGTCGCCGCCGGATTAAAAGATTCCGATCCGGTACACAAAGTATCGGTGGTAAGCCGCGGACGCGCGGGAGGCTATACATTAAAGCTGCCCCTCGAAGAACAACACATGAAGACCAAGTCGCAGTTTTTGGCTGATATTGCAGTAGCCCTGGGCGGACGCGCCGCGGAAAAGATAGTGTTCAACGAAATTACCACCGGCGCATCAGATGATTTGAAAGAAGCTTCCGGGCTCGCGCGGCTTCTGGTTACAAGATACGGGATGAGCGAAAAACTCGGTCCGATGACCTTCGGCAAAACACAGGAATTGATTTTCTTGGGACGGGAAATTTCCACCGAAAAGAACTATTCGGAAGAAGTTGCGAAAGAGATTGATAAAGAAGTTAGGTGGTTCATCGATCGCGCTTACCGCGCCGCCCAAAAGATTTTGGCTTCTTACCGCCCGGCACTGGACAAGGTTGCGAAAGCGCTTGTCGACCGCGAAATTTTGGAACAGGACGAATTCTACAGTCTCATCAAAAGCGCCCATTTGAAGCCG
>CAYZNQ010000044.1:0-2532 GCA_964479925.1 uncultured Candidatus Saccharibacteria bacterium | reverse complement strand
CGAGGGTTTTGTAAATCGGTGACTCGGTAATGGCTTGAGTATCAATGTTGACCTTCGAAACCTGCGAAATGGATTGGAGGTCTTGCGAGACGATAATTTTTTCGATCGCCGGCGCGGGGCTGAAGAAGAGGTAATACGCCCCAACCCCAAGGATTATGACGATTACGACAGTCGCAAGAATGGCGAAGAACGGGCTCCTTTGTTTTTCTCCTGAAACTACAATTGCCATTTTACTTGTAGTGAGTTCATCGAACTATTGGTAGTAAGCGTTTACGACGACCGTGTAAGTGAGCTTGTTTACACCAGGTACATTGCCTCCTTCGATTTTAACGGATGACACATCCATCAAACGAACATTGGTCTCCAAATCACCCAGGAAAAGCTTGAAGTTTGGGTAAGTTCCCGCAACGCGGATGGTCACGCTAAGTGTCCCCATCGGTTTTGTAAGCGAGCCGGGTTGCGTTGCCTGCATCGGCAGGTATTGCAGCGAAAGCGACTGGATTTCCATCTGCCGCACGCTCGCTATCCCCTGCAACTGATAAACCGCCTCCGGCACACGCTCCTCGGTCGGAAGAATGTTAGAAAGACTGTCGCGCAACTGCGACAAACTCTGGTACTGACCAACCAAGTTATTAACCGTAGCCACCGCCTGCTCATCTTGTACAATCGTATCCTGCAGCGCAGTTTTCTTGCCCCGCAAGTTTTGCACGTCGCTGTATGCCGGTTGCACTAAATTGGTGTATACGAGAACCGCGCCGATCAAGAACGCGAGACTCCCCAATATTGAAAGTAATCTATAGGTGGAAGATTTCATTTTTGAAAGTCACTTGTGCAGTGAATCTTACAGCCTTGTTCGTCAACGCCGAATTTTCGAGAATCACTTTCTCCACTTCCGGCGATTGCTCATAGATCGCGAGTTGTGAAGCGAGCGCGGCATAATCTTTGGCCACGCCATCCACGGTCACAGTGCGATCCACGACCGAGATATTCAGAGTGGAGTAACTCACTCTCTGATCAGTAAGCCCTTCAAGCACGGGGAAAACTTTGGAGGAGATAATGTGCGATGCCAAAAGTTTCTGCAGATTTGATAATTGCGAATAGAAAGTTATGAAACCTTCACGCTCGGTCGGAGCGACCTGAAAACTTAAGGAATTCAATGTGGAATTAAGGCCGTCTATAGATTTATTCAAAAATGCCTTATAACCGAAATTCAGACCCAGATAAACAAGGAAAGACAACGCAAGCAGGATGAGTGTGAATACGAAAAGCCGCCAAGGCCAACCTACTGGCAAGCGTTCCCGCGGAAATTGATCGTTTGTGTCCCGCGCGTACGGCATATAGTTAAACTCCTATTGTACCCATTTTTCGCTGTTTTATAATTTTATAGGAATTGCCTTATCCCCAGCCCCAGCGCCACCGCAAACGGCGGCCCTAATTCTTTCACTAGCGGCGCGGCTTCGGGCGGATAGATTATTTTCGTGAAAGGATCGGCTTTGACAGTCGGGAGGCTAAAGGTATCAGACGTATACTTCTCGATTCCTAACAAATTCGCTCCCCCGCCGGACAAAATGATGCGCTCGACCTTCTCGCGATAGGTTTTCTCGTAGTTATCCCGCACCCTTTTAACCTCACTTAGTATAACATCCAGAAACGGCATCATTAAAGTGGACAATTCATACTCTCCGCCGCTACCTAGAAGTCCACGTTGTTTCTTAAGTTCCTCGGCGCGGCGCACATTGATACTAAGACCGCCCGCGATAGATTGCGTAAGCGACCCGCCGGCGAAATCAGTCTGCGCGCTGTATTTCAAAATCCCGTTTTGCGCGACAAGGATTGCAGTGGAACGCGCGCCGACGTCGGCGATGATGGTCAAAGTCGGGTCGCCGGCGGTCAAAATTCTCGCCAGGCTCAATCCCTCAACTTCAAGCGCTACCAAATTCAGTCCGGCCGCCTTGAAAATCCGCTGATACTTCCTAATTTGCTCATTCGGGACCGAAACCAAAAAGACGCGCTGTTTTTTCACGCCCTTTTCATCTTCGTACTGCCCGATCGGCAGCCAGTCGATTGTGACTTCTGAAATAGGAAGCGGCACGAACTGCCGCGCCTGATACTGCATCGCCTGCGCGGTATCCTCCGGCGACATCACGGGCATATCCAAAGGGGCAGTGAAAGCGACGAACGAAGGCAAGGATGCGACCGCGTCCACCGTTTTGATGTTCAACTGGCGCACCAACATCAAAAGCAGATCGGAGGTTTCGCGATCCAACATCTTCAGAGTCGAAGTCTGAATCGCGTTATTCAACCGCTCCAGGTGGCCGTAACTTTCCAAAATCCCGTAGTTCTTCAGCATCGGCCGCTCGCCGGAGTCGGTGAGTTCAACAATCTTCATGGAAGTGGTGCCGATATCTACACCCAAATAACTGCGGCGGCTGATCGCGGATGTAAGAGACTTAAAAGACTTAAACGGGTTAAACATATGGGTACAAATTTCTAATTTTCAATTTACAATTCTCAATTTTCAATCAATGTCCC
>CAYZNQ010000043.1:0-2577 GCA_964479925.1 uncultured Candidatus Saccharibacteria bacterium | reverse complement strand
GTCGGAGCAGTTTTCCCGGAGCAGCAGATTTCATAAATAGTCTATAGCGCTTCGGTTTGACTTGCCTGCGCAAGCAGGCCGCGCGCCTTCGCAATCGCCGCGGTAACGCGTTTTAAGGACTCTTCTTTGCCAAGCGCCTCCATTATCTCAAAAGGCCCAGGCGAGGTTTTACTCCCGGAAAGCGCTACACGCAGAGGCCAGAACAATTCTCCCCTATTTCCCTCCGGCGCGAGCGGCGCCAGGCGTTTTTCCAGAACGTCATGTTTGTAGTCTGCGTTCTCGGTTTTATCTAGGACGGCCAGTACTGATTCAAGGTTCAGCGCGACCTGTTCTAGGGATATATCTTTCCATCTAAGTAAGTCAGCATCGTAATTCGGGAGTTCAAAATAAAACCTGACCAGATCCGGAAGTTCGGAAAGTTTTTTAATGCGGCTTTTAACGGTCGCAACAATTTCAGGAGTGAGCTGCCACGATTCGGGCACGAAGGGCTTAGCGGCTTCCACTATAATATTCGTGTCGAGCTTGCTCAAATAGTGGCCGTTTAACCAATCCAGTTTCTCTATATTAAACACGGCGCCGGCTTTTTGAACTCTCTTCAAATCGAATTCTTTTATTAACTCATCCGCGCTCATAACATCCTTGTCTTCCTTTGGATGCCAGCCCAGAAAAGCCATGAAGTTTACGACAGCTTCGGGAAGATAGCCCTTATCGCGGTAATCGTGTAGAGCGACATCCGACATCCTCTTGGACATTTTAGTGCGGTCCGGATTCAGAACAAGCGGGAGATGCGCGAATTGCGGCGACTCCACTCCCAGGGCTTCTGCAAGTAAAATCTGTTTTGGAGTATTCGAGAGGTGTCCCTCGCCGCGGATGACATGCGTGATGTCCATCAGTAAGTCGTCAACGACGTTCGCGAAATTGTACAACGGCTCGTCAAGATTCTTCGCGATTATAATGTCGCCCATAAGCGTTGCATCGAATTTTACCGAACCTCTTATGATGTCACGAAAAACCACTTCCTTTTCCGGAACGCGGAAGCGTATTACATGATCGGCGCCGGCTTCCAGCTTTCTCCCGACTTCTTCCTTGGATAGCGAGCGGCAGCGCCCGGAATATTTTTGGGGTAAACCGTTTACGGCCATGCTTTGCCGCTCGGCTTCCAGATCTTCTTTTGAGCAAAAACAATAATAAGCCTTGCCGTCGTCAACCAGCTTTTTCAGATACTCGCGGTAGATTCCGATGCGGTCGCTCTGGCGGTAAAGCTCATCCCAAGTCAGCCCCAGCCAAGAGAGGCCGTCCAAGATGTCGGCTTCGGACTCGGGCGTGGAGCGCTCGCGGTCGGTATCCTCAATTCGCAGAATGAAATGTCCCCCTTCGGATTTGGCGAATAGCCAGTTGAACAGAGCCGAGCGCGCTCCGCCAATATGCAATGAGCCCGTGGGAGAGGGCGCAAACCTAACTCGCACCATAACCTCCTAATTCTAGGATGATTTTGGCTATATTTAAAGCGGCTTCCGGCTTAGCAAAACCCTTCGCGGCCGCGCTCATTTTTGAGAGTTCTTGCTCACTTACGAGCAGCTCTTTGAGTTTAGCCGCAAAAGTTTCGGAGCTCAGCTTAGACTGCTCCATTACGAGCGCCGCTCCGTTTTTCGCGTAGTCGTTTGCGTTCGCCGTTTGATGGTCGTTTGCGGCGACATCGGGCGGGAGCGGTATCAGAATAGAAGGTTTACCGAACGCCGCTATCTCGAAAATACTCCCCGCGCTCGCGCGGCTTACCACCAGGTCCGAAGCTATGAAGGCGGCGCGGATGTCGTTTTCAAAATAATCCACCGGTCGGTAGCGTTCTTTTATTTCTTCGGCTATTCCGCCAATTGATTCCAATCTGGCCAAAGCGGCGTTGTAATTGTTCCTCCCGGTCTGGTGCAAAATCTGGGTGAAGGGTAAAAGCCGAGGCAGGTTATCCAAAATAAATTCATTTATCGCTGCAGCGCCCTGCGAGCCGCCCATAACGAGGATAAGCGGGAGTCTTGGGTCGAATCCTAGAAATCCTTTGTTATTTTCTTTAGACTCTTTATCCAAAGCGTTTAATAAATATGTGCGGATGGGGTTGCCGGTTAGGACGACATCTTTTTTTGGAAAGTAAGCCGCTGCGGATTCAAAAGAAACCGCGACCAACTTCGCGTAGCGGCCGGAAATTAAATTGGTAAGTCCCGGCACGGTGTCGGATTCATGGACTATGACGGGGACGCGGTAGAACCTTGAGGCAAGCACGACCGCAAGCGCGCCGGGGCCGCCTTTTGAGAAAACGATGTCTGGCATGAACCAAAAAATTTTGAAAAGCGCCTGTAGCATACTGAAAGCGAATTTTGGGGCGTCGATGAAATTAGAGAACGAAAAGTATCGCCGCAGTTTGCTTTCGGCAATTTTGCCTACGCGGATATTGTTAAGCTCCAAAAGTTCTTTATACGGTCCATAAGAACCGAGGTAGCGGATGTCCAAATTCATCCCAACATCTCTGGCTAAAGCCTGCAATTCGGCGGCGACGGCTACAAGCGGGTAAATGTGTCCCCCAGTCCC
>CAYZNQ010000042.1:0-2585 GCA_964479925.1 uncultured Candidatus Saccharibacteria bacterium | reverse complement strand
CGTCCCGGCAATGCGCTCTGAGCAATTCCGTTTTGTGAGTGTCGCCGACCAGAGTTTGGTGAATCAGAGTGACGGATAAAGTTGTAAGCTTCGATTTACTCTGGCGGAGGCGAGAGGATTCGAACCTCTGATCCCGATATAATCGGGATAACACGTTAGCACCGTGCCGCATTCGACCGCTCTGCCACGCCTCCACACCAAATGAGTTTAGGGTTTTTGACTCACCTCTTCAAGTCGGCATAACGCGCTAATAATCTTGTCCTTCGACGAGCTCAGGACAATCCTGAGTTTGAATCGAAGGATTGTTTTTGCGGCATTTTTCTGTTAGTTTTAAGAGCGCAATGTCCGAAAACACTTCTAAAAATCTGCTTCCGCGCCCGCCGATAGTGGTTGTGGTTGGGCACGTTGACCACGGCAAGACCTCTCTTTTGGATTACCTGCGCAAAACCAACGTGGTCGCAAAAGAAGCCGGCGGCATTACCCAATCAATCGGCGCCTATGAAATAACTCATACGCCAATCAGCATAAATCAGCCAAATCAGCAAAAATCAGCGTCTTACAAGATAACTTTTATTGACACGCCTGGACACGAGGCATTTTCAAAGATGCGAGTCCGCGGCGCGAATATCGCCGATCTCGCAATTTTAGTCGTCGCCGCTGACGAAGGAGTAAAGCCGCAGACTGTAGAGGCGATCAAGACTCTCAACTCCGCGAGTACTCCTTTTGTGGTGGCGATAACGAAGATCGATAAAACTAACGCTAACGTTGATAAAGTTAAAAGCGAACTCCTCTCGCAGGAAGTTTTCCTGGAGGGATTCGGCGGGAATGTAATCTGGCAGCCGATTTCGGTAAAAACCGGCTCTGGGGTTAACGAACTTTTGGATTTGGTGGTGTTGATGGGCGATCTGCTTGGACTAACCTACGATCCAAAGGCCCCGGCCTCCGGATACGTGCTGGAATCGCTTAAAGACAACCGCCGCGGCATAGTTGCCCACATCATATTAAAAAATGGCGTCTTGAATGAAGGAGACGAGATAGCAACTCCGTCCACTTCAGGTAAAATCCGGATTCTGGAAAATTTCCTGGGAAAGCGGGCTAAGAATTTGGAGCCGTCCGCTCCAGCGGCGATAGTGGGGTTTGATTCACTCCCCGAGGCCGGCGACGAATTCAAAATAGGGCCGGCGGCTAAAGAATCTTTTGGGGAGCCTGGCAAACCAACCAGGGATTATGGGAAAGCGGATTCGGACGAGAACCCTAAACCCAAAGTTGCGCTTAAGGCCGATACGTCCGGATCGCTCGAAGCCCTGCGCGGTACTTTAGGAGACAAATTTGGAGTCGTTGACGCGGCAGTCGGCAGCATTACGGATGGCGACGTTAAGAGTGCGATTACAACAGGCGCTCTCATAGTCGGCTTCCGGGTGAAGGTTGAGCGTGCCGCGGAGAATCTGGCGCAGGCCCAGCACGTTGAGATAATCACCTCCGATGTAATATACCGTTTGGTTGAAGCACTGGACGCGCGGCTTAAGGCCGCCGAGGTTAAAACTCCTGTTGCAGAACTTCTGCTTCTGAAGATTTTCAGCGCAACTGGCAGAAGACAAATTATCGGCGGGCGCGTCCTTGTCGGGAGTTTCAAAGGAAATATTACTGTCAAAATCGAACGCGCGGGTGTGATCGTGGGTGAGGGTCGTGTCTTGAACGTTCAGATAGAGCACAAGGATGTGCAAGAGGCCCAGACAGGGACGGAGTGCGGTTTGCTATTTGAATCCGACACCGTGATGCGTGTAGGGGATAAACTCCAGCTTTTCGATAGTTCGACTGGCTCACTATAAATGGTTCGACTGGCTCGCCATAAACAGTTTGATAGGTCTACCATAGAATGAGGCCACACCGTAAGGAGAAAGTCGGAAGCCTAATCCAGCGCGAGCTTAGCGCCATCCTCGCCCGCGAGGTAGAGTTCCCCGAGGGCACTTTGGTGACAATAAGTGATGTTGACGTAACCCCGGATTTGGGCGAGGCGAAAATCGGGGTTAGCATTATTCCCAGCGAGAGCGTAGAAAGAGTTATGAAGATTCTTACAAAACTGCGGGGCTTTCTCCAGACGCTCCTGACCCGCAAACTGAATATAAAACCGATGCCGCATATCAGTTTTGAGATAGATCGCGGCTCGGAAAACGCGGCGCGGATTGATAAGTTGCTCCGGGAGGCCGGCGGGCTTTAATATATTGGTAGCGGGTGGCCACGTGGCGAAGTAGCAAACGCGGCGGTCTGCAAAACCGTTATTCATGGGTGCAAATCCCATCGTGGCCTCAATAATAAATTAAAAGGGCCCACCCCCACACCAATAGAGTCCCATTTAAACTCATATATTACGAGGCGTATTCTTCTGAAAAGGGTGCCACACGCAGAGAACGCAATCTCAAGCTACGAGCCAGAGCACTAGCACAACTTAAGCGCAGGCTTGTGGATACTCTTAACCCAAATTAAACTCTATTGGTGTGGGGGCCCGGGTGGCGGAATGGTTTACGCAGAGGACTTAAAATCCTCGACCCGAAAGGGTTTGTGGGTTCGACTCCCACCCCGGGCAC
>CAYZNQ010000041.1:0-2958 GCA_964479925.1 uncultured Candidatus Saccharibacteria bacterium | reverse complement strand
GAAATTTGCGGCAAGGGTTCTATAATGCGCGGTCACCGTATAAAGCTTCGCGCCACTAAGTATAACCCGCAACCTAAATCGCGGAAATATCCAAATATCCAGCGCACCCTCAATTCTAAAGGACGGCGTGTTTATGCTTGCGCACAGTGTATCAAAGGCATCTCTAAGACCGCTTAAGCCGCAGATTAGTTCTTAGAATAAAAACAAAGACGGGCTGTAAGCAAAGCTTGCAGCCCTGGCGTTCGGATAAAATGATTATAAGATATAATCATTTTACTCCTCACTTCGGGCTGTAGTATACCGGTAGTACGCATGCATGGCCCCGCACTAAAAATCGGAGTGTCGTATAGTGGTAGTACGCATGCATGGGGTGCATGTAGCGGGAGTTCGATTCTCCCCACTCCGACAATAAAAGTTCCCACGGAACTTCAATGTACTTAAAGTCCCGCCCCCAACAGAATATCCCGGTTTTAGCCAGGTGGGATGGCTCAATCGCAATCCAAGGACTGTGATGATTCGCCTTCCCTAAAAGGTCTGTTCGATCCGGAAACATTGGAAGCGGGACCTATCTAATTATACCACCACAAGCCTGCCCGCAAGACGCTATAAAAGCCCTTTAAATAAAGGTCTCCAGAACTAGGAGTGAATAACTCCAGCTGCTCTAGAGATCCAGTACTTTAGCGGTCTCTTTGATTAGCGCAACGGCGACGGCGGCGGGCAGGAGACTGTAGGACGGCGTACCATTATCGTCGTTCACGATCCACGGAGATTCGACGGTTTTTACTTCACCTCCCTCCAATCTAAAGTCATAGATTGGAGTCATTTCGTAGTCATCAACGAGGTTGTCTGAATCGTCCACCGGCACCGAATTCCGCAACAGAATCTTAGGGACACCTGTAAGCTTGAGCAGCTGACGCGAGACTTGGTCATCAACCTCGAGTCGCTTCCGGATCGGCTCGATCCCCAGCTCATCTCCTTCCTTCGGGATCATGCGTGTCTTATTACAGCCGGGGTTATCGCACATTAAGTAAAAATTTTCCTGGGCTCCATCGTAACCTATGTATTTGGTGGGAGCGAGTTTGGTGTTCCGCGGAGTTTTACAAACCGGGCAAACGACGCGAGTTTTGATGCGAGCATCAATTACCGCCTCGGGTACGTCGATAAATACAAAGAAATCAGGATCTTCGCGGTACCCCAAGATTTCACGCAAGAACAAGGCGTAAGCAATCTGATCCAACCCCCGCGGGAAGCCGTCAATAAAGATTGCTTGTTTCGCGCGCTTGCTAATTTCATATTTCAAAAGCGCAAGGATAAGTTCGGTGGAGAGGAGCGAAGACTGGCTTCGGCCTTCGATCAAATCAAATACCTCCTCCACCGAGTGAAAGCCGCGGTAGTTCTCGCCCAAGAACTCCGCGAGCGCCGCTTTCTTTTCCGGGTCGCTCAAGCTTGCGTGCACATCGCGGACAATATCACCGACTGAGACGTGTCCAACCCGGCCACCGTCTACAGCCTCCATAAAAAGTTTGGTGTAGGTTCCCTTGCCGGAATTCTTTTTACCCAAGAGGTATGCCACGAACGAATCGCCGCGCACGTAATCTTTAAGTTTTTCTATTTCCGGCCCCGCCTTGGCGAGAAAATACTCGCGGCGCTCGATCGGATCATTCAAATCGAATTTTCTGGTAACACCCTCCGTTTTCGTCCTGAAAACAGGGAAATTTATACCCTTCATTTATTCCTATTTTTTCTTCTTTATTTCCAATCCCAGTTCTTTGAGCTGCGTCTCACTCACGCTTGAGGGCGCGTGCATCATAAGATCGCGGCCGTCGCCGGTCTTCGGGAAAGCGATGACTTCACGGATGTTCGGCTCGTTCTCCAAAATCGCCACGAACCGGTCAAGACCCGAAGCAATACCGCCGTGGGGCGGCACGCCATACTCAAACGCCTGGAGCATATGCCCGAATTTCTCTTTGATATCCTCCGGTTTATTGCCCATCGCTTCAAAAACCGCCGCCAAAAGCTCGGGGTCGTGAATCCTGATTGATCCGCCGGCGATCTCGTAGCCGTTCAGGACAAAATCGTACTGCTTAGCCGGAATCGCGGCCGGATCCTTCTTGAAAGCCTCATGGAACTCTTTCACGTCCTTAACCTGCGGCTGGGTGAAGGGATGATGCACTGCGTCCCAACGTTTTTCGGTTTCTTTCCACTCAAAAGCCGGAAAATCAACCACGAAAAGGAATGCTAGTTCATCTGGATCATTCTTGTTCTCACGGATGTCTGGTTTGTCGCTATTATATTTCGCCATTGCTTCCTTGTATGGCATGCGCGGAATACGGCTGTTCTTATCCAGCTTGATTTTCTTCTCCGGATAAAGCGCGCGGACCAGTTTCAAATACAAATCTTCAATCAAACCCAACACTTCTTCCTGATCCACGAAACTCATCTCAATATCAAGCTGGGTAAATTCCGGCTGGCGATCGCCTCTCGTGTCCTCGTCGCGGAAACAACGGACAATTTGGAAATAACGTTCCAAGCCAGCGACCATCAAAAGCTGTTTGTATTGCTGCGGCGATTGCGGCAGCGCGTAAAAAGTTCCGGGGTGAAGACGGGAAGGGACAAGATAGTCCCGTGCCCCTTCCGGCGTGGACTTACCCAATATCGGCGTTTCGACTTCAACGAAATCTCTCTCTGTAAGATAATCGCGCATGAATTTTATTACCTTATAACGGTTACGCAGATTTTTCTGCATCCGCGGGCGGCGCAAGTCCAGATAACGCCAGGACATCCGCAGGTCTTCACTCACTTCCCGACCATCTGTATCAACCGCAAACGGCGGGGTTTTGGCCTGGGTTATGACTTCAAGATGTTCCACAGGGATCTCAAGCTTTCCGGTCGGGAGTTCCCCGTTCTCCATACCCCTCGGCCGAACCGAAACCTTGCCTCGTACCCGAATTACCCATT
>CAYZNQ010000040.1:0-3119 GCA_964479925.1 uncultured Candidatus Saccharibacteria bacterium | reverse complement strand
AAAATTGTTTTTCAATGGATACAAAATACAAAGCTCTAACCCCGCTTGATTCCAAGTCGGCCGTGACCGTCTTTAAATCCGTCCGTATCGCGAGGTCGAACCCGCGGGAGGAGCTGACTCCCGTGGACCTGGAAAACCTTCTGGCCCAAGCGCTCTGGAGATCTTTTGATCAATTAAGGAATGACGCTGCCGCGCGCCTGCAAGTCAACGAAGTTGACCTCCTACTCGCAGACGCGCGGGTGGTAGGAATAAGAATTGACGGCCACCAGGTTTTGAGTCCAGAGGGATTCACCGGCAGGGAAATTGAACTCCAGCTTTGTCTCACCATCGTGCGGCGCGACAAACTTCCAGGGAATGGCGGGATGGTCTTTGAAGAAGGAAGCGTGAGGGCGTACCTTACTGCCGCGAAGGCCAAAGAGATCGAAATGATATATGTGAATAGCGGCGATGATATCACGGTTGTGTTTAGAGTCGCGCCGGACCTTACCTCCTACATCGGCGAATTTAAGTGGGGGAGAAACGACCTCGTTAAAGCCTTCGCCGCGGGATTTGGAACTGCCGCAGAGGTCGGAAACGCGCTATACTTACAATATGCCGCCCACGAGATCTCGCCTCGGGTTAGAAAGAGGTTTGACGAGATATTCCGGAGTTCCTTCGGTACTTTTGTAAATGGCCTTACGATGGCAGTCCGAAATTCAATTGAACCGCGCCTGACCGAATCTAGGTCCAAGGTTCACAGACGCGCTGCGGGCGCTAGCCGATTGCCGGCGATATACGTGCGGAGTTTCGCACTTCCGGGCGCGGTGTGGGGTAAAAGCTTCACAGTCGGCAACCGTAAAGTGAAGTTCGTGCCGGCGCCGGAGGTGGACTTGAACGAATTTGCGGGCGACGGCCGCGGTGAAATTTATGGCGAGCTGGATCGCCTGGCCAAGCGGAGAATAAAATGGTTGATGCCAAACAGTAATGAAGAAGATTTACGTAAATAAAACTGATACAGCCCCGTCGGTAATCGAACGGGTGATTAATACTGCCGATAAGGAGATTACTTTATATATCCCGCGCGGTACGCAGTTCGCAACCCTGAAGAATAATTTCAGCCTGTTAAAGCGGGAGGCCAACCACGCCGGCAAGTTGGTTACTATTGAGTCTGTAGACGACGCCGCGCTGGATTTAGCCGCGTCAGTTGGCCTCAATGCCGTGAACCCATTTTTCGGCCGCAAGATGCGTGCCGTCTCAGATATCGTTCTTAAGAGCGAGGTAATGAACGAAACGCAGCCGGCGGCGAATCGCCGCTATCGTAGCCATGTTACCCATCATGAGGAAGACAAAATTTTTGTTGAGCCGGATAGGGAAATTGATGCATTAAACATAGAACCGCACTCGCGGTTGCGTAAGGTTCTCTCGATTATTCTAATAACTATCATCTTCGTCGGCGTCGGAGTTGGGCTCGCGATAATCCTGCCGCGCGCCGACGTCAACCTCACTTTTAAAGAAATTCCGTTCGAATTTGCCGGGTCACTCGTTGCGAATGTGAATACCAAATCCCCGACGTTTTCCAGCACGCAGATTATCATTCCGGCAATAGTTTTCTCGGACGTCGGTAACTACATTAGTAGCTGCCCGGCGTCGGAGCAAAAAAATGTCGCTCAAAAAGCTGCCGGCAAGATAACTATTTACAACAATTATGGTTCGTCACCACAATCCTTGGTGAAAGGGACGCGCTTTACCACCCCTGACGGCAAGGTTTTCCGGTTGGATAACGATGTGACTGTGCCGGGAGCAAAAGTCTCCGGCGGCAAGCTGACGCCGTCTTCGATTACCGCGGCGGTGACTGCTGATAAAGCCGGGCCGGATTATAATATCGGCCCTGTATCGCGTTTCCGCATTCCCGGTTTTCAGAGTTCGCCTAAGTACGAGGGTTTCTACGGCGAGTCAGCAGGATCGATGGTCGGCGGGTTCGTCGGCAATGTGGCGGTGCCAAGCGCGGACGATATTGCGAAAACCAAAACTTCTGCAGAGTCAGCGCTTACCGATGAATTAAACAGCCGGGCAATATTGAAACTCCCGTCCAACACCAAAGTCCTGCCGGGGTCTTCCAAAGTTACGATAACTTCCGAGGATATCTGTAAAACGGTTACCCAGCAAGGCAACTTCACCGCTACCGTCTACGGGGAGATAAAGATCGCTACTTTCCTCGAATCGGATATTCTATCAGCGATGGCAGCTAATATAGCCAACACCTCCAACGCCAGCCTGACACTAAAGGGCACGCCGACCATTACCTACGGTTCCGCGCCTGCGACAGATTTTAGTAAAGGTCAGATGGCTACCACTGTTAATGTCGGATCTTATTGGGTGCAACCTTTCGATTTGAACGATTTTAAATCCCGCGCCGTGAACAAGAATGAAACTGAACTCAAGACTCTCATTTTCTCGCTTGCGGGCATTAAATCCGGCGAGGTAAAATTGTGGCCGTTTTGGGTGACTAGGGTACCCAATAACGCCTCTAAAATATTCGTTGACTTGGCGTATGAGCCGTGATAATATTTCGCCGTCCTTTATGACTGCAAGTGGTACTGTGCTCGAGGCTCTGCCTGGGGCTTTATTCCGCCTAAAATTGGATGACGGCCGAGAGGTCCTGGCCTATGTTGCCGGGAGGATGCGGATGCATCACATTAAAGTGCTCGCCGGCGATCGGGTGACAGTGGAATTCAGCGCCGAGGGCGACACTCGCGGCCGCATTACTAGGCGGTTATAAGATTATATACAAGATGAAAGTTAGGGCATCCGTTAAAAAAATCTGTGAGAAATGCAAAATAGTGCGCCGGAAAGGACGCATCTATGTCGTGTGTTCGGCTAAACCTAAGCATAAACAAAGGCAAGGTTAAAGAGTTTTGTATAAATTTTAGAGTTAGCACGATGAAAATTTATCGACAAAACCTTTACCCCGCTCCACTTTTTATAGAAACAATGAGTTATAGAAAAATAGTTAGAACAAATAGAACAATTCGACCGAGGTCGTACGTCCCCATAAAAAGTGGAGCGGGGTGCTCATTATTGCAGCCAGTCGGGCTGCGAAGTAGACCCTGCCCTCCTGGGCAATAATGGCATGCGTTTAG
>CAYZNQ010000039.1:0-3236 GCA_964479925.1 uncultured Candidatus Saccharibacteria bacterium | reverse complement strand
GCCGCAAGCCTATTCTACCCCCACGGCGCCTCCATCACAAACCGGAGGCAAAAACAATGAAGAACCGCACCGCAAGCGGTGCGGTATTGAAATTCTTCCGAAGCCAACCCTCCTGCGCTCTTTGAGCTACGGAAGGGTTCTCCCCGCCTTCATCCTCGCGGCAAGCCGCGGTATTCGGGCGAAGGAGAATAAAACAACGTCAGCCGCTGTTCTTTTCAATAACTATCGGCGCCGGAGTCCAGTCGCGGCCGGCGATATAACCGATGCCGAAGGATAGAAGGCTTATTAGAAAAACAAATATTCCTATTTTGAAATAAGGCTCGCCAAGTATTGGCCGCAACCCCTTAACCCGCTCCTTCATCCGATTGACAAAACCCAGCATTTTACGACATAATTGTACCGCTTGATATATGAAAATGGCTATCCCGCCGAGGCGGGATGCTCATTTTTATAGTCAAACAAGTTTGAATAAAAATGGCACATACTAAAGCCGGAGGTTCAACTAAATTAGGCCGCGATTCTAGGGCAAAGCGCCTTGGCGTAAAGCGCCAGGACGGCGAGAAAGTCACGATCGGCCAGATTATCATCCGCCAGCGTGGATCACGTTATTTAACCGGAGCGAACGTCAAATCCGGCGCGGACGATACGCTCTTTGCCATGAAGTCCGGCACGGTTAAATTCACTTCCAAGAAAAAAACTCGCTTCGACGGGAACACAAGATATGCCAAAATGGTTTCCGTCATACCGAAAACGAGGGTTTAGGGTATAGCGAATAGGGTCTAGGGTAATCGAAAATTAAAATACACCCTAAACCCTATACCCTAGTGGCCAAACCCTAATCAGGCTTTTTCTATGAGTACCTTTATCTTACCCGTTACTCCCCTACCGAAATCTATTTCAACGTCGTGTTCGCCAAGCGTTTTTAGCGGACGCTCGGTTTTTATCTCAAAATCTTCGTCGCGAACCGCTGGATAATCATTTTTAAGTTTTTCCTCAATCTCTTTAACGGTAACTGATCCGAAAACTTCGTCGTGATCCCCTACTTTTAGGTAGAACACAAGAGGAACTTTCTCTATATCCGTTTCAAGTTTACGCACCTTCGCGCGCAGGGCCTCTAAATGTTTCTCATCCGATATCGCTTTAGTTTTTAACTCCGCCAAAGCTGCGTTGCTCGCCAGTTTCACAAAACCGCGCGGAAGAAGAAAATTCCGAACGTAGCCGTCCGAAACTTCCTTTACTTCATTTTTCCTGCCGAGTCCTTTTACGTCTCTGATAAATATTACTTTCATCCCATTTGAGATTTCAGTCGGTGAGATAGTAAACCCCTGAACATCTTAACACTACCCGCAGTATACTATAATACTGATCAGTATTATAGTATACTAATTACTTACTTTCAGATTTCTAACCGACTTCATTTGTTAATTTCCGCCCTCAAAACTTCTAGAGCCTTGTCCAGCTGCGGGTCGCGCTTGGCTTTAATATCATCATCCGTGAGCTTCACTTCGTAATCCGGATTCAAACCGTTTTTATCAATCAGCGTGCCGTCGGGCAGAAGCCAGTTAGCGGTGGTGATTTTCAGCGTAGAACCGTCCTTCAAACTATCAACTTCCTGCACCGTGCCCTTGCCGAAGGTTTTTACGCCAACTAGCTTGATCCCGCGATCCACCCGAAGGGCGCCAGCCAAGATTTCCGAGGCCGAGGCAGATCCCTCATTTACCAGAACAACTACCGGGAAACCTTTAAGCGCCTGGTTGCCGTTCGTCCTCAAAACCTGTTCGTGCCCGTCAGCATAACGCTCTTTCACCACCACCGAGCCGCGATCCACGAACCAGCCGGCCAAGTTCACCGCTTCATCCAAGTAGCCGCCTGGGTTGTTGCGCAGATCCAACACAAGTCCCTTGCCACCCTTCATCAGCCCGTTCAGCATCGCGTTGTAAAACAGGCTCTCGGCTTGGGCATTGAAGTTGTAGAGTTGGAGGTAAATTACGTCGCCATTTTTCATACTCCAATCCACCGTGGGCACGTTAATTATCTCCCGCGTGATTTCAAATTTCTTGGAGCTGTCCCAACCGTCGCGCATGATAGTGAGCGTTACTTTGGTACCGGCGTCGCCGCGGATCTTCTGTACCGTCTGGTCAATCGTGAGACCCGCAATTGAAACGCCATCCACCTCCAAAATCGCGTCCTGCGGTTTCAATCCGGCACGTTCAGCTGGAGTATTTTTAAGCGGCGCGATGATTATAATTTGGTGGTCCTTAGAGCCAAGCTCGGCGCCGATGCCGCCGAAACTGCCCTGAATGTCGCTATTGAACTTATCCGCATCTTTGGGATTGAAGAATACGGTGTAGGGGTCGCCGAAAGCGCCGGCGAGGCCACTGATCGCTCCATAGAGCATATTCTGGTCGTCAGTGTTCTTGCTGTTAATCTGCTTACTCTTTAGCTCGTTCCAAGCCTGCCAGAACAGCGAGAAATCTGCGCTCACATTCGAAGGAGTCTCGCCGCCGGAAATGCCCTGGATCGAGATATTTTTAGTCTGCGCCGAACCCCGGCTGAATCCCAAGTAATATGCTCCGCCGGCGACGCCTACGGCTAAAACCAAAGCCGTAACTACGAACACGACCCTGATTCTGGGACGCGTACTAGTGCGTTCTCTATTTTGCTCTTCCATATACAACTTATTTTACAATCGGCAGCGAGGCAACGCAAGAATTACATTTCTTGTGATCACCGAGCGAACCGATTGAAGCGATGTCACGCCTCGTGACATCGCTTATTAATGTTTTGGTATAATGGCAACAATGGATAAGTACCTTGAGACACTAAAAAAGCGGGCGCAGGAATCCAAGGTATATTCGTTTCATCAACTGGTAGGCTTGGACCTCGCAAAAATTCTGGAGGATGAGGGACATAAATCCCTCTACATGAAACTCGCAAAAACGAAGAGTCCGGCTAGACTCCTAAAACTGGCGAAAGAGGTCGCCGAACGCAAAAACGTGAAAAACAAGGGGGCATATTTTATGAAACTTCTCTACGACGAGTGAAAGCTAAACTCGTTGACTCACGCCTCGAACTGACTACAATTCAGGAGGCAGGCAAAACGCCTCGTTTTTTATCGTAATTGCGGGATCGTCTAGTGGTAGGACGTCTGGCTCTGAACCAGGAAACTGGGGTTCGAATCCCTGTCCCGCAGCAGATAATCTAGATTTAACTTTGCTACAATTTCTGCGTCTTCA
>CAYZNQ010000038.1:0-3323 GCA_964479925.1 uncultured Candidatus Saccharibacteria bacterium | reverse complement strand
GGCAGCAAGATCTGGAACGCTTTGCAGTCCAAGTAAGCTCCGCGAGCAGGCTATGCGGTTTGAGGCGGGGTCTTAAGCAGACTTCGAACCTAGAGGTAAGTTTTGAATCCGAACGCCCATCGTACTTAGTATTAGTATACTATAATACTGATCAGTATTATAGTATACTACGAGGGAATTCTGTGGTTTATGGTTTTATAGTTCTGCAGTCTATAGTCCGCATAGTTCTACAGTCTATAGTTCGCTCGGCTCCTCCAGCGCCGGATTTTTTCGGATTACTGCCCGAATAGCTGCAAGAGTAGGCTCTTTAAGCGCGGCGAGGAGTAACAGATACACTACCGCGGAGGCGGCAATATTCATTAAAACTGGAACGCCGGCGTATTGCAGCGCAAACGTTATGACCCCCATCCCAAATGCGCTAGCGGAAAGTTTTATCAAATGCTTTGAAATTGAAAACGGCGCCGTTTTCTGCATCAGATGCCAAGCGTAAATGTTAATGATTATCTGGTTTATAAGCGTGGCCGCGGAGGAACCGTTCATGCCCCAGCGCGGGATTAACAAAAGATCGAGAACAATATTGCCGAAGATTCCCAGCGCGACGTAAATCAAGAAAGTTTTCTGCTTGTTGTGCGCGAAGATGGCGTTGCAGATAAGCGTTGCCGGGAAGACAACAGCGAGCGTGGCGGATAAGATAGCAAAACTGATATACGCCGGCGCGTAGGGGGCGCCGAAAAGAAGAACAATGAATTGTTTGGCAAGTATTATCCCGCCCAAGGCCAAAGGTAGCGCGAGGAGATAAATCACCGCAAGCGCCTGCTCGAAAAGCGCGCTGAACTTTTCTTTGGAATCTGCGGCTAGGCGCGCGAGCTGCGGGAAAAAAGCGGTGGCAATGAGCGATGGCGCTATATATAGAAGTTGGATCGGCCGCTGCGCCGCGGAATACAAGCCCACTTCGGTTGCCTCACGCATCCATCCCAAAATAAGCACGTCGGTATTGATCATCACCGCACCCATGAGACCGACTAATCCGAACGGCCAGGCGGTGGCCAAAATCGGTTTTACAAGCGAGCGATCAAAGTTCCGCGTTAGGCCGCGGAAGTAACGGCGAAGCGGTATGACTATAGACACAAATCCGACAAGCGTTCCGGCGGCATAAGCCAGAATCACGCTCGTACTCGTCGGCGAAATATACAAAGCGATAAATCCGAATATCGTTATCGCAATATTGGTGAAGATATTTGTCACGGCCTCGATGCGCATTTTTTCAAGCGCGCGTGCCATTGCGCTGCCGAGGTCGCGGAGCGAGTCAAAGATAAATACTGCAAGCGCGATAGGCATAAGCGAGACCGCTTCCGGCAGATTAGTTAGGTGGTTTATGAAAATCAAAACGCCCGCCGACATCATAAGAAGGAACGTTAGCTTAACGAAAAACGAGGTGGCGAGATACCGCTCGCGCTCGTTCGGATTCTTAGAGCCTTCGCGTGTTAGGAGAGCATTAATGCCGATATCGGAAAAAATAGTGAGGAATGCCGCAACCGAGAGGGCGTAAGAAAATGCGCCCCAGCTTGCAGCTCCTAAAATGCGCGCGGCATAAATTATAATGGCGGCTCGCAACAAGCGGCCGACGATTTGGCCAGTGAAGAGCCACGCCGTGTTTTTCGCGATGCGCCTGCCGGTTGTTCGATCCATCTTGCCTATTATATAATGCCTCTATGCCCAGTACGAGAATTTCAAAATGGTATTATGTTTATGTACTTCTTAGCAAGAAAGATGATGAATTATACATTGGCTATACTCAAGATTTAGAACGAAGGATTGAGGAACATAATACCAAAAAGAATTTTTCAACTAAATCAAGATTGCCGCTATTATTAGTTTATGTCGAGGCTTGTCTAAATGAAGAAGATGCTAAAAGGAGAGAAAATTATCTCAAAACAACTCAAGGTCGAAGGTTTCTAAAGGTAAGGCTTAGAAAGTTTTTGAGGAGTTGAAAAATTCAATTTGAAATTCCTCTACTGGGTATGACAAAGGAACAAAACTCGGAGCCGGAGGTGCTGGTAAACGAAGTTGTGGTTAGAGAAAACGGCGATCGCAGTTTTTTGGCGATTGCTATCATTACAGCTGCTGTGATAGTTTCAGGAACGCTGTTATACGTATCCGGTCCTAGGAATACCGCGACGACGCCCGCCTCGTCTACGAGCACAGCAACGGTCGTTGCCGCCTTACCGGACTTTCCGACTAGCTTGTCTTATCCGCAAACTAAAGTCGGCGACCATATTGTGTTAGGAAATCCGAATGCTCAAGTTACTCTCGAAGAGTACGGCGACTACCAGTGCACCTTCTGCGGCAAGTTTTTCAGTGAAACCGAGCCGCTGATCCGACAAAATTACGTCGCAACCGGGAAAATAAAAGTGGTTTTTAAGAATCTTATTGTCGTTGATAACTTTGTATCCGGCGGGCACGAATCCCACGACGCCGCGCTCGCGGCAAGCTGCGCCGCGGATCAGGGCAAGTTTTGGGAATACAGTGACGCGATCTTTACGGTTGAGAGCAAGGACGGCCGCGAAAACAGCGGCAACCTTACCCGCGATCTCTTTATGCGAATCACCGGCAAGTTTGGGATGGACCAAGGTCAGTTTGCGATCTGCTATGATTCGCAGAAATATAACACCTTGATTTCAAGCGATAATAAAGAAGCCGCAGCTAACTTCAAAGAGTTATCTACACCAAGCTTCATAATTAATGGCGCTACCATGCAGGGAGCAGCTCCTTACAGCGCTTTTAAACAGGTTATAGACGCAGCTTTGGTCAAAGCCGGTAAGTAGGTTTAATTTGTGTAAATTTATGCGTCGAGCTAATTGGGCAATCTTAGTTTTGGGGGTCTGGACTCTTATTTCCCCGTGGGCGGCGCCGTTTTTGGGAATTAGTGTTACCTGGAACGGCGTTTTTGTGGGCGTTCTTGTAATAATCTGCGCGCTTTGGGCACTTTTCGGGGAGCGGCCGCCAGAGGGCCCCAAGGTATAGACCCTAAATACCGGAATACCCACAGATTCGCCCATTGACTCGCCCCGTGCGAATAGGGTATTTTCCAGTCAACGATCAGGATTGATTAAATGGTAAAAATATATACGACTCCTGCCTGCGTTTACTGCAAAATGGCTAAGGAGTTTTTTCTTAAGCATCACATCCCATACATTGAGGTAAATGTGGTTGATGACGATAAAGCTTTGGAGGAAATGGTTCACAAGTCGCACCAGATGGGCGTGCCGGTGATTGACATTGACGGCGAGATCTTCGTCGGTTTCAACCGCGGCGAGGTTGCG
>CAYZNQ010000037.1:0-3578 GCA_964479925.1 uncultured Candidatus Saccharibacteria bacterium | reverse complement strand
TCCGCAAGGGCAGGGGTCGTTGCGTCCCACCTTCGCTAAAGCTGCGGCGGGCAAGCCGACTTTCTTTGGAGAATCCCCAGCGGGAATTTCAGATATGCGGAAGAGGTTGCTGAAAACCCAACCATCAAAATTAGCCATCATCGCGTTGAATAAATTGAAACTTTCCCGCCGGTATTCCACTATCGGGTCCTTCTGCCCATAGGCCCGGATGCGGACGGCCTCGGTCAGCGCCTCGATGTCTTCCAAGTGATTCATCCACAAGAAATCCATTACACCTAAAAGCTGCCGCCCAAGTTCCGGCGAGCGCGCGAGTTTCCCAACTCGCTCCGAGAAAAGCTCGCGCGCGCCATCTAAACTGATACCTTCCTCGGGGTTCGGGACACCCACTTCTTTAAGCACCTTCGTGAGTTCCGCGAGCACAGCCTCATTCTGTTCTATCCTCTTGAACTGATTCTCCACAGCTTCACCCAGAACGGCATCTAATCCCTCGCTGCTAAGCGCCGCAAGCACGCGTTGCCTTTTGCTATAGAACGCCAAACGTTGCTTATTTAGCACATCGTCGTATTCCAAAAGGTTCTTACGAATATCAAAGTTGATGCCCTCCACCCTGCTCTGCGCCTGGGCGATTGCTTTGGAGACCATACCGGCTTCAATCGGCACATCAGCCGGCAGATCAAACCGTTCCATCAAACGTTTGATGCGGCCGCCGCCGAAGATTCTCATCAGATCGTCCTCCAGAGACAAGAAAAATTGAGATGACCCCGGGTCGCCCTGCCGCCCGGAGCGCCCGCGAAGCTGATTATCGATGCGCCGCGCCTCATGGCGCTCAGTGCCGATGACGTGCAGCCCGCCCAACTCGCGGACTCTTCCGGCCTCCTTCGCGTCAGGCGGATTCCCCCCGAAAACGATATCCACGCCGCGGCCAGCCATATTAGTCGCGACCGTGACGGCTCCCAACCTGCCAGCTTGGGCGATTATCGCGCCTTCCCGCTCATTATTCTTAGCGTTTAAAACCTCGTGTGAAACGCCTGCGGCCCGGAGATGCTGCGAAACCAGTTCATTTTTCTCAATCGAGACAGTCCCGATTAGGATCGGCTGGCCGAGTTCATGCCGGCGTCTAATGTCTTCGGTAAGGGCGTGCAGTTTAGCATCAAAAGTTTTATACACCACATCGGAGACGTCCTTTCTCGCGAGCGGCCGGTTCGGCGGTATGCTCACCACCTCCAAGTTGTAAACCTTGTGGAATTCTTCGGCGGACGTTTGGGCGGTACCGGTCATACCCGCAAGTTTCTTATACAAGCGGAAATAATTTTGGATACTGATCTGCGCCAAAGTTTTGGACTCATTCTGCACCCGTACTCCCTCCTTCGCCTCAATCGCCTGATGCAGCCCGCCGGAATAACGGCGTCCGAACATCATCCGGCCGGTGAACTGGTCAACGATAATTACCTCGCCCTCGCGCACCACGTAATCACGGTCGCGCTGGAAAAGCGCCTTTGCTTTCAAACTTTCTTCTAGGTAATGAACCAAACGCAGATTCTCCACCGCGAACAGGTCTTTGACGCTGGTTAAGCGCTCAACCCTATCTATTCCCTGTTCGGTTATTTCAACCGAGCGCAGTTTTTCATCCACAGTATAATCCTCCTCCGGCTTAAGGCGCGAAACCGCACGCGCAAACGAACGGTAGTAATCGGATGATTCAGCATCGGGATACGAAATGATAAGCGGCGTCCGGGCCTCGTCAATTAAAATCGAGTCTACCTCGTCAATGATCGCGTAGTTCAGCCCGCGCTGAACCCGCAGCTCGGGAGTTGTCGCCAAATTGTCCCGCAAGTAGTCAAATCCGAATTCGTGGCTGGTACCGTATAGAATGTCGGCGCGATACGCTTCACGCCGCGAAATCGGCCTTAGAAATTCTTCCTTAACCTTGAAACTTCCCGTCGCGTCGCGTTCTTTATCAGCCGCTGCCGCTTCCTCTTCTGAGACGCGCCAAGATGGGTCATAAATGAACGCTGTCTCGTGGACGATACAGGCAACCGTGAGGCACAAAAAATCATAGATCTGTCCCATCCAGACCGTATCTCGCTTAGCCAGATAGTCATTCACTGTAATCACGTGCACCCCCTCACCAGTAATGGCGTTTAGGTAGATTGGCGCAGTCGCCGCGAGCGTCTTGCCCTCACCAGTCATCATCTCGGCGACCGCTCCGCGGTGCAGAACTATCCCGCCCCACAATTGCACGTCGAAGTGGCGCTGACCAAGCGTGCGGCGCGATGCCTCTCTTACGAGCGCAAAAGCCCGCGGCAGGACTTCGTCCAGAGTCTCGCCACTCTTAAGCCGTTCTTTTAATCGCGGACTTTCTTCCTTAAACTGCGCATCCGATAGTGACTTCACTTCATCCTCCAGAGCCGATATTATCGCTATCTCGCTTGGCATCCGCGAAGATGCCGAAAAGCGCCGCCAAAAATCTTTAAGTGCCATAATTATCCTTCTGAATTATTCCGGCGATGATCCTTGCCGTGCCGCGAGAGGTACGCTTCAACTTCCCGCTTTAGTTTGTCCTTCACCGCGTCTACCGCCGCGCGCACATCTGTATCATTCCCCTCCGCGCGCAGAATATCTTGCGGCAGTTCCATATTCGCCTCGGCTCGGTACACCTCACCCCGGCGGTGATGTCGGCTAGAACGCACGACTTCAAATTGGACTTTAATCGTGTTGACCTCGAAATGCCCAAGCAACCGGCCCAAACCGCCGATCTTCTCCTCAATGTATGTCTTGAGCGGCTCTGTGAGTTCCAAACCCGTAGCTTTGATAAATATACGCATCGCTACATTATAGTCCGGCCGAAGCAGGTGGTAAAAGACCCGCTATAAAAGGCGCCCCGACACTGGTCGGGGCGCCTTAACTTAAGAAGAGTATCGCTTCTTAACTAATCGAAGCTACTTCTTTTTCTTCCTTTTCTTGGCCATAGTCGGACAAGTTTTCGTTTTTTAGAGCTCGCTTGTCGGACTGTCGACCGATCAGTCCCGCTGGCTTTTCGTGCAAAGTTTGATCCTGCGTTAATTATAGCAAACGCAGGCTGTTAATAACTCTCCCACCCGCCGCTAGAGGATCGAAATTTCCTCTTCGAGCTCCACGCCGAATCTCCGGGCAACCTCACGCTTCACGATTTTTATCAAATCGCGCACGTCCTCGGCAGTCGCCTGCCCCGTATTCACGATAAAATTCGGGTGCTTAGTCGAAACCACCGCGCCGCCGACCATCCTCCCTTTCAGGCCAGCCTCGGATATCAAATACGCCACCGGAATCACCGGGAAGGGATCATTTTTAATCTTCGCTTTCGCAAATTCGACTGTCGCGCGAGGAGCGGCTTTTATATCCACGTTCTTGAACATACTGCCGGCGCTTGGGTACTCTAGCGGATAGCGCGAAGTACGGTAAGCCATTTTCTCCTCTATAGCCTTCGCGATTGCGCCGCGATTACCCTTCTCCAAACGCAAAACGGCTTCCAGAATAATCTCTCGCCCGCCTTCGCGGTGCCGTAGTCCGCTGCCTCCTTCGCCGGAGTGGCTACGGAG
>CAYZNQ010000036.1:0-3702 GCA_964479925.1 uncultured Candidatus Saccharibacteria bacterium | reverse complement strand
GCCGAAGGACATCCACGGCGAGTAAAAATTGTTCCAATACATCATAATTTTCTAGTTGTTGGCGACCTTTACCGGTGTTAAAACACCGGAACTCCCCACATTTTACTTTATTCCACGGATAAATAAAGTATGATTCTAGAGTATCGAATGGAGACGTGGCTGAGCGGTTGAAAGCGCCTGTCTTGAAAACAGGTAGGTCAGAAATGGCCTCGGAGGTTCGAATCCTCCCGTCTCCGCCAATGCAAATCTAGTAAATATATTCGTCAATAACAACGCCGGCGCTATTCAAGAGCTGGACCCGATCGTGATTCGGGTAGGGTAGGATTAATTGCTTAGCGTGGCTCATATCACGAAATTTATTAGGCGGTCGCGGACGAATATTACTCTCTTGAAACGCTTATTGTCTAAGACAACCCGCAGCCTCGGCTCGGCGAGAGCTAATCGTTCGGCCTCATTCTGGCTGACCCCGCGGTGTGTCCGTATAACCATTCGGAATTTACCGTTCACCTGCACCACCAGATCCACAAAATTCTCGACCATAAGACCGGCGTCGTATTTAGGCCATGGCGCGGTATGCACCGAACCTTTAGCATCAACCAACGTATCCCAAAGTTCCTCGGTAATGTGCGGCGCAAACGGAGCCAAAAGTTCAAGAAATATTCCGAACTGCGCTCTGGAAACCGACGCGGCGTTATCCTCAAAATCATGCAGAAGGATCATCAGCGCCGAGATGGCGGTGTTGTAACCCAAGTTCTCAATGTCCTCTGTTACTTTTTTAATGGTCCGGTGTAGCGCACGCTCTACTGTCCCGTTACCGTTCTTGTTAAATTTTGTCTTTTTACTGAAAGCCCAGACGCGGTTAAGGAATCTCGTTATCCCTTGAATGCCGGTATCCCCGAAATCTCCCCCGTCCTCGAATGGCCCAAGGAACATAAGATACATCCGCAGAGCGTCGGCTCCGAAGTTCTTGATATACTCGTCCGGATTCACGACATTGCCTTTGGACTTGGACATTTTCGCGCCATCTTTGATGATCAAGCCGTGAGCGCGGAATTTCGGGAATGGCTCTTCAAACGAGATAAGGCCGGCGTCATGGAGTGCCATCGCGACGAATCGCACATATAGAAGATGGAGCACGCTATGTTCCACGCCACCAATATAGATGTTGACCGGTAGCCATTTTTTGGTTGTCACTGTGTTCCACGGTTTCGTTTTCTCCTTGATTGAAGGGAAACGAAGATAATACCAGGCAGAGTCCAGAAAGGTATCTGAAACATCGGTCTCGCGGTGAGCCCAGAATTTGCATTTGGGGCAACGGACTTTATAGAAGCTCTCAACCGTTGCAAGCGGTGAATGATCGGTGCCGGTCGGACGGAAATCCTTGACGTAAGGCAGTTTAACAGGCATGTCTTTCTCTGGAACTGTGTACCAGCCGGGCATATCTTCTCTTTCGCCTTTACCGGCTGCGGCACATTTTTCGCAGAAGATCATCGGGATCGGCGGCCCCCAGTAGCGTTGCCTCGAAATCAGCCAGTCGCGGAGGTGGTAAGTGCTTTTAAGTTTGCCGCCGGCGAACTCGACAATTTTTGATTTTGTTTCCTCAGAATCCATTCCATTGAATTTTCCGGAATTCATGAGCATCCCATCTCCTGTCCAACACTCGCTCTCAATACCAATTTCCGCTTGCCCTCCGCTCGCGATCGTTTGCGCATTCACAGGCGGAGCGATGAGCACAGGCGGCCTGATTACTTGAACGACGGGCAGCCCAAACTTCTTCGCAAACTCAAAATCGCGCTCGTCGTGCGCCGGCACCGCCATAATCGCACCAGTGCCATAACCCATCACTACATAATCCGCTACCCACACCGTAATCTTGCCGCCGGTTGCGGGATTCACAGCATTGATCCCCTTAAGCTCGACGCCTGTTTTTTCTTTTTGCTCCGCAATACGGCCGGACTCTGATTTCAAGCGCGCCTTCTTTATGTATTTCTCAACTTCCCTAAAATTGGAGATTTGTACCTTGAGTTTATCTATCAGCGGGTGCTCCGGAGCTAATACCATATAAGTAGCGCCGAAGAGCGTGTCTGGCCTGGTTGTGAATACTTCAATTTGATATTGGAAATTTGATATCTGGAATTTGACCAATGCGCCTTCGGATTTCCCAATCCAGTTCCGCTGGGCGATTTTCACTTTTTCAGACCAATCAATTTTGTCCAAATTCTTCAATAATTTTTCGGCGTAAGCGGTAATTCTGAGAAACCACTGCTCTAATTCTTTTTTGACGACTATGCTGCTACAGCGTTCGCATTCTCCCGCGATTACCTGCTCATCTGCTAGAACCGTCTTACAGGAAGGACACCAATTGACCGCCTGCTTTTTCCGGTAGGCCAGTCCGCTTTTGAACAGCTGGATAAATATCCACTGCGTCCATCTGTAATACGCCGGATCATATGTCTCCAGTTTTTCCCGCCAAGCAAAACCGTTGCCGATGGACTCAAGCTGCTTGTAAAATCGTTTTTCGGAGATTTCTGCCTGCTTCGCCGGATGCGTTCCTACTTTCAGCGCATAATTTTCGGAGTGAATACCGAAACCATCCAGCCCGATCGGTTCAAAAACATCGTAACCCTGCATACGTTTCATCCGGCCGTAAACGTCCGTGCCGGTGAATGCGTACATATTCCCCACGTGCAGCCCCTCGGCCGACGGGTAAGGGAACATCATCAGGTTATAGAACGGCTTTTTGGCGCGCTTTAGGTCCGGCTCGTAGATACCGGAAGCAAGCCATTTCTTCTGCCACTTTTTCTCGATTTTTGAGAACGGGTACATTCTTATAATCCTACACGCTCTTCGGCTTAAGTCTCAACACGCGCATCGCGTTAGCCGTAGTGGCCTCCGCGACTGTATCCGAATCAAGTCCCAGGACGTTTGCTATCGCTCCGGGGACGTATCTAACGTAAGCCGGTTCGTTCCGCTTCCCACGGTAAGGAACCGGCGAAACGTAAGGCGCGTCGGTTTCCAAAAGTATGCGATCCAGCCCTATCAACTTTATCGCCTCGTCGTAATCGCGCGCGAAAGTCGTGACTCCGCCGAATGAGAAATAGAATCCCATTTCTTTAAGCGCCGCCGCATCATCAGTTGTGCCGGTAAAAAAATGTATTATGCCGGGGCTCGGGTTTAAAAGTTTGGCCGATTCCCGCTTGAAAATTTTTATTAAGTCGGGAAAGGCGTTCCTACAATGAATCATTAAGGGCTTCCCAAGTTCTTTAGCCGCTTCAATCTGCGTCACTAGTGCTTTTTCCTGCCTGGCTTTGCTCTCTTCACCCAAATGGTAATAATCCAAACCGCATTCGCCCACCGCGACTACTTTATTGTTGCGGCCGAGTTTTATGTAAAAATCAGCGTCAACTTCCTCCCCGCGCGAAGTAAACGCTTTTACCGCCTCGCCGCCGCCCAATTCCTGCTCGTCGCGAAAAGACTTTTCGGTGTGGACGGGATGCAAACCGATTGCCGCGTAGACCCCTTCGGGATACCCTTCGGCGATTTCAACCGCCTTGGCCGAGGTATCTCGTTGGGTCCCTATATTAACTAGCCAGGTACCGTCGTCCAGAGCGCGTCTCACAACCTCTCTATAATCCGAGGCGTAGGCGGCAAATTGGACGTGTGTATGTACGTCAACAAGGCACGGCATCAAAGGCGAGGGAA
>CAYZNQ010000035.1:2326-3777 GCA_964479925.1 uncultured Candidatus Saccharibacteria bacterium | reverse complement strand
AAATAGCTTGACGATAACTTGAGTTAATCTTATCGCAGTTCTACTACTGGGCATAAATTCCGTCCTATGGTACGGTAGCAGCCAGTAATTGTCAAAGAGTAGTATCGCCCACCCATCCTCTCCTCGGAACCGGTGTGCTCCAACTCCAGCGGTCGGAGCCACCTCTATCTCGCCCCAACCCGTGACCAAGCGGTTGGGGCTCCGAAAGTTCCTCGAAAAGGATGGGTTAGGGCTGCTACAAAGGAGCAGAGAACATTTTCTGTAGCCAGCACATCGGGAGTGATAGCTACAAATTACCGCAGCGAACAAGAGGGAAGCCGGAACTGCGGGAGCGAAGCGACTAAATTCCGGAGGGTTCCCCGAAGTGAGCTAGGATAATTTGTCTATTACGGAGATAGCTGGCGGGAAAATGTTCTCTGTATTCAGCAATAAAAAGACCGGCGCTTGGGAGCGTCGGCCTTTGCCCTTATCGTTGCTTTACGGCACAACCGTAACGGGAATCTGTCTTATGCCGGGATCCGGTGTCCAGTTGTACAGCCACTCCGCATCCTCGAAAGTCAGATTAACGCAGCCATGCGAGTGCGGCGAGCCGAACGAATTATGCCAATAGGCGGCGTGGATGAAAGCCATGCCTTGATCGCTTCGGTAAAAGGCCATCGAGAACGGAACAAATAAAGTGTATTCGTCCGTTAGACCTTTTAGCGGTCCTTCCATAACCTTCACGGGATACTTCGCAAAAATATGGAAGTGCCCCGTCTGCGTTTGGAGATCACCACTGCCAGTAGAAACTTTGGCCGACTTCACCATTTTGTCTCCTTCGTAGGCGTAGAGCTTCTGCTCGTGAAGTACGACTTTGATAGACTTAACGGCATCGCGCTCGGGGGTTATCCGCGAGAACTGCACCGGCTGGAAATAATCCGCCGCCACGTACCAATCCCCATGGATACGGCCAGGAAACGCCATTGCGCTGCGGTCAATCTTGATCTTCAGCCACATTCGGCCGTCCGCGCCCCTTACTAAGTCAGTGATAGGAAACATCTGACCGTTCCGCACTCGCGCCGGCTGGGAGCCGCTAGTCTCGAGGTACACCGAAGCTTTCTTATAGGAAACTCCGGGGCCTGTCCTTACGTTCACGCAGCCACCCTGCCACGCCCAATTACAGCTATTCACCACCCGGAAATAGCCCGCTACGGTTGATGTGACAATCACCTGTTCGCCTGGAGCCAAGGAGATCTGTAGTTGAAGCGCTTGAGCTTGGACCCTTAAGGCGTCAAGTTTAGCTTGAATGTCCGCCAAGCTTCCTGTAGAACCAGACTCTGCCCTCTTTGCTTCGGGAACCCAAACCCAGAAATACAGAAATAAAACCGCAACGATAATGAGAAACGTAAATATGCGTTTCATAAATTTTAATGAACAGGACCACCCTTAGCCGAAATAAATCGCGGCTAAGA
>CAYZNQ010000035.1:0-2226 GCA_964479925.1 uncultured Candidatus Saccharibacteria bacterium | reverse complement strand
TTCATAAATTTTAATGAACAGGACCACCCTTAGCCGAAATAAATCGCGGCTAAGAGCAACTTCTGTTTGTTACTCTTAGCCGTCGACTTGGCCTTTATGGCCCCGGCTAATGCAGATGTAAAACTACATTGCCATAAATTATGCACAACGTCAATGCCCTAAACATAGCAAAAACGCCCAGTATACTAAAACACTGATCAGTATTTTAGTATACTAGTCCAGTTTTGGAAACGATTAGGCGGCCTACTCGAGTTTAAGGGAGACGATTTTGGAGGTGCCGTCTCCGGACATCGTAACGCCATAAAGGACGTCCGCGGCCTCCATCGTGGCGCGGTTGTGGGTCACGATGATAAACTGGGTCTTCTTGGCAAAATCAGCCAGCAACTCGCCGAAGCGCTTGGCGTTACGATCATCGAGCGCAGCATCAACTTCATCCAAGACCAGAAATGGCGGCGGACTCACGGAGATAAGAGCGAACAGAGCCGCGATAGAAACGAGGCTCCGCTCTCCACCCGAGAGAACCTCCAAACCCTTGATGCGTTTGCGTGGCAGGGTGATTTCAACCTCAACGCCCGGTTGGATTTCTTCGTTCTCCAGAGCGGCACTCTCAACCGCTACAGCGCCGTTACCGTTATTAACAAGCTCCTGAACATAAAGTGAGGCTTTGCCGCCGCCGAACATCAAACGCACTAACTTTGTGAACTCCCCATTAATCTGTTTCATTGCCGATAAGAAATCATGATGGATTTTGTTCTCTAGTTCTTTCGTGAGAGCTCTTAAATCCGCGACCGCCTTCTCCAGATCAGAGGATTGTTGGGCGAGAAAGTTATAACGCTCTTCGGTCTCTTTGGCTTCTTTAACCAACGCTTCGTCAACTTCGCCGATTCCGGCAAGTTCTGAACGCAGCCGGAACATCCGCCGCGTTGCCGCGTCGGTATTCTCCGGAGCAGCGCCGACCCAACCACTGAAGTCTTTGAGCGTCCGGCCGATATCCGAAAGTTGTCTCTCTAGGTCGCCGAACTGCAAATCAACCCGCTCTTTTTCGAACAGCAGCCTCTGTTTGTCGCTCTGCAGTTTAGATAATTTGCCGCGCTCACTTTCCAGCACCACAAAGGCTTTACGGAAATCTTCGTTGAACTCCTGCAGGCTTTTTGTTAGTCCGCTTTCGCGCCGGCTTAACTCATCCGACTCTCTGTCTAACGCCTTAAGATCGCTTAACAGTTTTTCTCTTTCTTTATTGATACCCGCGGAGTCAGGCAACTTGTTTTCGCCGAAAGCCTTATCAATAAGCGCAACGATCCGGCGGATGCCGTTCCTAAGTGCCTCGGCGCTGCGTTCTTCAAAGAGCTCCGCTGCGAGCTTCTTTACCTCCTCGAGTGTCCGTTTCAGCTCGGCGCTTTGGATTTCGTTTGGAGTGGCGGCAATTTCCAGTTTTGCCTCAATACGCCCGAGTTCTTTTTGAAATACAGCGCGCTTTTCCAAAAATATTTTCTTGTGCGATTGAATTTTTTGGATCTCGGCGTTGGCCTCCGGCTCGCTTTTCTTCACCGCCTCAAGTTTTTCCTCCGCATCTTTTACCGCCAATTCCCGGTCATTTGTCTCTTTTGTGAGCGCTTCAATTTTGGGATCTACGGCCGCACTCTCATCTTCCAAGGTCTTAATCTTCGCGCCATAAAAGTTGCCTTCCAATTCTTTCAATTCGCGCGCCAACTCCTCGCGTTCGGCGTAGCGCGAGACTTGGCGCTTTAGGAGGCGCAAGTGCGGTTTTAATTCTTCCAAAAGCGCCGAAGTTTTATCAAGGTTAATCGAGGCGTTTGTAAGGCGTCGTTTCGCCTCGGCTTTCTTTAGTTGATACTCTTTCAGACCCAGTATCTCCTCGATCATTTCGCGCCGTTCAAGCGGCGTCGCGCGAATGAATAAATCACTGTCGCCCTGGCCGACGATGGTAAAACCACTGTGCCCCATCCGCGACTTGGCAAAGAAATCAATTATGTCCTTAAGACGGACTTCGGATTTGTTCAATAAGACTTCGGATTTCCCATCGCGGCCGATGCGTCGGGAGATAGAAACCTCTTTAAACTCCACCGGGAAAAATCCGGAGGAGTTGTCAAAATACAGCGTTGCCTGCGCTAAGCCGAGGCGGGGGCGTTTTTCGGTGCCGGCAAAAATAAGGTCTTCAACCTTGCCGCCGCGAAGATTACGGGCCTCGCGCTCGCCCAGAAGCCA
>CAYZNQ010000034.1:0-3888 GCA_964479925.1 uncultured Candidatus Saccharibacteria bacterium | reverse complement strand
AAAGATTCTTCGGCTCGCTTTATTTTGCGCAGTCGAGTTTCTACTACTGGGTATGGCTACAACACTCTATCGGATAATAAAACACGGCTTGCAGAATTTTTGGAGGCACAGATTGCTTTCGGTTGTGACCCTCCTCGTGATTATTCTGGCGCTTTTGGTGTTCGAAGGGTTGATGATTTTCAATACCGTGTCGGGCAAGGCTTTTGACGCCATCCAAGACAAAATAGACATCAGCGTTTATTTCAAAACCACTACTTCCGAGGATGATATCCTGCGAATTCAGCAATCACTGGAGGGACTTTCCGAAGTGAAGAGCGTTGAATATATTTCGCGTGACAAAGCGTTGGATATTTTTAAAGCTAAGCACCAGAACGACCAAACTATCACTCAAGCAATTCAACAGCTGGGCGAGAATCCGCTTGAGGCTTCCTTAAATATCAAAGCTAAAGATCCCTCGCAGTATTCGGTGATCGCCTCGTATCTGCAGAATAATTCGTTGAAAGACTTAGTGGATAAAGTAAGCTACCAACAAAACCAGGTAGTAATCGAGCGGCTGGCGAAGATAGTGAACTACGGCCGCACCGGCGGCTTGGTGTTGACGATTATTTTCGCTTTTTTGGCGGTGCTGGTGGCGTTCAACACGATTTTACTGGCTATTTATTCCAACCGTGAGGAAATTGAAGTGATGCGGTTGGTGGGGGCTTCGGATATGTTCATCCGCGGGCCGTACATCGTGGAGGGAATTATCTACGGCGCTATCGCCGCGGTGGTGAGCATCGCCGTGACTACTCCGTTAATCTATCTCATATCGCCCTACCTCAAAGTTTTCATACCGGGGTTGGACTTGGCAGCCTACTTCACCGGCAACATTTTCAGTATTTTTGGCTATCAGCTGCTCTTCGGGATGGTGATCGGGGTAGTCTCCAGTTTTATAGCGATACGCAGGTATCTCAAGGTCTAAAATGCCACGCGCCGTGGCATTTTTATTTGGTTCGCTCGGCAATCACAAGAATTTTCTATTCTTGCGTTGCCTCGCTGCCAAATATAGAGAATTTCAGGAATTTCTCCAGCGTTTTTATTTTTATCTTCCCTTCGCGGAAAGTGATTATTTTCGAACCCCGGATGCGGATTACGGTTGAGGGCGGAGATTTTTTGAGCCGACCTCCGTCAATATACAAATCCGGCTTTATAGTAGTATGTGTAAATTGTTTCTTTGCGGCCGATACAGTAAAGCAGCCGGGTTTGCCGGAAATATTAGCCGATGTAGATACGATCGGCGCGCCGGCGCGTTTCGCGACTGCGGAGGCAAAGCGGCTGGCCGATAAGCGCACCGCGACGTCGACATATTTGGAATTCAGGGCGCGTTCTATTTTCTTAGACTTGGTTTTTAGGACAAGCGAAAGCGGTCCGGGCCAAAAGCGCCGCGCCAGTTTCAAATCTGTTTTAGATAGTACAAAGTAACGCTGCGCTTGGTTCAAGCTTCCAACAATAACGGGCAACATTTTTCCTAAAGGACGCTGCTTGATCTTAAAAATCTTTTTTACCGCCTCGCGGTCGGTTGCAAGCGCGCCTAAGCCATACAAGGTTTCGGTGGGATAAACGATAACGCCGCCACCTTTCAGAATCGAGATCGTTTCTTTTATTTTTACTTCTGACATTTGGTACAGATAAATACTCCGATTTTATAGGATAAGTTTCGATACTATAACCGCGATTGCGGCGACCAGCGTTTGCCACACAAGCCCGTATGGGAATGCGTTTAAATGTTCCTTGGAGTGCGCGCGATTGTGCAGTTTTTGCAAAGTCGTAAACGGTTCGCGGCGTATTTTGAAATAGGCGAATTGCAGCGCGTCCGGCAGGACTCCGCCTACCGCGCCCGCAACAAGCGGGATCGAAATATGAGACAAGTTATTTGTTCCCTGAAAAAGCAATATGGACAAAACCATCCCCGCCGCAAAATCGAGGCCAGTGCGCGCCAGGTCCCAAATGAATTTGCGGTTAATAACCATATCGTCTTCCATCGGGCCGTTCCGGTGCACCATTGAGGCTAGACGGTATTGCCAGTGCGGAATGGCGTCTATTGCGAAGTGACTCACGAACCCGACCAAAAACGCTACCAAGGGGTTGGGGATGAGTCTTCCTATCGCGGCTCCGACCACGGCGTGCGTTGCTAGAATCATATTGGTTTTGAAGTACAATTATAATAAACAGTTATTATAATGAGTGAACCGGTATTCGTAGTCAAAGCTTCGGGAGAACGGGAGCCGTTTTCGGATGAGAAATTGCGGCGGTCGCTCCAGAGAGCGGGGGCGCCGGCAAAGGCGATCGATGATATTTCCAAACGTATCCGAGTTGAGTTGAAAGATGAAATGACCACCGCGGAAATTTATCGCCGCGCTTTCTCAATGCTTAAACATGAAGGCCGCCACTTCGCCGCGCGTTACAGCTTGAAGAGGGCGATCATGGGGCTGGGACCGACCGGCCATCCCTTCGAAAAGTTCGTGGGCGAGATATTGAAGACGCAGGGTTACAGCAATGTCCAAGTCGGCAAGATAATTCAGGGGATATGCGTAGCGCACGAGGTTGATGTGGTGGCCGAAAAAGACGAGCGGCGGATTATGGTTGAACTCAAGTTTCACAACACCCCGGGCATCCGGACCGATGTGAAAGTCGCACTTTATGTCCAGGCCAGATTTGAGGATATTGACAAGCAGTGGAAACACGAACCCAGCCACGGCATTCAGATCCATGAAGCGTGGCTTATGACCAATACCAAGCTCACATCCGAAGCGATCGCATACGGCAAGTGCGTGGGGATGAAGGTAATCGGCTGGAGTTATCCGGCGGGAGGCAGCTTACAGCATCTGGTCGAGCGCTCGGGCCTGCATCCGGTGACTTCACTTACCACTCTTAGTCGCGCCCAGAAAGTCCAGTTTTTAGACCGGGGAATAATCGTTTGTAAGGACATCCAAAACAACAGAGATATCATTATGTCGCTTGGAGTAAGCGAAGCAAAATTCAACCAAATCGTTAAAGAAGCTGGTGAATTGTGTATTTAAAGGTCGTTTTAAGCTAGAATTGAAGTATGTTTGATCTAAAAAATAAAGTTGCGTTAGTCACCGGCGCCCGCCGCGGAATGGGCAAGGCCGACGCGCTCGCGCTTGCGGCGCAGGGCGCGAAAGTCGCGGTAACGGACATTGATCTAGCGGAGTGCCAGGTGGTCGTGAACGAAATAAAAGCCAAGGGCGGCGAGGCCGCGGCGTTTAAGATGGATGTATCTAGCGCCGCAGAAGTGGATCAGGTTATAACTGCAGTCGTGGCGCAGTTTGGCCGGCTGGATATCTTGGTGAACAATGCCGGGATTTACGCGCCGAAGCCTGCCCTCGACTTGACCGAAGCCGATTGGGAGAAAACCATCGCTATAAATTTGAAGGGGCAGTTCTTGTGCGCCCAGCGCGCGGCCCGAGAGATGGCCAAAAATAAATGGGGCCGCATCGTTAATATCGCCTCGGTCGCGTCCGGTCAGATTGGAGTGGGGATTGCCGGGGGCGCTCACTATACCGCTTCGAAGGGCGGAGTTCTGGGAATGACTGAAACCTTGGCGGACGAGTGGGCGGCGTTGGGAATAAACGTGAATGCCATTGCCCCGGGAGCCATTGATACGCCGATGGTTTCGGCGTCTCAAATACCGAAAGAAGCTATGGATGCGTTGCTCGCTAAAGTGCCGCTCAAAAGAATCGGCCGTCCGGAAGAAGTTGCAGCTGCGGTAGTTTTTCTCGTGTCCGAGGAAGCAAGCTACATAACCGGCGCCACGCTCTACGTTGACGGCGGCTGGCTTGCCCAGTAGAGCAACTGCGATTGCAATTTTTAGCTGACTCGCTACTATGG
>CAYZNQ010000033.1:0-3960 GCA_964479925.1 uncultured Candidatus Saccharibacteria bacterium | reverse complement strand
GTTTTTGCCTCCGGTTTGTGATGGAGGCGCCGTGGGGGTAGAATAGGCTTGCGGCTCTAAGCCGCTTTTATATGACTAATTTGCCTGAGGCAATAGGAAACCTGATTGCCGTTACCGGAAAGGAGGATGCGGAAAAAACATCTCAAAACGACGCTGATGTGGTTTCGGTTGACGACGTGGCTGCAAGGGTAGCCTCTTTCTACGAGAAAATCAGAGACTTGGTTGATTGGCGGGAGGAACACCTCTTAAGGAAGGCTGCTGTTGCGCGCGTTTTGGAGAGACGGTTGCTCTTGAAGAGCGGCCATCTCTCCGGCGAAGAGGGGTTGGAGACTTCGGAGCAGTTTATCAAGGAACTGGTAAGGAGGGGCCATTTTCCCAACCGTAGGTTGCCTGCGGCAAAGATTGAGGAGGTAAGGCGGGTTTTGGACAAATATGCTGCTATCTTGAGAGGTGCGTCTTTCAAGAACCTGCGCGAGGGAAGGAAAATGGAAGAGTGGCTTGTGGGGATAGCATCGTACGAGATTGAAATTACCCTTGATCCCCATGAAAGGGAACTTGGTCTGGTTAATTTTATGGCAGGGGATGTGGCGAGCCGGCTTAAAATTAAGGGCAATGGGAATGTCACGGAGGAAGAAGCCAAACTTCAGATTTACGTCGCCGCCCACCGCGCTTTATTTAAGATGGATGACGCTGTGGTGAGTTATTGTCTTCTGGAGAATTTTTATCGCGATTGGCACAACCTCACCGAAGAAACAATCACTTCCGTCGCCGCGCATCTTATGGAGATCAAAGCGGCTATTGATAAGATCTTAAACAATCCTCTTTCCGAAAGTTTCTACAATATCGCGGAGAGGTATGACACTCCTTATCTTATTTTGGGAGATCTGGTTTTTGAAAATCCCGCGGCTTTCCCAGAATTGATTTCCCAGCCGGAGAAATTGGACTCCAAGATAAAGGACTCTTACAAGGCGCGTCTCGTGAGACTGAAAGGAAGGATAGGGAGAGCCGCGTTTTACAGCACGGTGTCTATTTTTCTCGGCAAAGTTCTTGTCGTTTTAGCTTTGGAGATTCCGGTGGACAGGTACATGCGTGGGCATTTCAACTACGTTGCTATGTTGACGAGTATTTTAGTGCCGCCTATCCTGATGCTTTTCCTAGTTGCCGGCTCCAAAATAACCTCCACGGCTAATTTCGAGGAAGTTAAAGGGAGAGTAAAAAGTCTTATTGCTGGGGTGGGGCTGACCGATTACTATGTTTATTTTCCCAAAAAGAAAGGGTCCTTGTTGAGGGTCGTGCTTCAATTCCTGTATTTTTCGAGTTTTATTGTTTCCTTCGGCTTCGTTTGGTGGCTGCTGTTGAAAGCCGGTTTCGGCCCGTTCTCAATAATCGTCTTTATGCTCTTTATGTCGCTGGTCGCTTTCGCCGGCACCAAGATCCAGCAGCATGGCATGGAACTGATGGTTGGGGAGACCAAACGCGGCTTCATCGCAGGGCTTTTAGACTTTTTCTTCTTGCCGGTAATCGAGCTTGGCAGATGGCTTTCGCGCCAGCTTGCCCGCTACAACGGTATCGTTTTTATCTTCAACTTTTTAATTGAGACGCCAATCCAAGTGTTCGTTGAATTCCTGGAGCAGTGGCGCGCTTTCTTGAAGGAGAAGAAGGAAGAGATACACTAGTATACTATAATACTGATCAGTATTATAGTATACTAGTACCCAATTCTCTTTAGCCAATAGTCGTTTTCCCACTCCCAGAGTTTTTTGGCGCCGAGGAAGGCGTGGTAATCGTCGTACCAGTAGGGGAATTCCTGAAGTTCTATTTCGCCTTGCATATCCGACCACTCATGTTGGTCGGGAGAACATACGACGACGCCATTATTGCGCGGCGTTCGGATTTTCTCCCGGCCGCCCTTCGTGCGCCTTATCGCGCCGCACTTCAAACATTTCTGGACCTGGTCTATCCGCAGGATCCAACGGGTCTGTAGATTTTTAAATTGGTCCTGCAGCGCGGCCATATAAGCGGAAGTCTGGAGGTTGTAGTCGCGGTAAATCGCCTGTGAAGTTTTAATATCCAATACGCCGAACTTGCCGTCAATAATGGCTAGCGAGTCAATCGTGCCGGCGTAGCGCTCATTGTAATTCACGACGCGCTTTTCAACCCATTCCGAGTCAACATTGATTTTAGTTTTCTCGAGGAAAGCGCGTAGGGCTTTTATAGCCGGCGCGACCGTTGGGTCTATATCAACATCTTCACCCTTCAGTATCGCTTCTGAAGTTTCGTGGACCAGCGTTCCTTCATTTGCCGATACCTTCTTGATGCTTTCGCCTTCGGCAAAATTGTTGAGCTCTCCGTAGAAACGGTATAGCGCCGGCTTGGCTTTTATATTTACGATGCTTGTTACCCGCGGATACCAGATATTGCCTATCTCATAGCCATTCAAGCCCTTAAAATGTTTCTCGTCGTTGTAGTACATATATAAGTTGTCTATTTTACACTTGGCAGCGAGACCGCAAGAAGCTCACTTTCTTTTTGCGGCGAGCGAACCAAGTGAAGAATATCGCGCGCCGCGATGTTCTAACAGCCGCGGGGTTATATCCACAATATCCCCGGCGCCCATCATCACTACGATTGATGATTTTGTTTTGGACGATTTAATAATGCTCTTCAAGATGCCCTTTAGATCCTCGCGGTGGGGGAGATATACCACTTCCGGGTGCTTTTTATTTTTGGCTATGGCTCTGGCAAGCTTCGCGGCACTTACATTATGCGACACTTCGGCGCGGCTCAGCGCAGGCGCATCCCTGCCGGTTACTTTGTAAGCGTCGAGTAGAATCAGCGCGTCAACCTTATCGAAACTTTCTCTGAAATCGTTGAACAAAACCTTTAGGCGGTGCAGCTGATGCGGCTGGAAAACGCAGATTAACTGGGCTTTTGGAGAATGTTCGCGGAGCGCGGACAAGGTTGCCTTGATTTCAGTCGGGTGGTGGGCATAGTCGTCAAAAACCTTTATTTTGTGCCCGGCGATTCTAATTGCGCCCTTGTATTCCATCCTGCGCCATGCTCCGCGATAGCTGGAAACAGCCCTCAGGATATCGTTGTCATCAATCCCCAGCGATCTCGCGGCGAGGGCCGCTGCCAGAGAATTAGATAAGTTGAACCCTCCGAGAATTTTCAACGCCTTTTCGAGCCGCGCGATAAGTTTTAGATGAACTCTGCTTTGCAAGCTGTACCAAATAGTGCCCGCGGGAAATTCCGATTTGATGGCGCGAAGTCCAGGATCATCATTGTTCGCAACCATTATTCCGCCGTCTTTTAAATTGCCGGCAAAATTCAGGAATGCCTTCTGTACACTTTGCAGGTTTCTATAATAATCCAAGTGTTCACGGTCAACGTTAGTAATTATCAGAGTATCGGGCTCATAGTGCCGGAAAGCTTCACGGTATTCATCGGCTTCGATTACTAACCAATTACTTCCGCCCAGACGGAAATTTTTATTTCCGAAGTCGCGCAGCTTAGTACCCACAATCACAGTCGGGTCAAATCCGGCCTCAATGAGTATTTTAGCTATAAGGGCCGTGGTGGTGCTTTTGCCGTGCGATCCGGCAACGGCAATTGTCTTATGTTCCGCGGTTAGAGCGCCTAAAGCTTCCGGGTAAGTCGCTATTGGTATATTGAGGTGCCTAGCTTCAACAAGTTCGGGGTTTTGAAGGGGAATGGCCTGGCTATGAATGACCAGACCCACTTCCGGGCCGAGGTGCGCTTTATCGTGGCCTATAAGCGTTTTTATGCCTTCGCGGCGGAGCTCTTGAGTGATTGAGCTATCCTGTAAATCAGAGCCGCTTACAGCCCAATTTTGAGCCAAAAAATAGCGGGCGAGAGCGCTTACACCTATTCCGCCTATACCTACGAAGTGAACCTTACTTTTCATTACATATGTCGCATAACATACATTATACGACA
>CAYZNQ010000032.1:0-4173 GCA_964479925.1 uncultured Candidatus Saccharibacteria bacterium | reverse complement strand
CTCCTGCCGCCGCCCCTAGACCCGCGGAAACGGTTTCTCGCACTGAACCCGGGTTTATGATACGGCCTTCTCACGCCACCCTGATAACCAATTTCACGGTAAGGTTTTCTATCGGTCGGCCTCGCCGCCGGCAACTCCGGGAGTTTGGAAAATGGCAACGTCTTCTTGATAAGTTTCTCTATATCCCGCACGTCGCGTTTCTGCTCCGGAGTCGCGAACGATATGGCGTGTCCGGCCGCCCCGGCGCGGGCGGTCCTCCCGATCCTATGCACGTAATCCTCGGCATTCATCGGAAGATCGTAGTTTAAAACAAGTTCAATGCCCTTGACATCTATCCCCCTAGCGGCAATATCCGTAGCCACCAAAACGCGGAATCGGCCGTTCTTAAATCCATCCAGAGCTGCCCGGCGCTGGCTTAACGATCTATCGGAATGAATCTCCGCCGCAGCGTGTCCCAGAGATCGAACAAACGCCGCGATTCTCTTCGCGCCAAACCTGGTTCTGGAAAAGACGAGCACGGAACCCTTGTATTCATAAAGGAGTTTCTGGAGCAGACGGGGCTTATCATTTTTGGTGACGAAAAATAATTCCTGGGTCACGCTACTGATCAGAGTTCCTGAAGGCGCAATCTCAATTTGGATAGGAAACTTCATATATGAGCTAGCCAGCTTGACTATCTCCTTAGGCATTGTTGCCGAGAAGAGCATCGTCTGTCGTTCCTTGGGTACTGTGGCCAAGATACGTTTTAACTGGGGCTCAAACCCCATATCGAGCATCCGATCAGCTTCATCCAGCACGAGTACTTTGATCATCCCCAGAGAAACGGTTTTATGCTGGATGTGGTCTATTATTCTCCCCGGCGTACCGATAATAATCATCGGTTTTCTACGCAGAGCCTGTATCTGCCGATACATCGGGTCGCCGCCTATTAAAAGCGCCGTGAATACACCCAACGGAGCGCCGATCTTGCGGAACACTTCATCGACCTGGAGCGCAAGCTCGCGGGTCGGGAGAATTACCAGCCCGGCTTTTCCGCTGAGCGCCGCCTGGAGCATCGGAACCGCGAACGCGAGAGTCTTGCCCGTACCGGTTTGGGCGAGCCCGATCAGGTCCTTGCCTTCGATTGCCGGAGGGATGGATCTCTTCTGGATTGGCGTTGGGACTTTAAAATCAAATTTATCGAGAATCGTAAGGATGCTTGGCGCAATGCCAAGGCCGTAGAAGACTGATGGTTCAGGCATTAGGCGCGCGTCACGTTCGTGGCGCTCTGCCCCTTCTCGCCTTCAGTGACTTCGAAGGTAACGACATCGCCGACTTTGAGCTCGGCGTATGTCACACCCTTCAACTCACTGGAGTGGAAGAAAAGATCCTTCGTCTCGCCTTCGCGAGCGATGAATCCGAATCCCTTGTCCGTAAGCCTCTTGATAGTTCCTGTCATGACTTTATTTTGCTTTTAGAAACCCGACCCAGTTTCTATCTTGACCTGACACGCAATTATATGACTAATTATTCGCTTTTTCCAACCAGCACGGGGTAGATTTCAAGAAGCGTGAGGAACAGAGTAAGCACAAGCGGACCCAATAAGAACCCAACCGGGCCGAATGCAGCAATCCCACCCAAGACGCTAAGAAGTACGAGCATCGGGTGTGCGCTTACATCACGATCGATAAGCCGAGGCTGCAAGACGTTTGTGAGCAACCCCACGGCCAAGAATGCGAACAGCGTAAAGCCCAATGCCACTACAGTATGGCCGGCTAGAAAAAGCGATAGAGCCGCGGGGATGATGACCAGAGCCACGCCGACTACCGGCACAAGTGACACCACGACGGAGACTGCCCCCCACAGGACTGGATTCGGCAAACCAAAAGCCCAAAAGGCCAATCCCATGACTACACCTTGCAATATTGCCACAACTAACGATCCCCTAATGACCGAATTGGCCATCTTGCTAAGCTTGGAGAAAATTTCATCCGTATCCTCGCGCGGCAAAGGACTCATCTTTAAAATCGCGTCTCTCAACCGAACGCCGTCTTTTAAAAGATAATACAGGATAAAAAACGCTAAGAAGAAAGTTGCGGTTATGCTTGTGACCTGCGAGAAAACCGGTCCGATGTTCGCGATTACTATATCTAAAACCTGTTTGGCGTATTGGCTGAAATCAATGTTGAGCCACGGGGCGAGACTTGATACATTCGTTCTCAAAAATTCCGCGACTTGGCTGCTACTGCCTGCGGCAAACTGGGAATAAAGCCCCTGCGCTTCCTGGAAAACCCGCAATCCGAAAAAGATAAGCGGGGCGAGGATGATAACTATAGCGATAAGGACTGTGATAAAAGAGGCCAGTCCTTTCCATCGCGGCATCAGTTTATTCAACCCGCTGTATATCGGATGGAATAAGATGGCAAAAGTGACGCCGAGAACTATTGTGTCAAGGTACGGGAAGAACACAAAAATCACCAAAGCCGCGGCGACCAAAAGTAGGCCGATGAAAAATCTAGTTTCAGGACGAGTAGAATCCATGTTTATATTTTATCACAATATTCCCGCGATTACCCCAACTCAATTTCTTCTTCCACCCCGATATTCCTTACGAAATCCTCATCGTGCGAAATCACTATCAAAGCGCCGCGGTAATTCATAAGCGCGCTTTCAATCCGCTCAATACTGGATAAGTCCAGATTATTGGTCGGCTCGTCCAATACCAAAAGTTGCGGCGGCTTATCCCCCGCCAAAATACAGGCCAAAGCCGCGCGCATTCTCTCTCCGCCGCTTAAAACCTCCACTTTTTTGAACACCTCCGCGTCTTTGAATAAAAACCGGGCAAGCCACTTCCTGGCGGCTTCATCCTCCAACCCAGAAATTCTCTTGGCGTTTTCCAGTAATGTGTCCTCCTCGCGCAGCTTCGCGACATTCTGGTCCAAATAAGCGATCCGCTGCGCTCCAAGTATCGTCTCGCCGGCGACTGGTTCGAGTTCTTTTAATATCAACTTCACAAACGTGGTCTTGCCGGAACCATTCGGCCCCTTGACAGCTATTCGCATCGGGCCATACATCTCGAAACTGAAATTGTCGAACAAAGGTTCACTTCCGGGATACGAAAATTTTATTTTCTTTAACGCCGCGACTAGCTTGCCCGTCGGGACTTCCGTGCTCGAAAGATCAACTTTTATGTTGTTCTCCGGAGGTATCTTGACTCTCGCTTCTTCCAAGGCGCGCTTTGCGTTTTTTACTCTTTGAATATGGACTTTTCGGAGGCGGGCTGTGGTATTCTCGCTCGTTTCTTTCATATGTCCTAATTCCAGACGCGACATTCCGATTTTCTCTCTCCTCTCCTTCCCGCGCTTTAGCCTCTCGCGCTGCCGCTCCTCGGTGGTCTGCGCCTGCGTCCCGGCTGTTTTTAGTCCCTCGCGCGCGTGCACTAAATTCCGCGCCGCCGCGGCATTCTCAATGTCTTTTTGTTCCTTATAAACATCATAGTTACCGCCGTACGCTTTTAATCCCTGCTCCGAAAGTTCCAGTATCCTGTCCATCAGACGCAACAACTTGCGGTCGTGGCTCACTACGAGCATCCCGCCTTTCCATCGATTCACCAAGTTATAGATCGCTTCGCGCGACGCGGAATCGAGATCGTTGGTGGGTTCGTCGAAAACAAGGAAGTCCGGATTCGAAGCCAAAAGTCCGGCCAGCATCACTTTCATTCTCTCGCCGCCGCTCAAGCTCCCCAATACGCGATCAACTTTAATATTTTTCAAACCGAACTGGCCGAATTTCTCCGGGCCTTTCGCGCCTACGATAGCCGATACGCGCTGGCTAAGGTCCAATTTGTGATGTTGGGGCAGATAAGCCACGCGGGCGATCCGCTCAATCTTGCCGCGGGTGGGTTTTAATTCTCCCACCAACAATCTAAGCAGAGTAGTTTTGCCGATACCGTTCTTGCCGACTAGCCCGATCCTTTCCGCGCCGAAACTTGCCGAAATATTTCTCAGCACAAAACCGTCACCGGTGTTGAAGGAGATATCTTTAGCAACTAAGACTGGTCCTCGATTTGTCATTACGCGGCAAGTCCAGTATGACAACTGCGATAAAGCTGACACAATTTTCCCGCGCAATGGAAATGAACTTAAAATCACTTCCAGTTCTCTCAATCATTGCCATAGTGACGAGTCAGCTAAA
>CAYZNQ010000031.1:0-4263 GCA_964479925.1 uncultured Candidatus Saccharibacteria bacterium | reverse complement strand
GTTAATATAGAAACCAATCTTGAGACAACCGTGAGTGCAAGAAACGTTAGTAAGTGAGAAATGAATTCAAAGCAACCAAAATCCAAAAGTGGGCAAGTAATGCTCCTAACCGCGGTATTGATCTCCGGAATTGTGCTTTCGGCAACCTCGCTTGCAGGATTGCTCACTATATACCAGTTGCGGCAAGTGACAGATGTTAATAGCTCAACCAAAGCGATTTTCGCCGCCGACACCGGCATAGAGTGGGAACTTTATAAAAAATTCGGAGATAGCAAAGCCTACCCCCCGCACGGTGCTAATACGAATGTCGGTTTAGACAATGGTGCGACTTTTCAGACGTTCCTTACGACGGATCCATCCAACCCAAGTCTCGTAAACTCAGTCGGTACCTCCGGCCGCTCCAGCCGCGCCTTCCAAATCTATTTCAGCAACATTACACCATGACAAGAGGTGAAACTAAGGAGCGTATTGGACATCTAAAAAAACTTATTAATAAGTACCGCTACTCGCGGCTGGTACTTAACAAGGAGCTCATTTCTCCGGAAGCGGAGGATGCTTTAAAAAAAGAGCTGTTTGATTTGGAGTCTCTGTCCCCGGAATTAGTAACTCCGGATTCCCCGACCCAGCGTGTGGCCGGTAAGCCGCTCGCGAAATTCAAAAAAGTGCGCCACGAGCAGCCGATGCTCTCGTTTAACGACGCTTTCTCGGAGGAAGATATGCGAGATTGGTTGAAACGCCTCTCCAATTTTCTTGGCCGCAAGGTTGAGGGGCCGTTTTATGCCGAACTCAAATTTGACGGTCTATCAATAGAGCTCGTTTACGAGAATGGCGCGTTCGTACATGGTACAACGCGCGGAGACGGCTTGGTGGGCGAGGATGTCACCCAAAACCTGAAAACCATCGAAGCTATACCGCTATGTCTAGAATCAACCGGTTCCAAGATCGAAGTTCCGAAACACTTGGTGGTGCGTGGTGAGGTGCTTATGACCAAAAAAGAATTTGAGCGAGCCAATAAAGAGCAGGTTAGAAGAGGAGAGAAAGAGTTCGCCAATCCGCGCAATATGGCCGCCGGGTCAATTCGCCAGCTCGATCCGAAGGTTGCGGCAAGTCGAAGATTGACGACCAACGAGTATGATATCGTCTCCGGTTTTGACACGGCGAGGCACAGCGAGGAACACGAGATCCTGCGTAAACTTGGTTTTAAAACCAATCCCGAAACCAAGCTTTGCGAGACTCTCGAAGATGTCTTCGCATTCCATGCCTATTGGTCCCGGCACCGCGAAGGGCTGGCCTTCGAAATTGACGGCATTGTTGTCATATTGGATGACAATAAGCTTTTTAATAGAGCCGGCGTGATCGGTAAGGCGCCTCGGGCGGCGATCGCATACAAGTTCGCCCCGCGGGAAGCGACCACGGTTGTGGAGAATATAAAAGTGCAGGTTGGCCGCACGGGTGTGCTTACTCCGGTTGCGGTGATGCGGCCGGTGGGAGTTGGTGGCACAACAATTACGCGCGCCACGCTCCACAACGCCGATGAAATCGCGCGGCTGGGCCTTAAAATAGGGGACACGGTGGTTATCTCCCGCGCCGGGGATGTTATCCCGCAGGTTACCAAAGTGCTGAAAGAACTTCGCACCGGCAAGGAAAAAGAATTCCGTATGCCGAAAGTCTGCCCTGTTGACGGTTCAAAAGTTGTCCGCGACGGCGTGGCCTATCGCTGTTCCAACCGCTATTGCGGCGCAAGGCTGCGCGAATCGCTGAAACATTTCGTCTCGCGACAAGCTTTCGATATTCAAGGGCTCGGTCCGAAGATAATTGACCGCTTTCTTGATGATGGGTTGGTGAGTGACGCTGCTGATTTCTTTACGCTTAAAGCCGGCGATATCGCGGCGCTTGAGCGATTCGGCGAGAAATCAGCAGAAAACCTTGTTTCGGAAATAACCGGCAAGAAACAAATTCCGCTTGCCAAATTTATTTACGCTCTGGGCATACTCCATATTGGCGAGGAAACGGCTGTCTTGCTTGCGCAAGAAATTTCTAAATCCCTCGCCTCGCCTTCGCGAGAGCGAAGCGGGAAATTTCTAATTTCTAAACCGACAGATATTCTTGAAGTGTCGTCTAAAATAACATTAGACGATCTCCAAAAAATTCCCGATATTGGTCCGAAGGTGGCGTCAAGTATTTACAGTTGGTTTCGCGTTAAAAACAATGCCGAGCTTCTAAAGAAACTGTCACGCCTCGGCATTAAACTTATTCCTGAAAAAGCCGTGAAAAGTAGCGGCAGACTTAATGGTTTATCGTTTGCGCTTACCGGGACGCTTTATGAAATGTCCCGCGAAGAAGCTAAGGAAAAAATCAGGTCGTTGGGCGGGGATATTTCGGAATCGGTGAGCAAAAAAACGAGTTACGTTGTTGCCGGCGCTGATCCGGGTTCTAAACTCGATAAAGCTAAGCGCCTTGGAGTGAAAGTTATCGACGAAAAAGAATTTTTAGGTATTATTAAGTAACTATTACTGGGTATGGAATTTGACGTTGAATATTTCGCGCGCTTGGCTCGCATTAAGCTGACCGAGGCGGAGAAGAAAAAATTTGAGCGTGAACTCAAGGATATTCTCGGCTACGTTAAGGAACTTAAAAATACCGATACCAAGGATGTCGTTCCGATGACAGGAGGTACCAGCCTGCGGAGCGTTTTCCGCGAAGATGTCTTGGACAAGAAGCGTGGTGATAGCGGCAAAGGTCGCGGCAGTTTTCCCGAAGAAAAGGACGGGTTTCTGAAAGTCCCGAAAGTTTTCGAATAAGTAGTGAGCTTGCCGAACTATGATCCATCTGCACGACCTCACAGTAAAACGGTTCCGGGAAGGGCTGGAGAATAAAGAGTTCAGCGCTTACGAGATAATTAAAGCGCTTTTTGATTATATCGATTTGCGCGACAAAGAAGTTGATGCCTATTTGACTTTGAATCGCGATAACGCGCTTGAGGCGGCCGCGAAAGTTGATGTTGCCGTCGCGGAAGGACGTGAATTGCCGCCGTTGGCCGGAGTGCCGCTTGCGATAAAAGACAATATGTTGATTGAAGGCCTTCCAGCCACAGCCGGCTCGAAAATTTTGGAGCATTATATTGCGGCTTATGACGCCACTGTTATCAAGAAATTGAAAAATGCCGGCGCGATTTTCTTGGGGAAAACTAATCTCGACGAATTCGCTATGGGCAGTTCCACCGAGAATTCGGCTTTCAAGATAACCAAGAATCCGCATGATTTGACTCGCGTCCCCGGCGGTTCTTCTGGCGGTTCCGCCGCCGCGGTTGCCTCGCATATGGCGGTTGCGGCATTGGGGTCAGACACTGGGGGGTCAATTCGCGAGCCCGCGGCCTTCTGCGGTGTGGTTGGGATGAAACCCACATATGGTGCGGTTTCGCGTTACGGCCTAATCGCGATGGCTTCCAGTCTTGATCAAATCGGCCCCATCGCGAAGACAGTTGAAGATGCGGCGATCTTGTTCAAGCAAATCGCGGGACACGATCCGAATGATGCTACAAGCGCACCGGATATCGTTTACGGCGATGATTTGCTAAATCCATCTCTAGAAAAGATGCGGGAGCTTACAATTGGCGTTCCCGAAGAATACTTCGTGCCCGGGATGGACGAAGAAGTTGCGAATGCCGTCCAAGGAGCGGTGAAAGAATTTGAGTCCTTGAAAGTCCGGGTAAAGAAGATAAGTTTGCCGCATACCAAGCATGCCCTTTCGGTTTATTACATCATTATGCCGGCGGAAGTTTCAACTAACCTCTCGCGCTTTGACGGCATCCGTTATGGCGACCGCGCTAAGGCCGAGAATCTTATGGATCTTTATTATCGCGATCGGGGAGCCGGATTTGGGCCGGAGCCGAAACGCCGCATCATCTTGGGGACGTTCGTGCTCTCGGCTGGCTATTACGACGCTTATTACGCCAAAGCCCAGAAAGTGCGGGCGCTGATCAAAAAAGATTTTAATGAAGCTTTCAAGAGTGTTGATGTGATCTTGACGCCGGTTGCGCCCACTCCGGCTTTCAAGATAGGGGAGAAAACCGACGATCCGCTCCAGATGTACCTGTCGGACATCTTTACCATCCCCGTAAACCTGGCCGGTCTGCCGGGCATATCAATTCCGGTGAACGGCCGCGAGGGCAAACTTCCCATCGGTTTCCAATTAATCGGAAAACCGTGGCGCGAGGCGGATATTCTGGGGTTGGGGATGTTCTACGAACGGCTGGGCGGGAAG
>CAYZNQ010000030.1:0-4289 GCA_964479925.1 uncultured Candidatus Saccharibacteria bacterium | reverse complement strand
CTGACCCGAACCGGTAAAATATGAAGGCTAAAAATAAAAAAATAACTAAAATATTAATGTCCAACAATCCGTGGGGACGTGCCAAGGCACATTTGAAAAACGCGATTAAATATTTCCCGGTTAGTCCGCTGCTTGAAGCGCAGTTGCTTAATCCGGACAGAATAGTTCAGATATCCATCCCGATAAAGATGGATAATGGCGGCGTAAGGGTATTTGAGGGTTTAAGGGTTCAACACAATAACGCCCGCGGGCCGTATAAAGGCGGCATTCGCTACCACGAGAAAGTTGATATGGATGAAATTAAAGCGTTGAGCTTTTGGATGACCTTCAAGAGCGCGGTCGCCAATGTCCCGTTCGGCGGCGCTAAGGGCGGGATAGTCGTAAATCCGAAAGAATTATCTGAGGGCGAACTTGAGCGTCTTTCGAGGGGCTATGTGGCGAAGTTGTACAAACTCTTTGGTCCGGAGTTGGACGTGCCCGCGCCGGACGTTAATACCAACGGCAAGATTATGGCGTGGATGTTGGACGAGTACGAAAAACTTACCGGAGCCAGGAGCCCCGCGACTTTTACAGGCAAACCGATTATGCAGGGTGGCAGTGAAGGCAGGGAGGAAGCGACTGGTTTCGGCGGCAGTGTGGTATTAAAGAAAATACTGGAGAGTAAAATCGGGGGAGTCTCTGCGGGCGCCACGGTTGCGATCCAGGGATTTGGGAACGTCGCGAGCCATTTCGCTGACACCACGAAGAATCTGGGTTTAAAAATAGTTGCGGTTTTGGACAGTAAAGGAGGGATTTACAACCCCGGAGGGTTGAATATATCGAAAGTTGAATTGCACAAAAAAGAGACTGGAGCGGTCAAGGGTTTCGCGGGCGCATCTGATACCACCAACGAGGAATTACTGGAGCTGCCTGTCGATATTCTGGTTCCTGCCGCTTTGGAAAATGTGCTGACGGGGGATAATGCAGGCAAAGTAAAGGCAAAACTCGTTATTGAGATGGCGAATGGCCCGACTACATTGGAGGCTGACGAAATCTTTGATAAAACTGGCGTAGTCGTAGTGCCGGATATTCTGGCGAACAGTGGGGGCGTCGCTACAAGTTATTTCGAGTGGTATCAGAATATGCACGGCGAGAAGTGGGCCAAGAAAGAGGTCCTAAATAAACTGACCAGCCTAATGGAGAGTGCTTTCGACGCCGTAAACGAGGCCAAGATTTCTTACGGCACGACCTTCCGCACCGCGGCCTATATCGTCGCCCTAGAAAGGATCGCCGCGGCCGGTAATGATAAGGCCTAATTTGCGCGATTCATTTTGATTCGGAGAGTTATGTCTATATAATCGGTTTAAGATGAATGACGACTGGCGAGCGTTTGCCGAAGAGGTTATAGGACGCGCGAAGAAGGCCGGCGCAACGTATGCCGACGTGAGAATTCACCCCGAAGATCGTTTCGAAGAAGTAGGAGTTGAGGACGGAAACGTGGTGAACGTCGGCAGCGGCGTCTCAAGCGGTTTCGGATGCCGGGTACTCTATTCTGGAGCGTGGGGATTCTACGCCACTGACCAACTGGACAAAGCGGAGATACCCAGGGTTGTTGATCGCGCGATCGCTAACGCGCGCGTGAACGCGGTGACGCGCAAATACCCCGTTGAACTGCTTCCTATCCGTGATGATGAGCGCGGGAGGGAATACATCTATGCTTCGCCCTACAAGATTGATCCGTTCTCGATCCCGGTTGACGAAAAAGTTAAGCTCCTCCTTGCCGCGGATAAGGCTATGACTGAGGCAGGCCAGCGCATTTTTAGGCGCGATAGCGGCGTAGAATCCATGCGTTTCCGCAAAATTCTCTTGACCACTGACGATGTTTTCGCCGATCAGACGTTCACCCGTGTCGGCGCGAACGTGAGCGCGATGGCGCAGCGGGACCCGCTTGATCCCGATAAACAAACTTGTTCGCACCCGTCGCATTTCCCGTCAGTGATGCAAAAGGGTTGGGAGGCAATCCTTGATTTTGATTTGGTTGGTAATGCCGGGAGGATCGCCGCTGAAGCCGATATGTTTCTGGACGCGCCGGAAACGCCGTCGGGCATCCGGGACATAATCCTTATGCCCGAACCGAACAATCTCCATTCAACGCATGAAACAGTTCATGGATTTGAGGGCGACCGCGTGGATGACAAAGAGTGGTCTTTAGCCGGTGGAAGCGTACTTTCTCTGGTTCTTGGCGAGATAGGTGAGTTTAAGTTCGGCTCGGAAGCGGTGAATATAATCGCCGACAGCCTCACGGACGGGGGTGTTGGGACTTTCGCCTGTGATGACGAAGGAGTGCCGGCGAAAAAGACCGTATTGGTGGAACACGGAATTTGGAAAAGCTTGCTTGTCTCGCGCGAAAGCGCCGTGGGACTTAACAAGAAAATCGGCCGGCCATACTTTACCGAGGCCAGCGGCGCTATGCGGGCGGCTGGCTACAGCGCCTTCCCGTTGATCAGGATGAATAATATCTCAATGCTTCCCGGCGATATGCCGTATGAGGAAATGCTTGATCGCGTGCCGGTGGGCACAATCCGTTTCGGGAACAACAAGAGCTGGTCCATTGATCCATATCGTCGGGACTTCCAGTTCGGCAGCGAGGCTGGCTGGGAAAAAGTGCGACGGAACGGCCAAGCGGTGTGGGAACCGCGGCGCAATCCTATTTATCGCGGCGATAATATCAAGCAATTTTTCAGGAACTGCGTCACGCCCGCTGACAAAAATAGCGCCATGCTTTTGGGAGTAGGGAATTGCGGCAAGGGGAGCCCCACGCAAACGATGGCCACGGGTCATTGCACGCCGCCGACCTGGTTCAAAAATATCAAAGTTGATTCCGCGAGGGCCAAATAATAACCATGTTTAATTCTCAAGAGGTAATCGAACGCGTGCTGGGAGAAACGAAAAAGCGCGGAGCGGCTTTCACCGAGGTCTTGGTCTCAAACGGCCGGTATTCATTTAAGCGCATCACCGACGGCGAAGCATACCAGCCAACCGCCGGCGACGGCGTTTCAATCGCCGTGAGCTCAATTATTAACGGCAAGCGGGTCAGTGCCTCGTGTGATTCCCTCGCGGCCATCCAAACTGAAATTGACAGTCTGTTTACCAAAGCCCGTCTTCTCCCCGCAGATAGGGAAGAATTATTCATCCCCACCGAGCCGTTTCCTAAAGCATCTTTACCGGCCGGACTGCTTTATGACGCAAAAACGGCCGAGTTGGATGACACACTACTTATTAAAATAATGCAGCGGGTGAACGAAATCGTGGAGTCGGCTGGGTTCGTCTTTGACGGCGCTATTTCGCAGGGCGTCGGCGAGCTTGCGTTCGCCAATTCAGCAGGCACTTTCCAAAGCTACAAATCAACTAGTGCCGAACTATCCATATTCGGTTTTGATCCAAAAGACCGGTCCATCTCCGCATACCGGACCGTGGCTGGGAGGTCGCTGGGCCAGTTTCCGATCGGCGAGCTCGCGGAAGATGTCAGAAAAAAACTTATCATTCAGAAAAAATATCTGGCCGGGCACGGCGGCAAGCGGATTGACCCGTTCGCGGGTAAACAGGGGCCGCAGAAGTTTGACGTGATTATGGAACCGTCATGCTGGGCGGGGCTGCTCGCGATATTTTCCGGCCAAGCCCAAGCCTGGAACGGCAAAACTTATCACGACGGTGCAAGCTTCTTTTCCGGAAAACTCGGCACGCGGGTGATGGGGGAAAATATCACTATTGTGGATGATCCCTTAAGTCCGCTCTGTATTCCCCAGCCATTTGATTATGAAGGCTATCCCAAAAAGAAGCTGATTCTCGTGGAGAATGGGATCGCGAAGAATGTTGTCTATGACAATGCGCTCGCCAAGAAATATGGCGCCGTTTCCACCGGCCACGCTTTACCCGGTTCTATGAGAAGCTTCGGCGCCTTGCCGCTCCACCTAAAGATAGGGGGAGGGGATTCGACCGTAGAAGAAATGATTAAGGTTTCTAAAAACCCTACCCTTTGGATCACAACCCTCCACTACATCCGTTCTACCCATAACCAAGATGGCCGTGAGACCGGGACGACCCTGCACGGCGTGTTTCTGGTTAAAGATGGCGAAGTGGTTGGGCCAACCGAACATCTGCGTTTTGACGAGAGTTTTCCGGAGGCGCTAAGCCGGGTTACGCATATCTCAGCCGCGCTCCCGACGCTCTCTATGGAAACCGATATGCCGTACGTCGTCCCGGCAATGCGCTCTGAGCAATTCCGTTTTGTGAGTGTCGCCGACCAGAGT
>CAYZNQ010000029.1:0-4294 GCA_964479925.1 uncultured Candidatus Saccharibacteria bacterium | reverse complement strand
GACGATACTAATAATCTGATTAATTACGCGGGCCAGAAAAAGGTGATAATCGTTTCACCCACTTCTTTCTTGGCATATCTCCAGACGGTGCTTCAAGGCCTTAGAAACCAGAAAATTTCAGAACAGGCGCAGGGAATTATCAAGCAAGTGATTAACTTGGAGAAACACTTTGCCGCCTATTATGAATATTTTAAGAAACTAGGTCGAAATCTCGATACGACCGTTAATATGTACAACAACGCTCATAAACAATGGTTAATGATCGATAAGGATTTTCTAAAAATAGCCGGCGAATCGATGGAGACTAAACCGCTTACAATTGAAGGCCCAGCCGAAGGAGACGATGAAAACGACGAGCAGCTGCTTTAGCCCGCATTGACGACTCAAAAAAGTTCGAATAAGATGTGTCTGATATGAAGATACAACCGCTATCAAACCACGTTTTTATAGAACCGCTGGCGGATGAGAAAACTACCAGGTCGGGAATCGTTATACCGGATACGGCGGACAAAGAAAAACCGATTAGAGGTAAAGTTTTCGCAGTCGGCCCCGGCAAGTTGAATGAGAATGGCGAGCGCGTTCCGATGTCGGTCAAGGAAGGCGACACGGTTCTTTTTAAGAAGTATGGGCCGGACGAGATAGAAGTGGACGGAAAAAAATACCTTGTCGGCGACGAGGACGATATTTTGGCAATAGTAGAGTAGCTTCAAAATTGCCAAATGCAAAATGTAAAAATCAAAAATCAAAATGACAATGTAAAATGCCAAAATGATTTTAGTGCGAGGACATTTTATATTTTTAATCTGTCATTTTCCACTTTGATATTTACATTTTCAATTTACTACCATGGCTAAACAAATTTTATTTAATGAAAAAGCCCGCGAAGCGCTGAAACGCGGGATAGACAAACTTGCCGCTGCGGTACGCGTCACTTTGGGTCCGCGCGGTCGGGCGGTGATTATTGAAAAGGGCTACGGCGCGCCGCAGGTTACCTTTGATGGCGTGACAGTAGCGAAGGAAATCGAGCTTGAGGACAAGTATGAAAACCTGGGCGCGGAATTTCTGAAGCAGGCCGCCGACAAAACCAATGACAGTGTGGGAGACGGGACTACCACAGCAGTTGTAATCGCGCACGCGATGATTGAAGAAGGCGAGCGGCTGATCCGTGAGAAAGGGTTTAATGTCATCCAGCTCGCCGAAGAGCTCAGAAAACAGGGTGGAGCTATCGTGAAGGGTCTGGAGGCGCAGAGTGAGGCGATAAACGATCATAAAAAAATTGAAGAGGTGGCAACTCTTTCAGCCAAAGAAGAGGAGATCGGCAAATTAATCGCGACCGTGATGAGTAAGGTCGGCCGCGACGGCGTGGTGACAGTTGAAGATTCCAATACCGTCGGCAATTCGTACGAAGAGGTTCTGGGAATGCAGTTTGATCGTGGCTATGTCTCGCCGTATATGGCTACCAATGCCGATAAGATGGAAGCAGTGCTTGATGACCCTTACATATTGGTGACAGATCAGAAAATCTCGGCGATAAATGATATTCTGCCGCTTTTGGAAAAATTGATTCAGAGCGGCAAGAAGGAGTTGGTGATAGTCGCGGAGGAAATCGAAGGTGAAGCGCTCGCCACCCTTATAGTTAATAAGTTGCGGGGCGTCTTTAGCGTGCTTGCGGTGAAGGCGCCGGGATTCGGCGACCGCCGCAAGGAGATGTTGCAGGATATCGCAATCGTGACCGGCGCGGATTTCGTTTCCGAGGATGTGGGCAAAAAGCTCACCGCTGCTGACGTGAGTTCGCTGGGCCAGGCGCACCGCGTCGTGTCCACCAAGGATTCAACCGTGATCGTGGGCGGCAAAGGCGACAAGGCCGAGATTGAGAAACGAATCCATCAGATCAAGAACCAGCTTGAAAAAAGCGATTCCGAATTTGATAAGGAAAAATTGAAGGAACGTTTGGGCAAGTTGGCCGGCGGAGTTGCGGTTATACGCGTAGGAGCGCCGACCGAGTCCGCGCAGAAAGAATTGAAGCAGAGGGTCGAAGATGCGGTTTCCGCAACGCGCGCGGCGATGGAGGAGGGAGTTATCCCCGGCGGCGGAGTTGCGTTATTCAATGTGCATCTGAAACAAGCCGAGGACGGTAAAGAACCGACTACTCCCGTTGCGCAAGCAGCCGAGGCAATTATGAACCGTGCGCTCTTATCGCCGCTTACCGCGATCGCGGTGAACAGCGGCGAATCGGCTGACCGGGTGGTTGAGGATATGCGCGACCGCAAGGAAAAAGGTAAAGAAATGTGGACTGGCTTCAACGCGGTTAATAACAAAATCGGCGATCTGAAATCCGCCGGCATTATTGATCCGCTTAAAGTCACGAAGGTAGCTTTCTTGAACGCCTTGTCGGTCGCGGCGAATTATCTGACTATCGGTGCGGCGATTACCGATATCCCTAAGAAAGATGAAAAAATGCCCCCAATGGGCGGCGCGGGAGGAGATTACTAAAATAAATAGATAAAAATGGATTTAACTACAATTATTTACGCAGTTTTAGCCATAGTAATTCTGTGGGTGATTATTGCCTACAACGGGTTGGTGCTTCTAAGGAATCGCGCGAAAGAGGCATTCGCCGACATTGATGTTCAGTTGAAGCGTCGCTATGACTTGATTCCGAATTTAGTGGAGACGGTGAAGGGATATGCGAAACACGAGGCCCAGGTGTTTGAAAAAGTTACCGCCGCGAGAACCGCCGCGATGCAGGCGACAGGGAAGGCAAAAGCCGGCGCCGAAGACGCATTATCCGGCGCTTTGAAGTCTCTTTTCGCTGTGGCGGAAAATTATCCGCAGCTTAAGGCGAATGAGAACTTCGGGAAACTGCAGGACGAATTAACCGACACCGAGGACAAAATACAAGCCGCCCGCCGTTTCTACAACGGCATGGTCCGCGATTTAAACACGAAGATTCAAACTTTTCCGTCCAGTCTCCTGGCGGGAGTATTCCACTTCGCGCCGATGGACTTTTTCGGCGATATAACCGAGGCCGAGCGCGGCCCGGTGAAGGTCCAGTTCTAGTTTTCGGTTGTATGAATGAATGATTGGGTTGTTTTTGAGAGCCTGTCTTAACGCTAATGGCTAACTTGTATACCTATCAGTCGTCCAATGTCCGCCGCACGTGGCTCCTGTTCGGCGTTTTTGCCGTCGTGGTTATCGGGCTGGGCTGGGTATTCTCGCAGGCCTACGGCGATCCGAGCTTCATTATCTTCGCGGCTATTTTCAGCGTAGCTTATTCTTTTATCAGTTATTACTTATCGGCAAGCATTGCGCTTTCTCTCGCTCGCGCGGCGCAGATAAAAAAGAAGGATAACCCGATGCTTTGGGACACGGTGGAAAATCTTAGCATTACGGCTGGCCTGCCGATGCCGAAGGTTTACGTGACGCCCGAAATGCAGATTAATGCGTTTGCGACCGGGCGCGATAAAGAGCACGCGGCAATCGCGGTAACGAGGGGCGCGCTGCAGCGTTTGGATAAATCGGAATTACAGGGTGTGATCGCGCACGAGCTTTCGCACGTGGGAAATCGTGACATCTTGGTTTCCACGGTCGCGGCGGTGCTTGCCGGAATAGTTTCACTCATCGCGGATATTTTTCTGCGATCACTTTTCTTTGGCGGCATGGGCAGAGGGCGTCGTAGCAACGATGAAGGCGGGAAGATATTCTTTCTACTGGCAATCGCGCTTTCGATTCTCGCGCCGATAGGAACGATGCTTATCCAGCTCGCAATCTCGCGGCGGCGTGAGGCGCTCGCCGACGCGTCAGGAGTCTTACTCACGCGCTATCCTAACGGTTTGATTTCCGCGTTGCGGAAGATAGGACAAGATCAAGTACCGATGGTTTCCGCGAAGGACTCCACCGCGCATATGTGGTTGGACAATCCGTTCAAGGGCAGACAGGTTTCTTGGTGGCACAAACTTTTCATGACCCATCCGCCGATAGAGGAACGTATTAAGGCGTTGGAGGGGATAGATACAAGTAAATAATTTTCGCTTTACGGTAGTCATAGGAGTGGGTATTATTCCGTAGGAAACGGAGGAGTGCGTGAGTGGTTTAAACGGCAGTCCTGGAAAGACTGTGTGTCAGAAATGGCACCGTGAGTTCGAATCTCACCTCCTCCGCACTTCGGCAAGCTCAGTACAAGCCAACGAAGTGAGGCTGAGATGACTTGCCCTGAGTTTACCGAAGGGAATCTCACCCCCTCCGCTATCCTTCGCTAAAGCTACGGAATAGTAAACTAATCTGAAGTAAAGAA
>CAYZNQ010000028.1:0-4316 GCA_964479925.1 uncultured Candidatus Saccharibacteria bacterium | reverse complement strand
CTAAAGCCCGAAGAGCATTGGGCAAAGAACGCATTACTTCGCCCAATCCGCCGACTTTGATAAAAGGCGCCGCCTCAGAGGCAACAAAAAGAAGCTTTAGCTTCGTTTCTCGTTTAAAAACATTAATCGGTGAAAGGATATTGACCATAAACATATTAATTATAACAAATTAAGAATTTGCTATCAAAACAAAAACAGAGGCTTTGACCTCTGCTCGTGCACGCTGGCTCCGCGGGCAGGGCTCGAACCTGCAACCCACTCCTTACGCTTATCCCAATGTTTCCACTAGGGGCGGACTATATCATCTCCCTTATACAGGGGCGAGGCGCTTCCTCCGCGCTAAGCGCGGGGTACTCCCTTACGGGATAGTCTCTGAACCTTCCCAAATCTTCTGGTGAAGGGTTTGGGCTTGGCTGCGGATTACCCTAACCTCACGGCTTTAGGCTTCCCGCAATTCACCTCGTTTTTCGACCCCGATTACTCGGGGAAGCTGCGTTATGCCGGCCTCGATCTCCCGATGACAGTTAGCACATACCAAAACGCATTTATCCAACTCGGCTTTAACCTTCTCCCAGGAGCGCGTGTAACCCTTGTCTCCAATCCCAAACCTTTTATCCTTGTGGTTCTTGTGATGAAGATCCAGCGCGCCTGGATATTTGTCGTAGCCGCACACCTGGCATTCCCCACCTTTATATTCGATTGCCAAGGTTTTGATTTTGCGTCTTCGCTTTGCTACCGCCCGTATCAGTTCTTCTCTGCGGTCGGCGTATTTCCTCTTATCTGCCATTAATTGATTATATCAATGAACAACGGGGCAAATTAGGGGCGTTCCACAGGGAGTCGCTCTACCATTGAGCTACCGCGGAATCCTAATCCTTATAAAACCATCTTTTACTATTTTTTTCAAATAGTCCTTGCGTTTCATCTTCTTTAACTTACTCTCGAGATACCTTACCTCTTTTAGCGAGTCGAATTTTTGACTGAAAACTAATTTCAAGGCTCCAAATCTTTTTGTGGAATATGTATGTCCACCTTTATGATGTGCGACCCTTCTGTCCAGATCGGTAGTGCTACCAACATAGAAACGACCGTCCCGTAGGCTTTCTAAGATATAAATATAAGGCATGAACATTGAGCCCCGACGTGCTTTACGGTCGGGGCCCCGACCGTAGCGTCGGGGCTACCGCGGAATCCTGTAGATTATAAACGCTTATCACCATTCTAGTCCAGACCCGTCCTTAGGTGGGGACATTTCGGGGTTTGCCCCGTAGAGCAAAGTGGATTGCGAAGCCTATCCAATTTTCTTACTGACTAAGTCTAAAGATAAAGTAGATATTTTATTGATATAACTTAGTTTTGAGGAGGGCTTCGTGAAAATTGCTATCCACTTTGTCATACGGGGTTTGGTATAATAATAGGAAATGAAAAAGGCAATAAAGGCGATATTAGTCATCCTGCTTGCGATAACGCTCATTGTTTGGCTGGCTTCATTCGCATTCGCCAAGGGAACCACCCCGGCACAGTCATTAACCGTGGCGGCGGTGAGTCTTAGCGACTTAGGAGTGAGCAACCCCGGCCTTTTGCCCACTAACCCATTCTATTTCGTTAAGGAATGGGGGCGCAGCTTAAAACAGCTCATTACCTCGGATCCGGTGAAGAAGGCCGAGCTGAGACTGCGAGTGGCCACCGAGAAAGCGGCGGAGCTGAAACAGGTAGTGGATCTAAACCCCGGCAGCGCTGATGCCTTAAGCCGCGCCTTGGATAACTACGAAAGCGGCATAAAGCAGTTGGAGAACCAGCTTGAAGGGTTAGATACTAGCGGTGGAAATACTGACCAGCTTACGAGTGACACCGCTTCGCAAGCCGTGAAATATCAGGAGCTGCTGGAAGAATTGAAGGCCTCGCACGGCGATGCCGCGGATAAAATTGAGGCGGTCCAGACGAAGATTGACGAACTGATGCAAGAACTCGCGGCGAAAGATAACGCTCCGGGAAAGTTTAAGGATCTATTTGAAAACGCGATAAATTCTCAAAAGGATAACTTGGGTCGCGAGCTCAAGGCGTTGCCTTTTCTTGATCGCCTGGAAAAGAGTACAAACGATCCCGCTATCCGTGCAGAGCTGAATCAAGTCAAGGATGACGAGATATTGCACTTTGAGGGACGATTCGGAGCTGATGGACTCACGCCCGGTGCAGCCGCGAAGATCTTGGATCAACTGCCGATGACTGACACGGTTAAACTTAAAGTTATCGATAACCTGCGCGATTACGTGAATAGCGCCGCGGCGCGATCGGAACTTGATGCCGTGAGGACCGCGTTAGTTAATAAGTTATCTTCCGGTTCGGCGGTATCAGCAAGCGACGCTTCGGACTTAATAGGCCGCGTTACCAAGTTGGTTGCAGATACTGAAAGCGAGATCCAGTCGCGCGGCGCCACTTACAAGACTCCGACGAACGTGAAAGTTCTAATAAATAACGCCAAATCGCTTTTGGATAAGGCTAAAAGCGATTTGCAGGCGGGGCGTTACGGCGCGGCTTTCGGCGAGGCGAACGCAGCTTGGCATCTTATGGCTAACGCCATTAAATGCTTTGCGAATCAGGCCAATGTAGGAGTAAATTATAAGGGTGAGTGTAAGGTCGAAAAGAAAACTAACAATTAAATATGGACGGGCAAAATACGAGTTTCATAAATAAGAAATATTTATACATTGGGATTGCGATAGTTGTTCTCATCGTAGTCGGCGTGGTGGTGCTCGTTACCATACCACTTAGCAGCTTGCCCTTTGTTGGAGGCTTGGGCGGCGGCAGCAACACCTCCCAAAGCAATACTCCCGCGAGCGGAGCTTCAAGCAATCAAACCGCTCCGCCGCCTTATATTCCTCATGATGGCGTGATCTCGCAGGTGGTGATACCCATTGAAAAACAGGCCGATGAAGTGATTGACATCACGACCATCGGTTTCAGTCCTACCGAGATTGATATCAAGGCAGGCCAGTCAATCATCTGGACTAACCGCGACAAAGCTCAACACTGGATTATTGTCGATTCGTCCACACCATATCCAGATAAAGGGACTTGCGGCAGCGCGTTTAACTCCTGCCGTGGATTGAAACTCGGCGAGAATTTCCGTCTGACTTTTAAGACCGTCGGCACTTGGAATTACTACGACAAGCTGAACCCGAAGTTCACTGGAGCGGTTGTGGTTAAATAAAAATGTCACGTTATAACATTTTTTATTCGGTTGCCTACTCCGCCGAAGCAGCCGCTTCGGCTGCGAAGGCCGGGCGCTCGCCGCAAATAAAACAAAGTTTTCCTTGCAGGCTCGCTGCCAAATGTAGGGATTTAAGCGGTGGAAAATAGCATTCTAAAAAAGAGGCTTTTCTGGCTGGTGCTCGCAGGAGTATTGGTTGTGGGTGTTGGGTTATACCTCGGCTCGTCTGCGGGCGCGTCGCTCGTCGCGAGGATTTCAGATCACGGTAAGTTTTTCTTGCCAGTGCTCATTACCGCGGCTTTGGCCGAAGGCCTTAATCCCTGCGCCTACTCGGTGCTGCTCTTAACGATTGCGTTCCTGTTCAGTTTGGGGCGGCTACGTTCGGATATCTTGAAAGTCGGCGCAGCTTTTATCGTCGCGGTTTTCTTGGTGTATATCGGCATCGGTTTGGGAGTTCTACAGGCGCTTAGCGTTTTCAACGTGCCACATTTTGTTGCGAAAATAGGCGCGATCTTAATAATTCTCCTAGGCGCGATAAATCTGGTTAATACATTTTTCCCGAAGTTTCCGATAAAGCTCACCATACCGCAGGGAGCCCGCCGTTCGATGGCGGTCTTGATGGAGAAGGCTTCTCTCCCGACCGCTTTCGCGCTGGGGGCGCTTGTGGGTCTAAGTGAGTTCCCTTGCACCGGCGGGCCGTACATCGTGGTTCTGGGAATGCTGCACGATAAAGCGCTGCACTCGTTGGGGCTCGCATACCTGCTTTTGTTCAACCTCATCTTTATCGCGCCGCTCATCGTTTTTCTCGCGATTGCAAGCGAGCGAAGCCTTCTTGAAAAAGTGCAGGAGTGGAAAAAATCAGAGACCGGTAATATGCGTTTCTGGAGCGGAGTTGTCATGGTTGTATTGGGGATTATAATTCTCGCTGTATAAACGCTTTTATAAAAACAATGGATCAAATCAAAGATTACGAAACATTAATCAAAAGAATCGAGGCGATGAAGAAGGCCGGTACCGTGGATCTTTCCACTGAAGAGGACCTGTCGATCGCCATAATGAACTTGGTGGGCTTAGAAGAGCATTTTTTCTTTACCGCTTCCAAAAC
>CAYZNQ010000027.1:0-4373 GCA_964479925.1 uncultured Candidatus Saccharibacteria bacterium | reverse complement strand
GAGCGGGCAATGGGAATCGAACCCACGCTTTAACCTTGGGAAGGTCACGTACTACCACTATACGATGCCCGCAAAATTTATACGGGATTGCGATTTGTTTCTAAAAATTCTACGCAAGCTTGAATTTTTAGACAAATCGGGAAGAAGGTTAATGTACTGCCCTTGTCCGCCTGCCGGCGGAACTATACTAATCCCGCTTTGGGACCACGATAAGCAGGCTCTCGCCTGGCAAACGGAAATTAAACCGCGAGCGCAGCTCCTTCTCTAAATTATATGGGTCTGAAAAGTAGTCAATATCCTGCTGCAGTTTATTATTCTCGCTTGCTAGCGCGTCCGCCTGAGTCTTCGCCTTGTTAAACTGGTCAGTCAGTGTCCGGCGGTTCACATCAACCTTATACACCTGGAACCCCAAGACTCCGGCTAGTGCGAGCAAAATAACGTAGATCCAAAGCCGCCGCATTCCGTCCTAATTCTAGCGCCGATCTCACCTTTTAAGAAGTTCGCGGAATACTTCCACGGAAATATCAACTCGGGCGCGCTCTTTGAGCTTAGCCTTGCCGCGCTGCTGCTTCTTCCATAATTTCATTTTCCGGCTACGGTCACCGCCGTAGAGATAACCCGTAACGTCTTTCTTTAGAGCCGGGATGGTTTCCCGCGCGATTATCCTGCCGTTCGCAGAAGCCTGGATCGCCTGCGCGAATTGCTGGCGCGGCAGGAGACTTTTAAGGCGCTCGGCCATTTTCCTTCCCTCGCTCTCAAGTTCGTTCTTATGCACGATCCGGCTTAACCCAGGCACTGCTTCGCCCGCGACTAAGATATCCATCCTCTTAAGCTCGGCTGGCTCGTAGCCGGCAAACTTGTAGCTGAACGACGCGAACCCCTGTGAAACAGACTTTAGTTTGTCATCAAAATCTAAAATGAGTTCCGCGAGCGGCAAAACGGTACTGATAAGAGCGTGATCCCCGCGCGTCTCGGTTTTAATTCCGCCCATCCGGAAATGATCTTTTAATCCCAGGATACTGCCAAGGTATTTCAGCGGCGTAAGGATGGTAAGGCGCGTCACCGGCTCCTCGGCAACGAGATAATCCTCCGGGAAATCCCGCGGCCGCTCAACCGTTGACCACTCACCACTTCTCAAATTCACCCGGTAAGCGACCGACGGGAAACTGTTTACCACTTTTAGACTGAACTCGCGCTCAAGGCGCTGCACGATAATTTCAAAATGCAGCCGCCCCAAAAATCCGCATTGAAAGCCGCGGCCAAGAACTTCACTGTTATCGGCCGCCATCGAGAATGATGAGTCTTTTAGACGCAGTTTACGGAGCGCCATTTTTAAGTCGTCGTAATCGTCGCTTTCGGCTGGATATAACGAAACGAAAACAACAGGCGATGGAACTTCGAAGCCCGGCAGAGCCAGCCCGCCGGTTAAAGGGCCAATCGTATCTCCTATTCTTATGGCGTCCGGATCTTTTATCCCAGTTGCGATATAGCCGATATCGCCGGGAACGAGTTCGCCGCTCGCGGTTATCTCCGGCGCGAAATAACCGACCTCTTTTATTTTAAAACTATGGTTGAAAGCTAACAGTTTCGATGACTCGCCAGCCCTGAACTTTCCCCCGAAGATCCTAACGAAAGCAATCACGCCCTTATGGTCGTCGTAGAGCGAACTGAAAATGAGAGCTGACGGAGGTTTATCCTCCCGCGGCGGTGGGACTTTCTGTATCACCGCGTCCAAGAGTTCCGGTACTCCCTCGCCGGTTTTCCCAGACACCCGGTATATCTCATCCGGGTCCGTACCCAAAAGTTCTGCGAGTTCACGCGTCAGCTCCTCCTGGCCGGGCGGGTTCAAATCAACCTTATTCAGCGCTCCGATTATGACCAACCCCTCTGCCCTGGCTCGCTCAAGGTTCGCGAGCGTTTGCGCCTGAATACCCTGGGTCGCGTCAACCAAGAGTATCGCCCCCTCCACCGCTTTCAACGCCCGTGACACCTCGTAAGAAAAATCACTGTGTCCAGGCGTGTCAATGAGGTTTAAGACGATCCCCTTATAGCGCATCTTGACCGGCGCCATTTTAATAGTGATCCCACGCTCACGCTCCAGTTCCAACTGATCCAAATACTGCGCCTTCATCTTGTGCGGTGAAACTGTCCCGGTGAGTTCCAAAAATCGGTCGGCTAAAGTGGATTTGCCGTGATCGATATGGGCGATTATCACGAAGTTTCTCGTATTCATAACTTGCCGCTTTTAGCGAGCCTCGCCCTCATGGGCGGGCCGTAGCTCACATTGAGCCGATCTTCTCCAAAGTTAAGTTGATGATCGTCCGTCCTGCAAGATAATCGGAGCTGTAGTAAAAAATCTGTTTCTGCGACTCATGCCACTGCCATCCCGGCGGAGCTTCAACGCTATAATTGAAAGCAGCGTGCTCGCCAGGCTGGCGCTCAATCACGAAACTGTAACGCGCGCCGTCCCCGATTTTAACGCGAGGACTGTCGTAGGTTAGAGAAACGGTACCGGTAATGCGTGGCTTCAGCGACAACCAAAACCCAAAGACATCCCGTCCGAAAGCTTGATAGCTTTCTGTGTAGTCCAGTGAATCTACCGTCCGCGTATCTTCAATCACGGCGACATCTGGATCCACAACATAGCCCAGATGATTATAATTCGCGGGCGGGCTGACTTTCTTGTAAGTATTTCCGGCAATCTCCGTCAGATGCGAACCATCGGGCGTGAATACTTGCATGAAGTTCTGGCTCGCCACCGCGCTCTTGTTAGTTTGCGCGATAGTCAAATTGTCGTGAACTATCCCGTCAGGGCCGACACGCGAACGCAGACCTATCGTTTCAGTAGTAGTAGCTTTCGTCCCGATATCTGCCCGCGCGAGCGCCAAGTAGTCACCGGAAAAATTGTTCGGCAACGGCCACATTCCCCCTCCATAGTCGGCGTTCAAAACGTAGCCGTTAAGCGCCGAATCCTGGAAATACAGCCTGGCCTCGCGGTTTGCGATCCATCCTCCCAGTAAGCCCGCGAGTTTACCCCTTTCATCGCCGGTAAGGTCCCTCATTCTCCCCGCCACCGCCGGCAGGAACAGGTTCATAAAATGCGCGTATCCCAGGCGTTTGACTTCGCTATCAAGATTGCTTTTTGTGATCGGCTTCTTAATACCGTCAACCTGCAACGGCCCCAACGTATCAGCGAGGGCGGCAATCACTTCCGGAGTAACGGCGATTACGCCGGAGTATTGCGCGTTAGCTTCACGACTAGGATCAGCTGCTTCAATAAGCGACTTTACCTTCGCCGCCGAGGATGGAAAATCAAAGAACCAATTCGCGTCGCGTATCTTCCAGGTTGTTTCCTGCACTTGCAACGGAATTGGCGGGATAAGGTCTGCACCCAGAGATTTCTCGGCTGTACTTATATCCGTCACTTCAACGTTCTTGAAACCGCCGCCCGCGAGACTGATGTCAGCGTAAGCCGCTATCCGACCACCGCCAGGGCGCAGGACGCTTGTATCTTCTAAAAGCAGCAGTATGTGGGATTCCGGAAGGTCAAGCAATGTTACCAAAGCATCCAGCATATCCGTTTGTCTCCGCAGTTCCGTCCCTAGGACGAGATAGTCTCCAGCGGCGTTCATAGGCGTAACGTCAAACTTGTTCGCGATGTCTCTTATCGAATTGCTCAAGACGCTTATCTTTTTTAGGCCGGTATCCGTATTTTTTAAGAGCGCTAGAAGATCTCCACCTCTCCCGCCGAAGAAAAGGTTAAGTCCTTCGGTTCGCAGAGCGGCGAAAGAGTTGCCAACTTCGATAAGTGTGCTGGCTAACTGTCCCATTTGCGATAGGCCGCTGGGGATTTCGCGCAGGATAGGCAGCAATTTAAGCGGGCTTACGCCGGTTGCTGACGAGTTGATGCCGCCCGCCGCCGCTTGGATTTCTCCGCGGCCGCTGGACAACTGATCGGAGGAACCAAATATAAGATATTGTAAATTGCCGAAAAGGACATTGGTTGACGTTTCCATCCTATTTCTAACTACCAGTAGGTAGCCGGCATAAACAACAATAGCGACGCCAACGACCGCCGCGACCGCTGCTACAATCTTGCGCCAGCGACGCTGCGGGCGCTCGATCTCTAAAGACGATTGCGGTTGCCAGTCGTCCTGGCACATCCGGACCGCACGCGGCTTCCTCACATCGGATATCTTAGAATCGATATTTTTACGGGGTAATTTATGTTTGGGCATCCATTCTCAAGACATCTGAATTATAGGGGTCTCGCGTAATAAACGAAATAAGGGCGCCTGATCCTTGACAATACGTACAAAATATTGTACCGTTAACTTAATAACCTAAACAGGCATCCGCCTAAAAAGTCGAAC
>CAYZNQ010000026.1:0-5312 GCA_964479925.1 uncultured Candidatus Saccharibacteria bacterium | reverse complement strand
TCGTCGCTCCTTGTGCCGCACAAAATTGGTTCGTATCGCGACCGAAGGTATTATTAAGAGGGGTTCTAACCATTTTGCGCCACTATTTTTATTTCTTTGAACATCCCCGACTGCTCAATTTGGATGGAATTCTCTTTCAGGAGGTGAAGCAGGGCGAGGAACATAATCACGATCTCTTTTTTCTCTTTGCCAACCGTAAGCTCACCGAAACTGGTTTGGATAAGTTTGCTGATTGCGGAGGCAAGGCCTTGGATCGTTTCTTCCAGACTCACCAGTTTGATTTTCTCCTCGTCTTCTTTCGGGAAGATTACCGCAATTTCTTCGTTTAGTCGAGCAATCGCGGCTAGCAACTCCCCCGCCTGGAGCGGCTGGCTAAGATAGAAACCCTGCGGCACGTCGGTCAGAAATTCCCGGAGATAAATCGGATGCGCGCCCCAAAGTTTCTGTATAGCGCGTTCCGCGCCTTTCAATTCGCGATAGATCACGAGGCGGGTTTCCAAGTCGGTCATTTCACGCTCTTCTTCGGCCGAGACGCCAAGGGATGGTAGAAGAGCGTGAGATTTTATGAGAATGAGTTTCGCGGCTACCGCGACGAAATCTGCAAGCAAAGCGACGGGGACAGCTTCGAGTTTCTTGATATAACTAATGAAATCAGCCGTCACCTCGGCAAGATTGATTCTAGTTATTTCCAACTCCCGCGCTTCAATAAGCTCGAGCAATTTGGCGATTGGCCCCTGGAATTCCGCGAGTTTTAATTCGTAGGCATCCATTATTTTTGCGCGAGGGCGCTTGTAGTGTAGGTGTTATTGGGATCCCAGAGCATCCAGCCATCATACATATACTTACGGCCGTCCGTCCCGCCACTCGCGCACTCACGGCTCGGGCCGGTGAGTTTCGCGAGCGCCGCCGCTTCAGTCTCCGTTGGCTCGGTAAAACAAAATGAATCCGTCACCGCTTTCATCTCGTCTTGAACCATCGAAGCGGTGTATACCGCGCCAATATCAAAATCCTGCAGCCATGGCCGGAGTTTGGCGAGACGCGGCGCGGTACCGTCCGGTCCCGCCGGTATTTTCAAAAACTTGGCAATGGCATTATTCAGCGAATAACTTACCACCTCATATGGATGCGCGGCCGGGTTCTTATAGCCGATGAACCCCGCCGCATAGTGAGACGGGTAAACCATCGGCGCAACGTAATCGAAATATTGTGCCGCATCTTCAATCGTCTGCCCGATGCCCATATCGTCTCCAGCAACGGTGGTAAGCCCGAAAACATCCGCCGAGATATTCCCCTTAACGTGCTCGCGGAGATAGCCGAAAAATTCTTTCAGCGCTTCGCGTTTCTCAACCGTGGGTTTGTAAAAAGGAAACTCCATATTGTATAGCAGCCCATCCGATGGGAAGCGAACGTAATCGAAATTTATTTCGTCGAAGCCGCGCGAGACGGCATCGTTTGCGACCGCCGCGACATAATCCCACGTATCATGTCCGGCCGGGTCAAGCCACGCTAAATCTTTCTGGCCTTTCCATACCTCACCGGTAATTTTATTTTTAACCGCGAGATCGGGCCTGGCGGCCGCCAGGATTGGATCCTGAAAAACGGTGACGCGAGCGATCGTATAAATGTTATTGTCGTGGAGCTGTTTAATAAGAGCATTAGGACGGGCGATGCGGATTTGACGGTCGGCGCCGGAAGATTTTACTTCCGGCACATCCATCGCGTAGGAAACGTAGCCCGAATAATCTTTGATATCTATCACAACCGCGTTCAATTCGGTGCTTTTCGCTAGATTAATAACCCATTGTATTTTTGACGATGATCCTGCGGACCAGCCGGTAAGATAAATCGCTTTAACGGCCGCCGGCGGATTAGCAAGCAGCTGTTGGGGCGGCAAATCGGGCGTTTTGGCGTTCACTACCGCGGCAGCAGATCCCGTGGTGGCTTCCGGAACCGATAAATCAAGTACGCTTACAGCCGGCTCTCCAGTGGGGTCAAACGAGAGTTTATGACTGTAGCCAAGTATAAAAACCGACCCCGTAAGGAGAGCGGCGAAAAGGAGTATTAGTAAGAATCGCGGCATAGTTCGGAGTCGCTTCATTTTATGCCGTTTAACACTATAATTAAAGCGGTGGTTCAATAAATTCACCATAAATTATGGCGCTTGCGATTTACCGTAAATACCGGCCTCGGCTTTTAGCCGAACTTATCGGGCAGGATCTCACAGTTGAGATCCTTAAGAACGCGGCGAAGGAGGACAGGCTAAGCCACGCCTATCTTTTTTACGGTCCGCGCGGCACCGGTAAAACCACGGCGGCAAGAATCGTCGCCAAGATAGCGAACTGCGAGACGCGGGCGAGCGATCCCAAGTTTCGGGCTACTGGGGAGCCGTGCAACAAGTGCCGGCCGTGCCGGGAGATTGATGAAGGACGGGCGCTCGACGTGATTGAAATTGATGCGGCTTCCAATCGCGGGATTAACGAAATCCGCAATCTGAAAGAAGGCGCGAGACTCTCCCCCTCTTCATACCGTTACAAAGTTTTTATTATTGACGAAGTCCACCAGCTTACTAAGGAAGCCGCAAACGCTTTATTAAAAACTCTTGAGGAACCGCCGCCACACGCGATATTCATTTTGGCTACGACCGAGGCGGACAAATTGTTGCCCACGATAACTTCGCGCACCCAGCGGTTTAATTTCAAGCGGGTGCCGACGCAGGCAATTTTGAAAAAGTTGAACGCGATAATCCGCGACGAAAAACTTGAAGTTGACGGCGCGGCGCTGGAGCTTATCGCCGCTTTAGCCGACGGCAGTTTCCGCGACGCAGAATCTCTACTGGAACAAGTTATTTCAATGGGCAACGGCACGACTTTGGATAGCGTTGAGAGATTATTAGGCAAGGTGGGTTTGGTCCGTACCTCAACTCTTGCGGGGCATATTCTTTCGGGAGACTTAGAGGCGGCTTTAAGTTATCTGGCTGATATAAATGAAGCTGGTTTTAACTTGGTGCAGCTCACCCGCGATTTGATCCATTATCTCCGCCGCGTGCTTTCGCTGAAGTTCAATCCACGCTTAGAAGAAGTTTTCAGGCGCGAGCTCACCGCCGAGGAAGTCGCGGTAATCAAGAAACATGGCGCGATGGTTCAAGATGACGCAAAACTTATCGCCGTTATCCGATCGCTCATTCGCGCTTACAGCGAGATGCGCTACAGCCCGTTCGCGATAGTGCCGCTGGAGGTAGCGATAATTGAAAATTTAAAACAATAGGATTATAATTTTATCATTAAAGGTCGGTTAAATAAAAACGAATAAAATAAATATGAAAGAAAAATTAGGCGTTCTGGCGGGAATTTTACTGGTGCTCGGAGTAATCGGTTTAACCGGAATAAATTCGGTTTCTTCAGCCAACCCCGAACCGCTTGAGAGAAAAATCGTGGTTTTTAAATCAGGAGTTTTGGATGAACCGGCCAGAGAAGCGCTGTTGGCGAAATTCGGCGCGGTTAAAACCAAAGATTTAACTCTGATTAACGGAAAAGCCGTTCTTTTGCCGCCAAAAGCAGAAGCAGCATTGGCTCGTCAGACTGGAGTTTTAAGAATTGATGACGATGTTATTGTTGAGGCCTTAGTAAAAAAAGCCGGAACTCCTAAACCCCAGCCGCTTGAAGTTTTGCCTTGGGGCATTGACAAAATTGACGCTGAGCTGGTCTGGCCCTCAGGCAATACCGCTGACCCTGTCAAGATGGCAATTATTGACACTGGCATTGACGTTAAACACCCAGATTTAACCGCTAATCTCAAAGGCGGCGTCAGCACAGTTGGGTACACTACCAGCTATAATGATGACAATGGCCACGGCACTCATGTTGCCGGAATTGTCGGGGCTGTTGATAATGAAATCGGCGTTATTGGCGCTGGTCCAGCGATTGACCTTTACGCGGTTAAAGTTTTGGACCGCCGCGGCTCCGGTTATCTTTCCGATGTCATTGAAGGCCTTGACTGGGCGATTGCTCATGGAATGCAAGTTGTTAATATGAGTTTGGGGACTTCGGCTGATGTCTTGTCTTTCCGCGAAGCGGTTCAAAGAGTTAATAGCGCTGGTATTGTTCAGGTGGCAGCAGCCGGCAATAGCGGCGGTTCGGTGATTTATCCGGCTGCTTATCCGGAAGTGATTGCGGTTTCAGCCACTGACAACACCGATACGATTGCCTCTTGGTCTTCTCGCGGCCCGGAAGTTGACTTAGCAGCGCCCGGAGTTTCAATTTATTCAACTTACAAGGGGCAAACATATAAGACCTTAAGCGGCACTTCAATGGCAGCGCCTCATGTGGCCGGAGCGGCCGCTTTAGTGTTGAACTCCGCGATTGGCGCTTATGATCTGAATGGTAATGGCGTCTGGGACCCGATTGAAGTTCAAAACAAACTTCAGGATAAAGCCGTTGATTTAGGAAGTCACGGCTTTGACAATTTATACGGCTGGGGCTTGGTAAACGCTTTTAACGCGGTTCAGTAAAGGTTTATAGAACACAAGAAAAAGAGGTAAAATAAATCGAGCGTAGAGACGCTCGATTTATTTTATTGCCGGGCCGTCTAATGGTGTTTGGTTCTCGAACAACGGTATGGTATAATTTCTGCATATGAATGCTGTTCGATTAAGTTACGGCTTATCAAAGGAGGAAGCAGTCGCTTTAAGGAAGCAAGGACTGTCATATTCAGAAATCCTCAAACATATTCCAGTTGCTAAATCGACGTTATCTTTATGGCTTCGCTCGGTTGGTTTATCCAGGAGACAGAAGCAGAGACTAACCGAGAAGAAGTTAGCGAGTATGCGCCGTGGAGCAATTGCGAAGAGGAACCAGCGTATAGAAATAGCAAGCAGCATTAAATCAGAAGCAAAAAGAGAAGTAGCCAAAATTTCAGACCGAGAACTCTGGTTGATTGGAGTTGCCTTATATTGGGCAGAAGGTTCAAAGGAAAAGGAACATAACATCGGTCAAGGAGTAATTTTTAGCAACTCTGACTTCTCTATGATTAAGGTATTCTTAAAGTGGCTAAAGGAGTCGATAAAAATTGGAGAAGAAAATATTAAGTATGAAATTTACATTCATGAAAATCTAAGGGATGAGGTGCGTAAAGTGAAGCAATATTGGTCAATGGTAACAAACGCCCCGCTTAAAGAATTCAAACGCATCTATTTCAAAAAGAATAAAATTAGTACAAAAAGAAAAAACATAGCCGAAAATTATTACGGTCAATTGCGTATACGAGTTAATAAGAGCACTAATTTAAATAGAAAAATTGCAGGATGGATAGAGGGC
>CAYZNQ010000025.1:0-5405 GCA_964479925.1 uncultured Candidatus Saccharibacteria bacterium | reverse complement strand
CTCGTCGCGCCTTGCGGATACGAGAAAATTTCTTGCAACGCGACTAGAATGTATTCTTAAGATGGGTTCCCATTGATGAGTAATATCAAAGCGGCTCTTGAAGCGTTACTTTTCGTCTATGGTGAGCCGACAAAAATCAAAAAACTCGCGACCCTGCTCAAAACCGATACAGCGGATGTTGAGAAAGTGCTGCGGGAGATGAGCGCCGATTTTGAAGCGGAAAACAGGGGATTGCGGCTCACAGTCCGGAACGACGAAGCGGTACTCACAACCAAGCCCGAAGTCGGCGAACTACTGAAGCAGGCTGTCAGAGAAGAGTTGGATGCGGAACTTACGCCCGCAAGCCTGGAGGCGCTCGCGACTATAGCTTACTTGGGGCCCTGCAGCCGAGCCGAGATTGACTACATCCGCGGCGTAAATTCAAGTTTCATTTTAAGGAGTCTGATGGTGCGCGGGCTGATTAAAAAAACATCTGATGCCAAGCATCCCGCGGCGCCGTTTTACCAAGCCTCATTTGATTTTCTGCGCCATATTGGAGTTAATGCGCCAGTTGAACTGCCGGACTACGCTAAATACCGGGAACTCATAAATAATTTGAGGCAACAAGAAACAAATGAAGCTGGATCGGCTAAGTAGCGTTTTATTCTCGGTCGCGGCAACAGTCGGCATCGCCGCCGGTTTAATCATCGGCGCGAACTTGATAGGCAGTGAAAAGGGAGGCGTTTTCGCGGCGCCGAAAAACCCGGTGCCGGTATCTACCGGCGCGCCGTTTATCTCGGACTCTTTCGGCTCTGCGGCGCTTTATGCTCCGGGCTCCCCAACTGTCGCGGAGCCGCCTATAGAACTTGATGCCGATGTCGCAGCGGTTTACGACTTAAACGGCGGGGAGATTTGGGGCTGGAATGATATGAAACGCTGGCCGATAGCGTCGCTTACCAAACTTATGACCGCGGTTGTCGCGAAAGGGTTGATCCCCGATAGTGACAAGATACAAATCACCGCTGAAGCGGAACAGCCACTGAAGGATAATCAAACCGCTCCAACTTTCAGAATCGGCGACACATTAACCGCGAAGGATCTTATTAAAGCGATGCTCCTAGTTTCGTCCAACGACGCCGCGGAAGCGTTGGCCCGGCATTACGGCTACGACAAGTTCATCCAAGCGATGAACGACAAAGCGCAGGAGTTAAGGATGACCGACACCGTCTTTGTAAGCCCGTCCGGCCTGTCGGTAAAAAACTTATCAACAACAACCGACCTGGATAAGTTAGTAAGATTTGTCTGGGTGAGCAATCCGGACCTGTTCGCAACAAGCCGCAAGCCTGGGGACTATGTCTCGGTTACAAAAGGCGGATACAGGGAACGGCGCTATTTGGACAACATAAATAGTTTTGCCGGAGAGAAAAATTTCTTGGGCGGCAAAACCGGCCAACTGCCGGAGTCCGGCGGAAACTTGATTTCAATATTTAATGTCAACGGTCCGAAGTTAATCGTTATCCTGGGAGCTGGGGACAGGTTTCAGGAAACCCAAAAGATTTTGGACACGCTATGATGGTCTTGGAAGCTATAAGAGTATTCACGGTCACGATTGTGGCCTTTTTGGTAGCGCTCACCGTGACGCCGCTTGTTTTAAACCTATTGAAGAAAATAAATGCGGGAAAGCAGATCCGCGCGAGCGAGGCGGCGCCGATATATTCGCAGCTCCACGCCAGCAAATCCGGCACGCCGACGATGGGCGGCGTAATTATTTGGGGGACTGTCTTGGGACTCGCCGCGACTTTCGCGGCGTTGAATCTTGTGTTCGACGGTTTCTTCAGATACCTGAACTTCGTTGACCGCGCCCAAACTTACTTGCCGCTTGCCGCGCTCGCGATCGCGGCGATTCTGGGGCTTGCCGACGATATTTTGGGAGTCCTTAAAGTCGGTCCGAAGGGCGGGGGACTGTCCGTCCGCTATAAACTCGTAGTCTATACTATTCTCGCCGCTGTCGGCGCGTGGTGGTTCTACGCTCCGCAAAACTTGGACTGGCATGTCTTCAAGGTGCCGTTTCTCGGCGTATTCGATATCGGGCTTTGGTATATCCCGGTGTTTATATTCATCATCGTTGCGAGCGCTTTTTCGGCTAACGAAACCGACGGCTTAGATGGGCTACTGGGCGGCGTATCGCTCTTCGCTTTCGCGGCGCTTACGGTGGTGGCCTTCGCTCTCGACCGTTTCCACCTTGCCACGATGGGCGGAGCGATGGTGGGCGCGCTTCTCGCATTTCTCTGGTACAACATTCATCCCGCGAAATTCTTTATGGGCGATACGGGCAGTATGGCCTTGGGTATCACCTTGGGCGTAATGACTATGCTTACCAACACCACCCTCCTCCTGCCGTTTTTCGGCTCAATTTTGGTTCTGGAATCACTTTCGGTGATTATCCAGCTAACCAGTAAAAAGTTTTTCAAAAAGAAAGTGTTTTTATCCACGCCCATCCATCACCATTTTGAGGCTCTCGGTTGGCCCGAATCGCAGGTCACAATGCGCTTTTGGATTATATCGGTAATGTTCGTTGCCTTAGGCTTGATATTATTCTTCGTCTCCAGGTTTTTTGCGTGAGTTTCAGACATATAAGGTAGCCGAACCGTCTCAATGTTATAATTCAGGCAATGAGCTTGCTTATAAAAAGCGTGCAAATTATAGACGGCGAGGGGAAACCGCCGCGGCAGGCCGATGTTTTCGTACAAAGAAACATCATTGCGGCTATAGGCAATCTGAAGAATAAGGACGCCGATGAGGTGATTGACGGCTTGGGTAACTACCTTACGCCGGGTTTCATTGATATTGATACCGATTCCGACCACTATTTGGACATTTTCACCAACCCATCGCAGAACGATTTTACCAATCAAGGCGTCACTACGATTATCGGCGGACATTGCGGAGCATCGCTTGCCCCGCTTTTGTACGGCGCGCTGGAAGGAATAGAGAAGTGGGCAGATCCATCGCAGGTAAACGTTAACTGGCACACTATGGCGGAATTTCTTGCCTCTCTCAAACGCGTGCCGCTCGGTGTAAACTTCGGGACACTGGCCGGCCACGCTACCGTCCGCCGCGCGATTACGAACGAAGCTGAGCGAGCGCTCACGAGAAGCGAGCTCGCTGTTTTTAAAAGAGTGCTAGCTGAAGCTCTCTCTGATGGAGCTTTCGGGCTTTCAACCGGACTCGGCTACGTTCAGGGGCGCGTTGCGCGCGAAGAAGAAATAAGGGAACTGGTGAAAATCCTAAAAAGTTTCGACGGGATTTACGCGACCCACCTGCGCAGCCAGACCGACCGCTTGCTGCCGTCCATCAAAGAAACTATTGAGACCGCATCCGGTACCGGCGTGCGTGTTCTAATTAGCCACTTAAGACCGCTCAAAGGCTACGAAGACCAATTCTCAAAAGCGCTTGAACTTATTAAGTCCAGCGCCGCGAATGCGAGCGTGCACTTTGACATTTATCCGCACGATACAAGCATCTATCCAATCTACGCACTCCTGCCGCGCGAGGTCCAGAAAAAAAACGCCGCCGCCACGATGGAGTATCTCAATCACAAAGAAGATTTAAAAGAGATTGAGCGCGAACTGCGGGCGTTAAACCCCGACGACATCTGGATTGCCGGCGCGCCCCGCCACGAATATTTTGTCGGCAAAACAATCCGCGAGATCGCTTCCAATCTGGAAGTCGCGCCTGCCAAAGCGATTCTCAAAATTATGCAAACAACCGGCCTGAAAGCCACGGTGTTCTACCGCGACATAAATTACGATTTACTGCTCCAGGCGCTTACGGACGAGCGGGCTTTTATAGCCTCTAACGGCAATTCACCCCCGCCCGGCAAATTTATGAAACATGAACGCTCCACCAACACTTTCCCGAAATTTTTAGAGTTTGTAACTAAATCCAACGCCCTTTCGCTTGAACAGGCGATACGCAAGATTACTTCGCTTCCTGCGCGCTATTTTGACCTTAAAGACAGGGGAGTGGTTAAAGAAGGGAAAGTGGCCGACTTGGTAATTCTCGGCAAGGACGACTTAAAAGTTAGGGAAACCGTGGTTGGAGGCAAGCGCAGTAGTGGAGGAAATCTGAACCGCAAGGGCGCGATTTTGAGGCATAGAAACCGTTAAATCTGATGCGCCACGGCCACATTGATTACGCAATCCTTATATCATTTCTTGTTTTGCTAACCTTTGGGTTCGTAATGCTTGCTTCCGCGTCTTCGGACATGGGCAAGTCACGCTTCAACGACCCGTATTATTACCTAAAACACCAACTCATCTACGGCCTGACTCTGGGATTTGGGGGATTTGTGGCAGGTCTTTTAATTCCTTATCGCAAATACAAAAAGTTCGCGCCATTTCTCTTAGTATTGGGAATCGGGCTCTTGATTCTGGTTTTTACCCCTCTCGGACCCTCGATCGGCGGAGCGCGGCGCTGGATAGACCTGGGACCGTTAACTTTGCAGCCAGCAGAAATAATAAAACTTATTTTTGTGGTTTACCTTGCAGCTTGGCTGTCTAACGCGCGGGATGACAGCCGCCGCAAAAACTTCGCGGAAGGTTTCGTGCCGTTCATCGCCATCTGCGGCTTAGTCGGACTGCTGTTACTTCTGGAACATTCAACAAGTTCCGTAATTATCGTTCTCGGCGCCGCACTTACGGTCTATTTTGTGGGCGGGGCAAAAGGCAAATACATTTTAGCCACAGTTCTTGCGGCCGCGCTCGTGGTGGGTTCGTTTGTATTCGCAACGCCTTACCAATGGAACCGCATTCAAACCTACATAAATCCTTCGTTCGATTCTTCCGGCTCAAGTTACCAAATTAATCAATCGCTTTTTACCATCGGCTCGGGCGGAATCATGGGCGTGGGTTACGGAAACTCCGCCTCCAAAAAATATCTTCCGGAGCGCATTGGGGACTCTATCTTCGCGATTATTGCCGAGGAGTTCGGTTTCGTGGGCTCCGTAGTAACCATCGGACTGTTTTTCGTATTGGCCGGGCGCGGCCTTATGCTTGCGCGGCGCATCGCAGATCCGATGGGACGCCTGCTCTTAGTTGGTTTCTCAACTACCATCGGCATTCAGGTATTTATGCATATCGGCGCCGTATCGGGACTGATTCCGATGACCGGCGTCCCCCTGCCCTTTGTAAGTTACGGCGGCACGGCGCTCGCGGCCTTTATAACTATGGTCGGGATAATGTTAAATGTAAGCAAGAATGCCTAGGACGCGCAGATTTAGAGTGCTTATGACCGGCGGCGGAACTGGGGGGCACATTTACCCGCTTGTAGCTGTTGCCGCTGAATTGCAGGTCTTGGCCGGGGAAGCCGGAGTAAATCTGGACGTTCGCTATCTCGGTTCATACGGACCGTATAAAGAACTTTTG
>CAYZNQ010000024.1:1447-5826 GCA_964479925.1 uncultured Candidatus Saccharibacteria bacterium | reverse complement strand
TTTAACTTTTGACCTTTGCCCGGGTAGGGACAAACGATGAAAGGCCCGTATTAGCGGACCTTTCATCAATACTCAAAGCCTAGCGCACTTTGGTTTAGGAATCAAGTTATGATCCCAAGTGCTTTACCGCTTCAACCAATCCCTGATAAGAGGTGCTAACCGTAAGGTAATTGCCGAACCAGCTGTATTCCAACGCGGCGCCTTTCTTCGCGAAGGTTACAAACCGCACTGTTTTCCCGTCCGGCAGAGCTCCGTCGCTGAAGACAGTCTTCGAAGCGGCGCCCGGGGAAGTCTGGAAGAAAACCGCAGGCGATGCCTCTATAGCAGGATTTAGAGTTGTATTTGCGACAACCGCATCAGCCCCGGGCTTCAACTTAAAAATATACCCGGGCCAAGCGCCGTTCTTGTCGTAGTAAACGAACGTTGTGAAATCCTGCTCAAAGGTGCTGGATAGGAAGTCTTTTGTCAGACTCGGCAGCGCGAATCCCAGGAAGTCCTGCGCCGTCCAAGGTTTGCCGCCAACCGTAAAGCTTATTTCCTTGAATGTGCCGGCAGGCTGGGTATCAGAAGACGCGGAAGCCACCGTGGCCTGAACAGTCACCAACGAAAGATCCAGCGATGCCGGAGCCGAGAGGCTGGCCGGAGACGTAAAGAAACTCTGGTGTTGTGTAAGACCAACTGGTGTAGGAACTGGAGTCGTAGTCGGCGCGGGAGTTTGGACCACCGGAGCGGGGGTAGCAGCCGGCTTAGAAACAAACATCGGCAGGACATAGAAATATGTGGCTGCACCGATTACTGCAAGCAGAACTACGGTCACCAAAGTTATAATTTGAGCCTTTCTGGCATGGTTTGGAGGAACAACTTTAACCCCCGCGCTGGGCGCGGCTCCCGGCGACACCGACTTCGGCCCTGCGCCGGAAGGGCGGAAAACCGGCTCGCTAGAGAAGTCTTCGGGTTTGAATGTCTTTGGAGCGACCCCTGCCCCTCCTGAGGATTGCATTGATTGCACATCACTCGCCATCGTCCTTATACCGATTTCGGGTGGAGGCGGCGGCGGGACCGACGGTCCGACTGGTTGAGGCGGAGGCGTGGGCGGCCCGCCCACTGGGGAAAACGGCGATGGAGCTGGCCCGCTCGGTTGAGACGGCGGGACCGATTGGCCCCCCTGTGGTATCCCACCTGGGAAAGGTGCTGGGCCTTGCGACCCTCCCGGCGAAAAGTTATTTCCGTTCATACCAAAATTATACCACCTTACTTACTACGAATAGCTCCCCAATCTGTGGATAGGGAGCTTCATCTCATCACTATCTTCGCGGACCGCGTCCAAACGGACGTCGTCCCGAACTTGGACGATCCCCAAAACCGGGACGGCGTTCCCGAAAGTGCGGGGGTCTGTCTTCTCTCGGCTGCCCCTCCGGCAAACTTTCTAGTTGCTTAATAGATAAACCGATTTTGCCGTTCTCAACTTTTATAACTTTAGTTTTCACGTGATCGCCTAATTTGAGTATGTCGGTCACATTTTCCACAAAACCATTCTTAAGTTCCGAAACATGGATCATCCCATCGCGACCGCCGCCCAAATCCACTATCGCGCCGAAATCAAGAAGTTTAATTACGTCGCCTTCCACTATTTCGCCGATTTCAAATTCGCGCATCATTGATTTTATCTCGGCCATCGCCTTCTCCGCGGCTTCAGGCTGCATTGATGACACAAATACTCTGCCGTCCTGCTCAATATCTATGGAGGTAACGCCGGTCCGGGCTATCATACCGTTAATCATCTTGCCACCCGGGCCAACCAGTTCGCCGATCCTCGCAGGATCAATTTGAGTCATGAGAACCCGCGGAGCCAGCCGCGACAACTCGCCGCGTGGCTCTGATAAAACTTTGTCGGTGAAATCAAGGATGTGGATACGCGCTTTCTTCGCATGCTCCAGAGTCTCGCGCAGAATTTCCAGACTTACTCCGTGGACTTTCACGTCCATCTGGATCGCGTTTACCCCTTCACGCGTGCCGGCCGCCTTAAAGTCCATGTCGCCATAGTGATCCTCCGGTCCTTGAATGTCCGTCAGAACTTTATATTTTCCGTCTTCATCGCTCATCAAACCCATCGCGATGCCTGCCGCCGGTTTTTTAATAGGCACTCCGGCATCCATCAAAGCGAGGCTGGAAGCGCAGACCGTCGCCATCGAGGACGAACCGTTTGAAGAAAGAATTTCAGAGACAACACGAATGGTGTACGGAAAATCCTCTTTGGAAGGGATAAGTGGACTAATGGCTTTATAGGCCAAAGCGCCGTGGCCGACCTCGCGGCGGCCTGGGCCGCCCAAGCGTCCAGTTTCCCCGACAGAATACGGCGGGAAATTGTAGTGGAGCATGAAGCGTCGCTTGCTGATACCCTCCATTGTCTCCATTAGTTGTTCCGCGCCCGGCGGGGCAATCGTCACGGACGCAAGCGCCTGTGTATTGCCGCGAATAAAGAGTGCCGAGCCGTGGGTGCGGCGTAGAAATCCGACTTCTCCATAAAGTTCACGCACTTCGTCTAGTTTCCGGCCGTCCGGGCGTTCGCCGCCAGACAAGATTTTGCGATGAACCAAATTATCTATCTCCTCTTCCATAATATTAGCGGCGACGGCGAGATCGCTACCCGAAAATTCTTTTTTCGTAAGATGAGTTTTCAAGTCTTCTTCGAGTTCGCGGAGTTTATTTTCGCGCTCTACTTTACTGCGTTCATATACCGCCGTCTCAAGCCTATTTGAAAGAAATCCCAGAACCGCCTCCTTCAACTCTGCCGAAGGCTCGGGGAGGGTTATCGCCGATTTCTCCCGTCCTATATCCTTAACGATCTTCTTCTGGAATTCATTAAGGCGCCCGATCTCCTCGGTCGCCCGATCGAAAGCCTTCAAAACATTTTCTTCGGAAGCCTCATAGCCGGCAAGTTCAATCATATTTACAACTTTATTGCCTACGCCGGCCACAAAAGTCTCGAATTTCGCCGCGCCATCCTTAAGCGCGCTATTCACCGGGTTTACCGCAAGCTCGCCCGCAATTTCGGCAACGCGCACTCCCGATACGGGTCCGCTCCACGGTATATCCGAGATAGCCAGAGCGGCCGAAGCAGTGGTCAAAGCGACCAAGTCCGGATCGTTTTCTTCGTCATATGAAACAACCGTCACGACCACTTGAATATCGCGGCGCATACGCTGATCAAAAAGCGGACGGATGGCGCGATCCACCAAGCGGCCAGACAAAATCGCTTCCTCCGATGGCCTGCCCTCGCGGCGCACAAAACGGCTGCCTAAAACTTTCCCGGCCGCGTAAAAGCGCTCTTCGTAATCAACGGTCAAGGGCAAATAATCTACTTCGCGATCTTCTTTGCCCATTACCACTGTGGCCAATACGGTTGTGTCGCCGTATGTACCCATAACGGCGGCGTTGGCTTGTTCGCCCAGCCTTGAGACTTCAAGAGTGAGCGGACGGCCAGCCAAATCTATCGAAAACTTTTTTCTATTCAAATCCATCCCGTTAGAAAATTAACTACTAGACGACCGACGAGTCCGCTTCAACGCCTTAAAAACCACCCGCGGCATCGTTTCCAAATCGTGAAAGTTGTCCGCAGCCTCCCGAAGGCGCGCGGAGGTCGTGCGCCCAAACGCCGCCACTTCCACGCTCCGGCCCAAACCCCATTTCAGATATTCCACGAGTGGGACGAAATCGCCGTCGCCGGTCACGAGAATGATCGCGTCCACCATATCTGACATCCGGATGGCGTCTACCGCCATTCCAACATCCCAATCTGCCTTCTTCGCGCCGCCGGGAAAAATCTGGATTTCTTTTGAGCGAAGTTCAATGCCCGCTTTCTCCAGAGCTTCAAAAAAAGTTTCTTCGCCGGTCGAGGGATCGCTCTTCACGACATAAGCAATCGCGCGGACCAAGCGGCGGCCGCCGACCAACTGGCGCATCAGCTCCAAATAATTCACCCGGCCGCCATAGAGATTTTTGGCCGAGTGGTAGAGATTCTGAATATCTATAAAAACCCCGAGACGTTGGTCTTTTTGTGGAGGAGTAGCCATTACTTTTTGAGCCCCAATTTCTTCACAACCGCGTTATAGCTCCGCGGGCTCTTGCCCTTGAGGTATTTCAGGAGCTTGCGACGTTTGGAAACCATCCCCAAAAGCCCCCGGCGGGAGTGATTATCCTGCGGATGGCGCTTCAGATGTGTGGTGAGTTCGTCAATTTGCCTTGATAAAAGCGCGATTTGCACCGCTGCCGAGCCGGTATCCGTCTCGTGCACGCGGTGTCCGGAAATCACATTCTGCTTCTTACGATTCGTAAGCATTCTTTAGGCCACTATATCAGCTTTCCGGCTGGCGGTCAAA
>CAYZNQ010000024.1:0-1347 GCA_964479925.1 uncultured Candidatus Saccharibacteria bacterium | reverse complement strand
CGGGGTTTATACGTCGCATAATATTGTTTAGACAACACGAAGACCTTCATGTCGTCAAAACACAGAAGATTATGCAACAGTGTAACTGTCGCATAATCTTCTGATGTACAATAAAAGCGTGACGGAATTAGACAATCTGTTAAAGGATTACCTCGATTATTTATCAATCGAGAAAAACCGTTCATCGCTCACGCGCGACAGCTACGAACGATGTCTGCGGCGTTTTATGAAATTCTCTGGTGCGAAGATACCTAAGGACATCAGTGAGAAAACAATCCGGGATTTCCGTCTGACGCTCGCGAAACCCGAAACAGGCATGAAGAAAGGTACGCAGGCCTACTACGTGATCGCGCTCCGTAATTTTCTGAAATACTTGGTGAAGCGCGGGGTGGAAGCTGTACCGCCGGAGGTGGTTGAACTGCCGAAAGTGCCGGCGCGGCAGATCCAAATAATAGATTACGGAGACTTGGAAAGGCTGCTCTCTGCCCCAAAAGGCGGAAGTTTACGAGCTCTGCGGGATCGGGCGATTTTGGAGCTGCTGTTTTCAACGGGACTGCGAATTTCGGAACTCTGCGCGCTTGACCGCACGATCCCGATCGATCGCGGGGAGTTCACCGTCCGCGGCAAAGGAGAAAAATTAAGAGTGGTATTCATATCCGACCGGGCGAAGAAGGCATTGAAAGATTACATTGGGAAGCGCGCGGATATGGAGCCGGCTTTATTCCCGAGTTTGTCGAGAGGCGAAAATCCCAAGGTTGTTGGGCGGATTATCCCCCGCGCGGTGCAGCGACTTGTGTCTTACTACGCCCGCGCGGCCGGAATCCCGAAACACGTGACGCCGCACCAGCTCCGCCACCAATTCGCGACGGATTTATTGATGAACGGCGCGGATCTGCGTTCGGTGCAGGAACTTCTAGGCCACGCCAATATTTCCACTACGCAGGTTTACACTCACGTCACTAACAAAGAATTGCGGGAGGTCCATCGCGCCTTCCACGGTCGCCGACGCCGCTAAGGCGGCTTTGGCGACTAAACCCGCCGTAGGAAGAATTGATGTGCTCCCGAGAGGACTCGAACCTCTAACCCTTGCGGGACAGCGTCCTAAGCGCTGCGCGTATGCCAATTCCGCCACGGGAGCTTGTTTAACCAAATAAAGTATAGCCTATCGGGCTTTTTCTTGACAAATAAAAGGTTTTGTGGTCTTATTTAGGCATAAGAACAGAAGTCGACTGTTCTTTAAAAAGTCAATAAATTAGCGATGTGGAAGTGGCCGCCGAATGCGACCTATAAAGCATCGCCTGCAACTATGCGTAAAATTATCAAGGTTTTACCTTGGTTAGTGTTTAC
>CAYZNQ010000023.1:0-6173 GCA_964479925.1 uncultured Candidatus Saccharibacteria bacterium | reverse complement strand
CAATTATGTATAAATTTTCGAGTCTGTAGACGATGAAAATTTATCTACAGAATTGCGCACCCCGCTCCACTTTTTACAGAGACGTCCGATCTCAAGCAAATCGTTTTTATTTGTTCTAACCGTTTTTATATAGTTCATCGTTTCTATAAAAAGTGGGGCGGGGTCCTCAATTTTGTAGATTCACTGCGTTCATACAAAATTGGGAGTTATCCACAGAAATGGGTACTTATCCACACCCTTATCCACAATTCCCCACTTCGATTTCAGTGTAAGCGGTACAGCCCTAGCTGTCAAAGAAAACAAAAGCTCACCGGAGCTAGATTAAAACCCTTTATTTTAAGCGCTTGATGTTTAAAAGGCGCTTAAGTTATACACAAGATATTAACTTTGGTGGGCTCAGGAGGATTTGAACCTCCGACTTCTTGCGTGTGATGCAAGCACTCTGGCCACTGAGTTATGAGCCCTCCTATGCCGTAATAATAAAACGAGCGCCACGAGATTTAAAGTGGCGCTCGTTTTATACAGAGTCTGGGCCGGATTTATTGGATCTCGGCGGTCGCGCCCGCAGCTTCAAGCCTTCCCGACGCAAGGTCGGGACCCCGACCCCTCCAAATTAAAATTTTTATTGAGGGCGTCGGGGCTTCTTCTACTACTGTATTTCGGCAGTAGCACCAGCTGCTTCCAATTTTTTCTTAAACTCCTCGGCCTCTTCTTTCTTCAAACCCTCCTTAACCATCTTCGGCGCTCCTTCCACTAGATCCTTGGCTTCTTTCAAACCAAGCGTGGTAATTTCTCGGATCGCCTTGATGACGTTGATCTTCTGCTCACCGGATGACTTGAGCATCAAATCAAAAGAGGTCTTCTCTTCGGCGGCTTCGCCGGCTCCTGCGGCCGCAGCAGCAACCGGAGCGGCGGCGACTATACCGAACTTTTCCTCCATCGCTTTCACGAGCTCGGCGAGCTCGAGGACGGTCATCTTCTCAACTGCGGAAATAATTTCTTCTTGCTTCATTTAAGTTTCCCAAATTATGAGCTCGACCTTTTGCCCTTTTCCTGAACCAAATACATAAACGCCCTAATAGGCGCGACTAGCGTTCCCAATAGCTGCCCCAACATCACCGGACGCGGCGGGAGCTGTCCAATGATTTTAACCGTCGCGGCTGACATCAATTCGTTCTTTAATAAATCGAATCCGCCCAAGATCTGGAACTTCTCCCTATCTTTTGAAAAGCGGTAGAGCGGACCAGCCGCTTCAGAGATGTCGCTGCGGACGAATATTGTCGCAAGCTGCCCTGGCGCGAACTCCTGCGCTTTAAAATTTATACCCCTCCCCTTGAGCACGATATCCAAGAGACGTTTCTTTACAACGCCCATTTTAGCGCCGGCGTCGCGGAGAGTCCTGCGAAGAGCGCTCAGATCCTTAACCGGCGTGCCGCTGAAGTCGGCGAAAAGCAATACTTTCGCGCTGGCGATATCCTCGGTTGCTTTAGAAACGATTTCGTTTTTTTGAGATTTAGTTTTGGCCATAAATATTAGAAATAAAAAAGCGGACACAAGTTCCGCAGAAAATAATGCTTGTCCTCAGCAGGTTCCTCCTTCGCCTTCGGCTCCGGACGGATAAACTTATTCCCTTTTCAGGGACGCCTACTATCTGCGGATCTTAATGTGAATATAACAAATCTTCTCACAACAGTCAAGGAAGGAGAAGATGGGCACCCTAGCTCTCTTTTATTAGCGGGACGAAACTGAAGCCAAAATATTCGCGGCGCTCAAATTTCTCGGGTGTCAGTTTGTGGACGACAACTATACTTTGCCCGACTGGAGCAACAATGGTCCCGCCGGTTTTAAGCTGGTTCTTCCATGCTTCAGGAATCGCGTCCCCCGCCGCTGCGGCGATAATCCTATTATATGGCGCCTCTGGTTCGTAACCCTGTGAACCATCGCCTAATATAAAATTTATATGGCTCGCAAGCTCCGGGAAGTTTTTCAGATTACTCTCGGCAAAAGCTTTCAACTCCGGAATGCGCTCAACTGCGACAACCTTGCCGGTTTCCCCAACCAAATGCGCAAGGAGCGCGCTCTGCCAACCGGATCCTGCTCCAACATCCAAGATTTTGCTTCCCGGCTGTGGCTGCAACAACTCCAGTATAAAAGCCACTGTAAGCGGCTGGGAAATGGTTTGATTAAAACCTATCGGCAACGGACGGTTCTCATAGGCCTCGGATTTGAATTCCGCGGGCACAAAAGCAACACGATCTACCGCTTTAAAAGCTTCGATAAGGGCGGGTGTTTTTAAATACCCGCCGCTTATAAGTTCGTCAACTAGCTCGGCGGATGACATTATTTGAGCTTAAGTTCCTTATGAGGAGTCTGTTTCCGGCACCAGTTGCAGTATTTCCTGTACTCGATTTTACGCTCCACCTTTTTCCTGTTCTTGTGGGTATAATAATTCGTGCGACTGCAAACGGTGCACTTCAACCTTATTAAATTTTCCGAAAATTTTGATTGTGCCATGCGAATTCGGTTTATCTTTGATCCCGTGAGCCAGAGGGGAGGATTGAACTCCCGACCTCTTTCTTACCAAGAAAGCGTTCTACCACTGAACTACTCTGGCCATAGTAGCTCTAAAGCGGGAGCCAGAGAGAGGATTCGAACCCCCAACTTTATCCCGCACCTTTCTACGGAGCCAGCAGAGGGATTCGAACCCACGACCTACGGTTTACAAAACCGTTGCTCTACCACTGAGCTATGCTGGCATTTTGAAAGGTGCGGGACTCCGCTCCGCTCCGCAAAACCGTTGCTCTGCCATTGAGCTACTCTGGCGCATTCTAGAAGAACTTGTGCGTGGGGAGGGATTCGAACCCCCGGAGCCGCTAGGGCGCCTGATTTACAGTCAGGTGCAATTGACCACTCTGCCACCCACGCACTGCTTGCCCAGTTTAAACGACTTTTGAGCTCTATTCAACCTTGCGCTCCTCCGTCCTTATGATTGTTAAGCCACCGGCCCACAAAGTTATCCGCTTTAAGTATCCAAACCTTCAGGCGGCGCAAAATCTTGTCCCTATAACCTGCGAGGAACGCGTCTATGCGTTCGAGCGGCAACTTTCTTACCCAGCCCGCCACGCGATGCTCCTCAAAATGCTGGTCGTCCTGGACCCGCGGCGACGCAATGGCCAAAAGATACACCACCGTGCCCAACGCCACCATAATAACAAGCTGGATAAAGAGATCGTACATATCTCTATTTTACGTTAAATCTCGAAGCGGACAAAACGTTCCACAACGATATTCTCGCCTACTTTAGCGATCACGCCCTTCACAAGTTCCTCAACGGTTGTTTTCTCATCCTTGATAAACGGCTGAGTAAGAAGCGCTTCGGGGTCAGCTGGATCCATCGCTGCGATTTGCATCGTTAGGTTTTTGGCAAGCTCGCGGAACGGCTCGGACTTACCAACGAAATCCGTCTCGCAATGAAGCTCTAAAAGTACTCCTACACGGTCGTTGTGGATATAAGAGGTTACAATCCCGGCGTTCACGGCGCGCTCGCTCTTCTTGTCCGCCTTAACCAGACCACGCTCACGAATGAGTTCCCTAGCCTTCGGAAAATCCCCGGCGGCGTCTTCCAGCGCGCGCTTGCACTCCATCACCCCAGCGCCGGTCGCCTCCCGAAGTTTCTGTATATCTCCAGTTTTAACCATTAGTTTCCTTACTCCCTAGAGCGGCCGCCTGTTTTATTCTTTCATCTTTACCCTCGGAAACAGCCTTCTCGATATATGTGGCCAACAATTCCAAACTCTTTGGGCTTCGGTCATTCGCCGGGATAGGACAGCTTACCTCGTCCGGGTCAGCGGCGGTGTTTACAAAAGCTATACTCGTAACCCCACTCTTCTTCGCCTCCAGTGCCGGTGTCATATTCCCGCCGAGGCCGAAAATAACCACAACTGCGGGCAGTTTATCCATTGACTCGACGCCGCTGAAAAACCTGGTAAGTTTCTTTATTTCGCGGTTGAAATTAACCCGCTCTTTTTTTGTGTATTTGTCGAGCGCGCCGCTTTCGGCGTCGACTTTCAACTTCTTAAAATAACGCACCCGATCGGAGATAGTTTTGAAATTAGTGATTGTTCCGCCGAGCCATCGCTCCGCGACGTAATGCACTCCCAGTTTTTCTCCCAACGCGCGGACTATAGATTTCCCAGCCGGAGTCGTGCCGGCAATGATTACCTCGCCGCCAGTGGCTAACTTAGTTCTAATAATTTCACCCGCTTCGCGAAGAGCGCGGATGGTTTCCGCAAGATCGATTATCTCCACCCCGCCCTTTGAAGTGAGGATGTATGGGTTCATCTTTGGATTGGTGCGCGCGTGACTCTGACCGTAAAATACCCCCGCATCTATGAGTGACTGCATCTCGGCTTTTTCCTCCGGAGTGGGCGGCGTTTCTAAAACAGCCGTTTCGGCTGCTTCAATGGCCGCATTGCCAATATTCTTTACGTTTGTATCCATATCGTATGCGCAGAAAGTATACCAAGTTAGAACTTTTTTTCAAATCCTTACGGATACGTACGTGGCTATCTTTTCTTACCCCGTAGTAGATTTTTGACAGGCATTTTGTTTCGCAAAATGCTATTTTGCCGAAGGCCGGTCAAAAACTCACTACGGGGCTTATGTCCAAGCCGCCAGCGCTTAATCTCACCGTGATGCCCAGAGAGCAATACCTTCGGAACGGCGTATCTCTTTCCTCCATAGGTTAAAGTTTCGGGGCGGGTATATGCTGGCACGCCTACGCCGTAGCGCTTTTCCTCCAGTGACTCTTCTTTACCCAGTACGCCTTTTACCTTGCGACTTACGGCATCAATAACTGTAAGTGCCGGCAGTTCGCCGCCGGTCAAGACATACGGGCCTATAGACAATCCACTAATTTCTAATTCCAAATTTCTAATTACTTTTTTAATTCGTTCATCGATCCCCTCATAATGACCGCAAATTAAAATCAAATGATTATAATTTTTTGCTAATTGCCCTGCGATTTTATTGTCAAACTGCTTTCCAGCCGGAGTGAAAATAATCACTTTTGATTTTTGATTTTTGATTTTTGATTTTAAAGATTGAACCGCTTTAATTAACGGTTCAATCTTTATCACCATCCCGGGACCGCCACCGTACGGCCGATCATCAGCCTTATGGTGCGGTGCGGTGGTGAAACCACGCAGGTTATGGACTCTTACTTTCACCAAACCCTTCCGGATAGCCCGGCCGATTACAGACTCGTTAAGGTAAGCTGTAAAAATCTCCGGGAAAAGAGTGATGATATCAAAAATAATCCGTGGCTTCATATACAAAGTTTAGCACTAAAAGTGGCCCCATGAATGTGAGGCCACTTTCTCTTACATACAACCTTACGATTATAAATCCTTGATATCGTCGATCACCTTGTCGGTGATACCCCGCTCGGAGGCCGGGCGCGCCCCGCGCTCCGAACCCTCCGGTTCCTCGATTTTGAGATTGACACGGGCATTATTCTTGATGCCCACGATTCTCAAAAGCGAGCGGATGGCTTTCGCGGTCTGACCCTGTTTCCCAATCACATTGCCCATATCCTTGGAATTAACTTTGAGGGACAGGAGGACGCCCATCTCATCAACCCTCCGCTCGACTTTGACGTCGTCCGGATTGTCAACGATGGACTTGATTAAGAACTCCAAAAACTTCTCGTCTTGCTCAACAGCCATTACTTTCGGTAAAACCTATTCAACTTCGACCTTTATATTCCTTACTTACCTGAAATTGCTTCTGGCTTCTTATATTTCCTAATAAGTTGACGCACCGTCTGGGATGGCTGTGCGCCGGATTTAATCCAATATTCCGCACGGTCAATTTTTAGCTCTGTCTTATCGGTGTGCGGATTCCACCAGCCCAAATCCTCCACGAATTTTCCTTGCAGTTTGGAGCGCTTCTCCTGAACCACGACGCGGAAAGAGCGCTGGTGTTTTTTGCCTACGTTTCTGAGCTTGATCGCTAACATACCCAGTAGTGAAACTGCGATTGCAAGTTATTTGATTAACTTGTCGCTAAATGGTTTATTCATGACTTTTGTAGCTTGTCTATAGCCGAGTAAATAGCCTGACGATAACTTGAGTTAATCTTATCGCAGTTCTACTACTGGGCATAAATTCCGT
>CAYZNQ010000022.1:4368-6890 GCA_964479925.1 uncultured Candidatus Saccharibacteria bacterium | reverse complement strand
GTCGTTTACGGCGACAATTTCCATATCCGGGCGGCCGAATGCCTGCCGGAAGAACAGTCGGCCGATACGCCCGAACCCGTTAATTGCCACGCGAGCCATTACCTATATTATACCAGGTAGTAGAAATTCGACCAGATATTAAGTTTGGGATATTTTACTATGCGAAACACTATTCACAGTTATTAATTAACGAAGTGGTTTGTCGATAATTTGTCGCCAAAGGCGACAGTCGAATTTTCACTACCTGGTATACGCGCACTCCCGAAAGCCGCCAGAGTTAGAACTGACTTCTGTACGCTTCGTCGCGCGAGAACTCGCTGAAATTGAATATTATGAAAATCATGGCGCCGATTGCCGATAGCGCCGCGGCGTAATAAAGCGCGGCGGCCGGCCCGCTCAATGTCCAGATAAGCCCGCCCACAAGTCCAGAAAGAAGCGATGATATCCCCACCGCCGCATTCAATAGTCCTTCACCAGTCGCGAGATACTGCGGGTTCACCAACCGCGCCGTCATCGCTCGTTCAATGCCGTCGGTCGCCGCGGAATAGAAACCCAAAACGATAAAAGCCAGAATTGCCGACCACGCCGCCTCGGCCCGCGCCAGAATGACGTAAGACAATATCGCCATCGCGAATCCTATAACTATCGTCTTGCGTTTGCCGAATTTGTCCGAGAGTCTACCTAACGGGATTGCCGCGCCGACGAATGTAACGTTATAAATGAAATATAAGAGTGGGATCGCCGCGATACTTACCCCCAAACCAATCGGCTTCAGAAGCATCAGCGTGATCGGCAGAGTACCAAGCCCGAAAACGAATATTGATAGGATGAAAAAGCTGAAACGTCGGTGCTCCTTAAAAAATAACCGGGTAATTTTAGGCAGAGCCGTGCCGTCTTTCCGTTTAATTTCCTTCACGAACACGAAAGTAAAAATAGTCAGCAGCCCGACCCCGAATGCGACCAAAAAAAGTTTCTGATAGCTCCCATGAACGAGCGGCAAGATAAGAAACGCTCCCAACGGACCCAACATTCCGCCCATCGCGTCCATCGCGCGGTGGTAACCGAATGATTTCCCGAGTTCTTTCTGGTCGGCAGATTCGGCTAGCAGCGCATCACGGGGCGAATCACGGAATCCCTTGCCGACGCGGTCGATAATCCGCAGGCTAAACACTTCCGAGAACCGCGAAGCGAAAGCGAAAAATGGCCGGGTTGAAACCGATAGCGCATAACCCAAGAGCGCTGGCAGCTTGCGCCGCCCGATTTTATCCGAAAACCACCCCGAGAAAATTTTAAGGAAACTCGCGACCGCATCCGCTCCGCCCTCAATAAGTCCTATTCCGATCGGCGGCACACCCATAGTGATCGCAAGAAAAGCCGGCATCACCGACTGGATCATCTCGTTCGAGAAATCATTAAAGAGGCTTACCAGCCCCAAGAAAAACACGTTCTTACGCAGACCGAAAATAATTTCCGGTTTACCGCTATCGCCTCCCATTTATTTACTGCTTGTAGTGAATTATATTGAACTAAAAGTTATCTCTACTGTGTTGCCGGTATTCAGTCTCAGCTCGTCGGCTGTGCCAGATTTAACTTCAATCACTTTATCGACCAAATCAGGAGAAGAGTAGACCGGCAAGCCAGAGCCGGACGGCAGATTGCCCACAGCCGGAGCTGCATTTTTATCAAGACCTACAATTTTATTGCCGCGAACCCAGACAATGTCTATCGCAAATTTCATCCCCTTCATCCAAAAGGCTTCAACTCCAGGCTTTTCAAATACAAACAGCATCCCATCGCGGTCGCCGACACTGTCACGCCCGGCCAACCCTTGTGCCATCGCCTCCGGCGCGCGTACAACTTCCAAATTGAACGTCTGTCCGCCGATAACCGCCGTCGCCATCTCTTTTTGTGGGAGAATATTTAACTTGTTGTTCATTCCGAAATAAATTAGCGCGCCCACAACCGCGAGCGCAACGACGAAAATAATAACAAATTTTTCCTGCATCCTATCAATTATAACTACGGCGCTTCGTATACAAAAGTCCGAACGCCACTATACCGAAGGCCACCGCTACGTTCAGCGATTCCTTCTCGCCCCTCATCGGAATTTCCAGAATTTTATCCGCGCGCTTCAAAATGGATGGAGGCAATCCTTTAACTTCGTTACCCAAAATCAGTGCAAATTTTCGTTTGGTGTTTGTAGCCCGTAGTCTATAGTACGGTGTGGATTTTTTGCTCTGCTCCACCGCAAAAATCTTATAACCCTCGCTCTTCAACTTTCCGAGCAGCTTGATAGTTGCTCGTGGTGAGCGTGCCGAACCATCCCACACAACCGATTTTTCCGCGCCCAGCGAAACCTTCGCAAGCTGCGGCCTCAATCTGCCGAACTTGTCTAACGGAGCTGGCGTAATACCGCACAGATATATTCTCGTGACCCCCGTGGCATCGGCAGTTCGGAAAATAGACCCGACATTGTGCAAACTCCGAATGTTGTGGAGAATCACAATTATTTCTAGGTCGCG
>CAYZNQ010000022.1:0-4268 GCA_964479925.1 uncultured Candidatus Saccharibacteria bacterium | reverse complement strand
TATTTCTAGGTCGCGGGTTTTATTTTTCACGGCTTTGAAAATTTCAACTTATCAGAATACCTCTGCTCTCATTAATGAGAGCAGACAGATTAATCAAAGTATACTAGATGCTCCTTTGTAAGTTCCAAGCAAGGGTTTTCTAATCACCGGTTTTTTGAGTAAGGCCTTATTTCGGCCGGGTTTCTTACCATAGCCGTTTTTATTAAGAATATCCCTTATCTTGCTTATGGTTGTTTGAGATATATCGGTTACTTTTTGGATATCTCTATATCTAACACCCTTCCTAAGCATATCCGCAACGATAAACCGTCTGATAATTAAATCGTTTTCGTAGCCAGTAAGAATCATAGTCAACAGCGCTCTTAAGTCCCTATTGTTTTTCACCAACTGAATCTGTTTAAAAAGCAAGCCTAGAGACCTTGATTCTAACTTGCGACTCAACTTCTTTTTAGAAATATTCATTTTTATCTGCTCTCATTAATGAGAGCAAGTTCCTCTTACGGCCGGAAATAATATTTGTGCGTGCCGTTACCGACAGAAAGGACATTATTCCATTGATCAATATTATAAAACCCAATGGTTATAAAATCCGCCGCACTTAAATCGTTCAGGGTTTTATCGCTTCTGGCTAAGCCGGTAACAGGAAGATTAATTATGCCTGCTTGACCAGTAGGCGGCACTGGAACTAAAACTGATTTTTGCGGTTCGGAGATCCACGTAAAACAAAAATTAGGAAAAAGCTTGCCGCTGTTATCAGTCATAGTTACCGCATCAACTGATTTTGCTAAAATCAACGTTGAAAAATCTTTCAAATCATTGTCATAAGCGCAGCTTTTATGAGATATTATTAATCTTGGATAATGGCTATTTGCGGCAGTTGTTGTTGGATAAATAGTATCTATCGCCGAATATTCATAATTGAGAGGTGGTAATCGATTTAAATAAAACACCATCATATCAAATTGATTAGAATTCGGCATAAAAGGATAAGTTGGATAACTGAAGCTGACCTTTGTTTCGAGTGAACTATCAATACGACCCCATTTTATATCCGATATTCCGAAAGGCGGTTGAATACTGGACGGCACTGGGAACGAACCGCTAACCTCATCGGAAACAATTCCAAAACCATCAACGGCGCGAACTTTTATATTATAAACAACACCGGGCTCAACAATCTTCTCATAAGATAAAGCACTAACCGGCTCCCAAGATAAATCGTCATAATTCACTTCATAACGCAGAAGATTGTCTAATGTATTAGGGTCGCTAGATTTACCCCAAGATGTTTTAAGTATAGATTTCTCCTGATTTAGCAGAAACTGCAGATTTTGGGGCGGGTTGGGTTTCAAATGTGCCGGAATATCAGACGAAAAATTATAAGGAGTTTTATCGACCGCGAGTAGAGTGAAATTAGACCATATTCCTCCTTCAAGATCGGCTGGATTAGTACCTTGCGGAAAATCGCGCCAGAAACCGTAGAACGACGCGGTTACGTAGTCGCCCGCAACCAAAGGCGCTGCTGTATAGTTGCTACTATTCCCCGTATCGAAAGTCACGCTGCCGGGCGCAGCCACTGGGAACAATAAATGCAAATCACCTTCAGCGAGATAAGTCGGGTAATCCAGCGAGCCGTTTGCGAATCCACCGATATTAATATTGCACTGCTCCGCCCCGTCTGGGAGAATCAAAGACAAAGCCGTCGGATCTGCCCACCCACTGGAACATGTCTTATAACCCAACCTCAAGACATTCGCTCTGTCTTCTGCAAGCGGCATGGCGTTATCTAGATACAATCGCTTGGGCGCTTCTTTATTCAAATAAAAAACCACAACCTTATAATTCGGTCCCGGTGGTTCACCGTAAGCCAGGGCTAAATTAATATCTCGAGGCAGAAAAGGATATTTATCGTAAGAGAATTCAAGCAGGTTATCGGTCTGTTTCCCGCCGAAGTAGTGATGTTCCGCATTATACAAATGAACGTCTTTTATAAAACTGGGCACGGTTATTTCTTTTTCTATTAATTCTGTATGCTCGGCATTTTCGTTGAAGGCTCTGATAGAGAATTTATAACTTCTCCCGACTTCATCAATGCGTTTTACAAACGAAGTACCCTTGCCCTCAAAAACCGTAACGCCGGGGCTGTTATATTCTTGAATTTGATAAACCAAAGAATCATTACCTGCCCACGATAAATTTATTTCTAACTTATTCGGATCATAACTGGCTTCAAAGCTGCCAGGTTCGGCAATTTGAGCCACCGTGGGATAGTGAAACCCATCAACAATATCCGGATCGCTAAGGCCGGTAAGCAATTCTTGATTGGACACTAAAAACACGGTCCCTGAAGTGTTGTTCAATTCTTGGCTCCAGGATAAATCTACGTTCTCACAGGGTGTCGGCGGTTTCGCACCCGGATGGCAATTGGCGCCGATTTTAAAAATCCCCTGGCCGGAGATTTTATTTGCGGCTTCAAAATTTTTTCTTTCAACATCAGAAAAATCGCCGCTACTTCCTAAGTATTGAAGAGAGTAAGTGCTCAAATCAACTTCAGTATCGTTCGGATTACTAATAGTTATTAATTCTTTGCCTTCATCAGGTTCTTCTGTCCCATCAGTTCCTTTTATATCGTAGACAACCTCTGTAATTTTTAGCGGGATGATTGTCTGCTGCGTATCTTGCTGATTATTCTCGCTAACTACATTTGAGTTTGCCGCCCGCGGAGTACCCATAATATTATTCGTCCCGGCGCCGCTATAGCTGTGCCACGTTAAATCGCTGCTCCGCTCTGCGGTTTTATAATCCGGACTTGCTGTCCCCGCGGGCCAATTCGACTCAGCAATAATTTCATCCGCCAGTCCGCAGTTACCGTCAAAGAGGCGCAAACTTTCGGCGCTATTCCCAATAGCTCCCGTGAATATTTTGTCAGCGGTTACGGACAGCACGGTGCTATTATCGGTCCGTTCCAAAAAATAGTACCCTCCCGGAGCAATAACATCGCTGACCCCAAAGACAATTTTGATGTCGGCGGCCTTATCCAACAATTCCCAATTACTCAACTGCGCGGTCGCTGAACCGGGATTGTACAACTCAATCCACTCATCGCTTGAGGAACTGGAGGATGTCCCGGCCCACGCCACTTCATTAATAAGCACCGTACGAGACGCAGTATTTAAACTTGCTTGAGAGCAGGCGGCCTTCTCGTTGTTTTGGGGAGTAGTATTATTCGGAGTTATGTTTGTGGTGGTATTTGTACCGCCACCTCCTCCGCCACCGGTATAAATTACCAGAGCGGAACCGTTTTCTTGCTTCGGAGTTCCGAATATGCCGTTGGTTCCACTGCCGCCGTAAGTGTGCCAAACAAAATTAGGCTCGCGCTCCATTGTGCGCCTTGAGTCTGCCACGCCGGCTGGCCAGTCTGGGGAAGCCAGAACTTCATCAATTAAATTGCATTGGCTATCAAAAAGCCTCAAACCTTCATTAGTATTGCTTAACGCGCCGCTATAAATTAAATCAGCCGAAATATTTGGCACACTATTATCATCGGTGCGCTCCAAAAGAACAAATTGGTTGGCTCCAACCTTGGTTTCATTAATGAGAGCAAGGTTTATTTTGATTTGCTCGCCTTGGTCAATTAATTGCCACCCGCTTAAGTTAACTTCGCTGCCTGAAACATTTTTGAGTTCAATCCATTCATCGTTAGCTGTAAGCCCGGCGCTCTCCGGCCCGCCCATCCAGGCTACTTCATTTATAATCATGCCCGAATGCGACGGCGATTGAGATGTGGCAAAGTTACAGGTCTTTGAAGCTGCAACTGGCACTGGCGGTTCTGTCTTCTTACTTTCTTCGGGGAGTTTAGCAACTTTTTCCTGCTCTTTATCGGCTATGACCTTAGTCTCTTTGGGCTTAATGGTGTTCGTAGTTGCCGTATTAGTTTGGGTCTTAATTGTTGTCGTTGGCGCCTGCGTGGGTTTTTCGGGAACTTCCACGCTAGGCGCATCACTGCTCGGTGGGGTTACTACCGATACATTTCCGGCGCTATTGTTAACATCTATCGTTTCAACAATCTTCTCGCTGCTATTCCCGCCAAACATATTCGCGATTGCCTCGCGAGCTGTAGAGACAACTGCACCACTAAAGTTACTTACCGCGCTTACGACTTGGCTAAGGAGGGATTTAGAAAGTTCTTTTTGGAAATTAGGATCGTTCTTGGCTTTCTCTACGTCCTGGAAGAATAAATTCACAACCCCGGCGCCGTATTGGACGGA
>CAYZNQ010000021.1:0-7191 GCA_964479925.1 uncultured Candidatus Saccharibacteria bacterium | reverse complement strand
CTACGGCACCGCGAAGGCGGGCCTCCGCCTCGCCGAAGCGGGCTACGGCACCGCGAAGGCGGGTCCGGACGCTTACCGTGCCGGCACCCTCTTCTTTTTCTCCAACTACCAGAATATATGGGATTTTTTGCAGTTCCGCGTCGCGGATGCGTTTGGATAAGGTCTCGTTAGCGACACTGGTTTCCACGCGTAATCCGGCCGCGCTAAGTTTTTCGGATACTTCGCGGGCGTAGGCGTTAAATTTCTCACCAACCGGCAAAACAGCCATTTGTACCGGCGCGAGCCAGAGCGGGAAGTTTCCTGCGAAGTGCTCGATAATGACCGAAAGAAATCGTTCGATCGATCCCATAATCGCGGCGTGAATCATCACAATTCTTTCCGGTTTACCCTCCTCATTCGCGCAAGTGAGATTGAATCGTTCCGGCATATTAACGTCCAGTTGGATGGTTGCTACCTGCCATTCTCGGCCCAACGAATCTTTTGCCATGAAGTCCAGCTTGGGGCCATAGAACGCCGCTTCGCCAACACCCTCAAACACGTCCGCTTTTTTGTCTTTTACTATCTTCCATAATATTGACTCCGCAAGCTTCCACTTTTTTTTATCGCCAAGGTATTTCTCGGGGTGTTTTGGGTCATGGGTAGAAACGCGGATACGGAGATTGAATCCGAAAGTTTCATAGAACTCGTGGACGATACTCCAGATTTTCAGAAATTCACCCTCCGCCTGCGAAAGCCGGCAGAAAACGTGCGCATCGTCTTGGGTAATTGCCCGCACGCGGGATAGCCCCGATAACTCCCCGGATTGCTCGTCGCGGTAAACTTTGGTTGTATTTGCGTAACGCTGGGGCAGGTCGCGGTAGCTCCACGGCCGACGGGCATAAATCTGGGCATGGTGCGGACAGTTCATCGGCTTCATTGCGAATAAGTGGCCCTCACGGGTCTTTATTTTGAAAAGGTCATCTTGGAATTTCCCCCAGTGGCCGCTCGTCTCATAAAGATCTTTCTTGGTAATGTGCGGGATGTCTACTTGTTCATAACCAGCCTGCTTGCGCAGTTTCCAAACGAAATCATCCAACAAATTGCGCACCAGCGTACCTTTCGGTGTCCAAAGCGGCAGTCCCGCCCCGACCAAATCGGAGAATGTAAAAAGATCGAGTGCCGGGCCAAGAATTTTGTGGTCGCGTTTCTTCGCTTCTTCCTGTAATTTTATATATTCTTCCAGTTCCTTTTTGGATTTAAAAGCTAAGCCATAGATGCGCTGCAGTTGCGGGTTCTTTTCGTCGCCGCGCCAATAGGCCCCCGCGATTTTTTCAAGTGTGAAGGAATCCGTGTTTATCTCGGAAGTGTTTTTGACGTGCCCGCCGCGGCATAAATCCAGGAACACGTCGCCGGTTTTATAAATGGAGAGCGGCTGTTTTTTAACGCCCTTCGGCGGATGCATGAAATCCTTGATAAGTTCCAATTTGAACGGCTGGTCTTTGAAGATTTTCTTGGCTTCGGCAGGCATTAATTTTCTCCCAGAAAAGGGAAGTTTCTGCCGAACCAGTTCCCTCATAGTTTTCTCAAATTCTTTGAGATCGTCAGGCGTAATAGGACGAGGAAGCTTGAAGTCGTAATAAAAGCCGTTTTCAATTGTTGGGCCAATGCCCAGTTTAGCTTTAGGAAACTTCTTCAAAACCGCTGCCGCAAGAAGATGCGCCAGTGAATGGCGTACGTGGTCTAAAGATTCAGCGGGGCTGCTTCTTGGCATATTAATTTGGTATCTCCGTTTCTTTTTGATATACGGCCGGTTAGCGCGATCGCGTTGCCTTCGGACCAGAGGGCCGGATTACGCTTCAGGGTGTCGGAAAACACCAGTACTTCAATAGTATCGCTCAAATCTTCAATCTTTGCAAAAACCATTCCGTCGCCGTTTCTGGTATTGACACGCTGGATTTTTACAATGACGCCGCAAGTCTTGAGCAATCTACGTTCGCTTTGTTCTTTTAAAACTTCTTTTATTGGCAAGTATCCTTTAGCCGTAAGCGCGGCGGCAAGATTCTTAAGCGGGTGGTCTGTGACGTAGAGTCCAAGTAAATCCTTTTCCCAGATAAGTTTCTGCGCTCTGGTTGCCGGTGGGGCATTGCTTAGCTTCATTGTCACTTTGGGCGCCTCGCTGAAGAGGCCTATTTGTGAGCTTCCATTCACGCGTTTTAGTGCGTTCGCGATCCTTAATATGTTGTCTAGGCTCGCTAGCGCCGAAGCTCGTTCCGTTCCCAGTGAATCCAGTGCGCCGCATTTCACGAGTGCTTCCAGCGCTTTGCGGTTTAGATCGCGGTGGCTGATCCGCGAAGTGAAATCAGCGATGTCGCGGTACGGCCCGCTGCGGAAACGTTCACCCACGATCGCTTCAGCGACGTTGACGCCCAAATTTTTTATCGCCAGCAACCCAAATCGGATGCCGTTTCCTTCAGGCATAAATTGGGCGGTGCTCTTATTTACGTCCGGCGGCAGAACCTCGATATTCATCCTCCGCGCCTCGTTTACTAGGAACGAGATGCGCTCGGTATCCCCGGAGTCGTTGTTCAGGAGCGCGGTCATAAACTCCGCAGGATAGTGAGTTTTTAAGTATGCGGTTTGATAGCCTATAAGCGCGTAGCAAACCGCGTGAGAGCGGTTGAAGCCGTAGCGGGCAAACGGCGGGAAAAGTTCCCAGATTGCTTTTGCGATTTTGGGTTCGATGCCGTTCTTAATCATACCCTGAGTAAGGCGTTCCTGTTGTATGTTCAAAAGTGATTTAATTTTCTTGCCAATGGCTTTTCTCAAAGTATCCGCTTCGGGGAGCGTAAAACCGGCCAAGTCACGCGCGATCTGCATCATCTGTTCTTGGTAAATGCCGATACCGTAAGTTTTGTTCAGAATCGGCTCGAGTTTTGGGTGCAGATATTCCACTTTTTCTTTTCCGAATTTGCGGAGGATATAAGAGGGGATAAGTTCGATTGGCCCTGGGCGGTAGAGCGAAACCAGAGCGATAAGGTCTTCCAGTTCAGTGGGCTTAAGTTCTTTCATATAGCGGCGCATTCCGCTCGATTCGAACTGGAAAATACCGGTGGTCTCGCCGGTCTGGAGAAGTTTATAAGTTTCTTTATCGTCCAGCCGCAACTTTGGCATATCCAGCGTCTCGCCGCGCGTGTCTTTAATTAGTTTTACTGCCTCCTCGATGACGGTAAGATTCTTCAGCCCCAAAAGATCAACTTTAAGCAGGCCCAAGTCTTCCACCGAATGCATTTCGTATTGGGTGATAACGCGCGATTCATCCTGAGGGGCGCGCTGCAGCGGCGTGTAATCCGTTAGCGGTTCCTTGGAAATCACGACGCCGCAGGCGTGCACCGAAGCGTGGCGCGCCACGCCTTCCAGTTTCATTGCGGAGTCAAGCAGTTTTTTCACATCAGGCTCTTTCCCGTAGCGTTCGCGCAACTCCGGGATCTCGTCAAGATATTTGCCCAGCATCGTCGCCGACTTGTCCAGATTTGGCTGGTAGGGAATGAGTTTGGCTAGTCCGTCGCAAAAGTCGTAGCCGTATCCCAAAGCTCGTCCGGCATCGCGAACCGAGGCGCGCGCGGCCATCGTCCCGAAAGTTATAATCTGCGCCACATGATCCTCACCGTATTTGTCTTTAACGTATCCTAAGACCTCGTCGCGGCGGTGGTCGGCGAAGTCAATATCAATATCCGGCATTGAGATGCGCTCCGGATTCAGGAACCGCTCGAAAAGAAGGTCGTACGCCAGAGGATCTACGTCTGTTATGTTCAGAATGTATGAGATGATACTCCCCGCAGCCGAGCCTCGGCCGGGGCCGACCGCAATGCCGTGCTCCTTCGACCAGTTCACGAAGTCCTGCACAATTAGGAAGTAATCCGCGAAGCCGGTCCGTTCTATCACTCCCAACTCGTATTCCAATCTCTTTCTCACCTCGCCGTCCCTGCCGGGGTAGCGTTTATCAAGTCCCCACTCGACCAATTTTCGCAGATAATCGTTGCTGGAAGTTTCGCCTTCCGGCAGAGGATAGACGGGAAGATGTATCTTCCCCAATTCCATTTCAAAATTGCATTTCTCCGCGATCTTAACCGTGTTCTCTATCGCTTCAGGAACATCTTCGAACAGTTTAACCATCTCGTCCGGCGGCGGCAGCGAACAATCGAAGCCGCGGAAACTGAAACGGTCCTCCGATTCGAATCTGTTGCCGGTCTGGATCGCTAGAAGCACTTCGTGGATCGGTTTGTCCTCGGGCGTTAGGTAGTGTGAATCCTGCGTCGCGACGAGTGGAATCCCCAGTTTTTTTGATAGTTCAATGAGATGCGGTCTAAGGTCGGGGGAATGTTGCTGGATTTCTATATAGTAATCTTCGCCGAACAAATTTTTGTAGTAGGTCGCAGTCTCTTCCGCTTTGGCCATCTTTCCGTCCCGGATAAAACGCGCGAGTTCTCCAGAGAGGCATCCGGACAAGCAGATAATGCCCTCGTGGTGCAATTCCAAAAGCTCGCGGTCGATGCGCGGCTTATAATAAAAACCCTCGAGATTAGATTTAGTTATAAGCTGGATCAGGTTTTTATATCCCTGTTCGTTTTTAGTGAGAAGCGTGAGATGGTAACGAACATTGTCGAGTCGCGGATCGCGCGATAGACGCGAACTCTTGGCGACATATAGCTCCGCGCCGATGATCGGTTTTATGCCTTCCTTCTTGGCTAGCTTGTAAAACTCGACCGCTCCGTAAAGATTGCCGTGGTCGGTGATGGCCAAAGCGTCCATCCCCGACTCTTTTACGCGGCGGACGAGTGCGTCCACCTTGGATAGTCCATCGAGGAGAGAGTAGTGAGAGTGAGTGTGGAGATGGACGAATTTTGCCATTAGTCGCCTCCATTATAGTTGACCGGTCGGAGACTTTAAAGAGAAAAATCGGAGTATGATAAAAATGTGGAGTATTTGGTAGGGATAGACGAGGTGGGACGAGCCGCCTCAAAGAGGCGAGCCTCGCCCAAGTCTTTTATTATCGGGATAGATGAAGTTGGGCGGGGCGCCTTGGCCGGTCCGGTAGTGGTTGCGGCGCTTGCCGTGCCCAAAGGGCGCAGATTTCACCGTGAAATCAGAGATTCTAAAGCTCTCGCGCCGCTTGCCCGTGAAGAGTTCGCAAAGTGGATTAAAAACACCGGCTTGACTTACGCAATCGCGCGCGTTTACCCCTGTGTTATCGATAGAATGAATATTGCCAGGGCCGCTAATCTCGCCGCTTATAGAGCGTTGCGTCGGCTATCCGATAATCTCAATCTTACGAAGTCTCACTTCGTAAGATTAACTGGTGTCTCTGTTTATTTGGACGGAGGGCTCTATTTAAAGAGCAAGAATTACCAGAATTGCGAGAGAGAATCGGGTTTGAGAGCGAGGACAGTCGTGAAAGGGGATCGGAAGTTCAACTCAGTTAAACTAGCTTCGGTGGTAGCCAAAGTGAACCGCGACCGCTATATGGTTAAGCTCGATAAGGTTTACCCTCGTTACGGATTTCGTATCCACAAGGGCTACGGGACCAAGGTACATTGCAAAGCTATCAGGAAATATGGTCCGAGCGAGGTTCACCGGTTGACGTTCGTCAAGAAATACCTCAAAATGAAATGACTAATTACTAATTTCTAATGACTAAGGTTTTGTTTAGAAATTAGATATTAGAAATTGGAAATTTTATAAGATATGGGAGGCGTACCGGTAAAACATCATTCTAAATCTAAAGTAGGCAGGCGGCGCAGCCACCTGGCTTTGAGGCCGGTGAAGATCGTGCCGTGCCTGAAATGCAAATCCCCGATGTTCCCGCACAAAGCTTGCGCTAAGTGCGGCTACTATAGCAGATCGCAAAGCACCAAGCGCAAATCGTAGCCGATAAATGTTCCGATTTGAGGGGTTGGAGGTTTGGCGTCTCGGGGTTGATTACGCCAGGGATTGCTACGGGATAACAGCCAATTTTCCCAAATACGAGAACTTTTCTTTAGCAGACCAACTTAGGAGAGCAGCCGTCTCAATATCAAGCAACATTGCGGAGGGTTCGGTGGGTTCTAAAGCTAATTTCATAAAATATATAAATATCGCTATCGGCTCAACATTGGAAACGGTTAACCTCATAAATTTCGCTTCGGAGATAGGTTATACTACACCAGTAGTTAAAGAGGAAATGTATGAAAGAGCCGAAAAACTTATACGCAAATTGCGCAGTCTATCTAAATCACTGAATCAATGAAAAGGTCTTATCTTAACTCGCTTTGCGATTCGCGCTTAGCGATTTGCCGGTAATATGGCAACTAGACAGCTGGGGAGGGCAATCGCCTTACAGACACTCTTCGAGTGGGATTTTTATGACCGCAAATCCGATTTGGATAAAACTATCGGGGATAGCGTCGAAGAATTCGCGCCGGGATTCTCTGACAGGGACTTTATCAAACGGCTGGTCCACGGCGTTGAAGGAAAAGTCGAGGAGATAGATAAAATCATAACTACTACCGCGCCGGAGTGGCCGATTAATCAGTTGCCGCTCGTTGACAGGAACGTGCTCCGCCTCGGTCTTTACGAACTGCTGTTCGGCGACCGCGAGGAAGTGCCGCCCCGCGTGGCGATAAACGAGGCAATTGAACTTGCCAAAACCTACGGCGGGCAGAACTCAGGGAAATTCGTCAATGGCGTCTTGGGAACGGTATATCGCGAGTTGGGTGAACCGGACCAAAACCCCGACCGGAAAATTTCTAAGTCCTAATTTTCAATTTTCAAGTACCAATTCTCAATCAATGTTCCCATTTTCAAATTCCAAACACGATAGCCGTTTCGTTTGAAAATTATTTCATTGAAAATTCATTGTAAATTGAAAATTGAGAATTGAAAATTATCTGATATGGATCCCACTTTAAGTGAACTAGAAGGTAAACTCGGTATTACGTTCCAAGATAAGGGTTTGCTAAAGGAAGCTCTGACTCACCGCTCATATCTAAACGAAAACCCCACTTGGCCATTGTCTAACAACGAGCGCTTGGAATTTTTGGGCGACGCAGTTCTGGAGCTCGCGGTCACCGAAGAGCTCTTTAAACGTTTCCCTAAAAAAGAAGAGGGCGAGCTTACGGTTTATCGCGCGGCGTTGGTGAACACCCGCAGGCTGCGGGAGATTGCCGGCGAACTGGG
>CAYZNQ010000020.1:2258-7452 GCA_964479925.1 uncultured Candidatus Saccharibacteria bacterium | reverse complement strand
GGCTTCATACTATTAGGGTATAGGGTTTAGGGTTTTGGGTCTAGTGTCGGTAAGTTCGACGTTACCCTATACCCTAGTGGCTAAACCCTATCCTCTAGATTTCAATCACTACCGGCAGGATCATCGGGCGGCGGAAAGTCTTGGAATAAACCAGCTGGCCGATCTGATCGCGGAAAACCGCTTTCAGGTAATCCGGATCAATCGGCTGGTGGCGCGGGATACGGGTAATGATACTCTTTATTTTTTGGCGGACATCCTCCAGCAATTTTTGGCTGTCGATATCGCGGAGATAAACGAACCCGCGGGAGATAATGTCGGGGTTTTTGATAAGCCGGCCGCTTTTCCTGTCCATCGTAACGATTATCACCATCATTCCTTCTTGGGCGAGCATCAACCGATCACGCAGCACGACTTCACCGATGTTGCCGACTCCCAGACCGTCCACCATCACATAGTGCTCCGGCACCGTTTCATCGCTGATCACGAAAGAGTCTTTGGTTAACAGGCCAACTTGCCCATTGCTCATTAAGCGGATGTTTTCGCGCGCTACCCCGCCTCTCACCGCATTCTCGCCGTTTACGGCGCGCATATAGTAGTGGCCGTGTACCGGCATGAAGTAGTGGGGTTTCAGGAGCCGCGTTGCGAGTGTTAGATCGTCCGAGGGGGCGTGGCCGGAGGCGTGGATGTCTATTAAGTTGGATGTATAAATGTTTGCACCTTGGCGCGCCAGATTATCCTTTAAATTCTGCACGCTCCGTTCGTTGCCTGGGATGACCGATGAAGAGAAGATCATCGTGTCGCCGGGTTTGATGCGAATGTGTTTGTGCTCGCCGTTTATGATTTTCATCAAGCCGGCATTCGGTTCACCCTGCGCGCCGGTCGTAATAATCAAGATTTTGTCGTCCTTATACTTCGCGACTTCTTCAGTCGTAATCAGGGTGCCTTTTTTGATCTTCATATAGCCCAGGTTTTGGGAAATCTGGACGTTATCCTTCATTGAGCGGCCGTTTATGGCGACTTTCTTGCCCAGCTTTTCGGCTATTTTTATCATTTCGCCTATACGCGTGAGCATTGATGAGAAAGTGGTCACGATTATCCGCCCGCGCGCGGCCTTGAAGAGCTCCTCCAAATTTTTTTCCACTGTGCGCTCTGACATGGTGTGGCCAGGCTCTTCGGCGTTGGTTGAATCGCAGAGAAATGTGTGCACGCCCATCTTGCCGATGCGCTCTATTTCTCCCAGGTTCAGGGGTTTGCCGTCCTCGGTGTAGTCAATGCGGAAGTCGCCGAAGTGGACGATATTGCCGATCGGAGTTTTGATGATGACGCCGATCGAGTCGGGGATAGTGTGTTCAATTTGGAAGAATTCAAATTCGAAATATTTTCCGGCTTTCACGGTATCGCCGGCGGCTACGCCTACCGTGTGCAGTTTCGGAGCGTTCATAAATTCTTCTTGCCGTTTCTCAATGATCGCTTTGGTCAGCTTCGCGGTATAAATCGGCGGGTTGCCGATCTTACCGATTAAATAGGGAATAGCGCCTATGTGGTCATAATGTCCGTGGGTGATAACCACTCCCTTAATATTTTCCTTGCGCGGTTCCAAATAACTCACGTTCGGGATGATGTAATCTATCCCCGGAGTTTCTTCCTCCGGGAACTGCAGTCCCATATCAACCACGACTATTTCATCGCGGTATTCAAAAAAGGTCATATTGCGGCCGATCTCTTCCAGGCCGCCAAGAGGGACGAGACGCAGGGTGTCGTCCGGGGTCGGCTTCGCCTTATTTTTTTGCGTTTGTTCCTCAAATTGCCCCTCTGGCCGCACGTGCGGAGACAGGCGAATGGTTGAAGTTCGCGGCATTGTTGTACCGCGCCTTTGGCGCGGTGTCATCATCATATTGTTTGTAGTTTGTTCTGTTTTATTTTTTCTTGTGCCGAGGGCGGGATTTGCCGCCCAAATTTTATTTGGGCGAGCCTCGCCCAACTTTTCTGAAGTTGGGCGGGAACCCCTCTAAAATCTTTTTAATGTTTCTTCTACCTGCACCGCTTTTCCAGTATTGTTCGCGATCTTTTGCTTCTTTTACATATGTCATATTTTCGGTATAAATAACTTTCCAAGGTCTAAGATACTTCGTCGCGGTAACTTTACCAGAATTGTGATATCTTAGTCTTTCTTCTAAATCGTTTGTGTGACCGACGTATGTTCTAGATAGTTTGTCGCTTAATAATATGTAAACTGTAAACATTCTGGTGCCCGAGGGGAGATTTGAACTCCCACAGCCTTGCGGCTACAGCGACCTGAACGCTGCGTGTCTGCCAGTTCCACCACCCGGGCTATCTCTTTTTAAGCCAAGCTTTTAGGGTGTCTATGCTTCTGGTTCGTTTCGGGTCAACTTTTTCCTTGGCCGCCAAAAGCGTTGCCGTCTCCTCTCCGAGATAAACTCCATTCCAGAAACGTTCGAATCTGTTTTTGCCGGAAAGTTTGACAACTAGCGTCCTGCCACTAAGTCCTTTGATGATTTTCTTAGTGAGATTGACTCTCTTTTTTATGATTGGCGGATCAGACGGATCTTCTATGAATATGGGGCGCAAAAGAGCCAGTCTGCTTTCATAACTGGCTATCTCGTTGTGGTCCAGTTCCGGCAGCTCGTTTTCAAACGCGGGGACCTTCGCGGTTTCATTCAGTAGAACCTTCCAGATATGAGCGAGTGATTTAAGCTGGTGGGAAGTATACATTAAAGGAATCCCTTTGTCAATGAAGCGCATGATATTCGCGGCAGATTTTTTATAATTCTTTGGTTTTGGTATGGGGAGGGTTCTAGATATAACGCCGAATGATTCCAGCATCTCAACCAACTTAGTAAACATAATCGCTGTAGCTTCCCGCGAGGTGAGGCTGTCTCTGTTGATAACCGCGAGCGGCAGCTTGTGGGTTTCGGCTATTTTTTTAAGCTCGCCCCCGCCGGTTATAACCGCTACTTTTGCATTCTTAATTTTAAGCGCCGCTTTCAGGCTGCTTATAGTTTCCTCGGTGTCGCCGGAAAACGACACGAAAACATACAACGTGTTTTGCGCTTTGCGCTTTGCGCTTTGCGCTTCATCCTGTGGTAGGCCGTAGTCTTTCCATATGGTTATCTCGGATGTTATACCAAGCTCGGTTTTGAAAGTATCAATTATCTCGCCCGGCAGCCCCGATCCGCCCATGCCGCATATGATTAATCTATCTGGCCGTGAGCCCTTTAATTTCTCTAGATATTTAGTTTGATATATATCCATACTTATTAATTTTCAATTTTCAAGCACCAATTTTCAATGAATTTACAAATCTTCAATTTCCAATGACGAGACTGTCATTGTGTTTGAAATTTGAAAATTGCCCGCTTCGCTCTCGTGAAGGCGAGGCGAGGGACATTGATTGGAAATTGTAAATTGGTAACTGTAAATTATCTGAATACTCTCTTCGTTGTTACGTACCAACTTGTCGCGTCAGAGAATCTGTCGGAAGCGGTGGAGATTTTTTTCAAATCGTTGAATCCACCGAGGTTCGGGGTCGTTATATAAAGGTAATCAGGGGAATAGAGAAAAATCGCCGGCACGTCACTCGCGATGGCGTCGCTGATTTGCTTCAAAATTTTCATACGCTGCTTGGGATCGAAAGTGCGGCGGTAAGTCTCCAAAAGCGTGTCCGCATTTTTATTTTGATAAAAGGCCATGTTTTGGTCCGGGTAGAACCGCTGTGAGGAATGCCAGAAAGAGAACAAGTCCTCACTGGGCCTGGTGATGTTCCCGAAAAGGAGCAAAGAGTAATCCGAGTTTTTAAGGGTTTGCTCTTGGATATCTTTAATGGATTTGATATCCAGATTCACCTGCGCTCCCGCGGCCTCCCACTGTCCTTTGATAAGTTCGGCGGTACTTCTAAGAAACGGTTCGTCCGGGACGGTGAGTGTCAACTGCAGTTTTTGGACCAATGTCGGGTCGAAATTGGGCGAAGGGCTGAAGCTTAAACCAGTCGGTCCGTAAAGGATTTTCCCATATCCGTCCAAAACTTTGCTCAATATAGCCGCGCGGTCAGTGAGCCCCGAGAGCGCTTGCCGCACCTTTATGTCTTGCAACTCTTTCGGCGCGGTCGCGGGATTTATGAAAATCGCGTAGTAGCGGTAAGACGGGAGATCGTGCGTGTAGTAGCGCAGGGCAAGTTTTGAGAGCGCCGGATCGTAGGTTGATATTCCGAATGCATCAATAGCGCCGCTATTGTATGCCCGGGTAAGTTCGTCGGTCGAGGAATAGAACTTGAAAGTAATCGTGCCTATTTTCGGCTTCTCGCCGAAGTAATCTTTGTTCGCCTTCAACGTGAGTGAGGTGATATTGCCGCGGTCGTCGCTCGTGTAGCCTTTCGCGATGTACGGGCCAGAACCGATCGGCCGCAGGCCGAAGAGCGAGTACTGCAGATTTTGCACCGGCACGCCGGCGAAAATATGTTTTGGGATTATGTCCAGATTTTTGAGGTGGTCGTCTTGGAAGAAAGCGTATGGGGACGTTAGCGAAAACTTAACTTCCAGTTCGCTTACGCGGCTTGCTTGCACTCCTTGGAAACTGCGGTAAAGGGGAGAGCGGCTCTCTGGATCTTGGATGGTTTGAACTGTGAAAATTATGTCGTCAGAGGTGAGTTTCACCCCGTCGCTCCAAAAAGCGTTTTCTTTCAGCCGCACTTCGTAGCTTTTATTGTCGGGTGAGGCTTTGACGCTGTCGGCTACGTCAGCCACGCTGGAAAAAACCAACTGCGATATGTCGCGGTCCGCTTCCGTCACAGGCACAACCGGGTTCACGAATGCCGGCTGGCCCACTACTCCCTCTCGCAGTTCGCCGCCCGCGTCGCCAACCATATAACTGTTTGCTTCAGCATAGAGAATAATTTTCGTGAGGCCGCCAACCGCGAGGACGGTAAGCGCGCCCCAAAGTACGAGACGTTCTAGGCTCGTCATAACCCGAACTGTCGCTATTAAGCGGTTCATTAGATTTAAACTTAAAACTCAAAGCGCAAAGCTCAAAACTAAAGTGTAGAGCGTAAAACTTAATAAAGGTTTTAACTTTTGCGCTGTGGCTTTGCGCTTTGAGCTTTGCGTTTTGAGTTTATTTTATCACTAGGCTCGCTATCGACAACCCCACAAAAATGACGGCAAGGACGATTGTCGCTATA
>CAYZNQ010000020.1:0-2158 GCA_964479925.1 uncultured Candidatus Saccharibacteria bacterium | reverse complement strand
TAGGCTCGCTATCGACAACCCCACAAAAATGACGGCAAGGACGATTGTCGCTATAAAAATGCCTTTTTCCAGCCCGCGGCGGGCCTGATATACGCCGCCCATGTCGCCGCCGCCGAAGAGCCCCGACAAACCCGACTCGCGCTCCTGTAGAAGTATTAACCCCACTATAATGACCGAAATCGCTATTTGAGCAATATTTATATAATTCATATTCGCACCCTAAACCCTATACCCTAAACCCTAATTACAGTACGTGGACCACGAAATTCACTGCGGTCATGATGAGCGTAGCATAGGTAAGCGAGGTAAGTCCACCGAAATTAACCGCCGGCATTGCCACTTCCAATATATACAATGTAATTCCGTTAACGGCGAGCGTCGCGAGTCCGAGCGTGATGACGATGATCGGGGATAAAACCAGTTTCAGGACCGGTCGGATTAAAAAGTTGATGAGGGTGAGCACAAACGCCGCGATTAACAACCCTTGGACGGTGAGCGGCACCTGCGCGCCGGGCACGTATGTCCCTATTAGGTAAAGACCAGCGATGTTCGCAACCATCGCCACTATAGCTTTGGAGATCATTTTTCGAGGGTATAGGGTTTAGCGACTAGGGTCTAGGGTAGTAACTAGTTTATTTAACATCTTCATTACCTCGCTAAGCAAGTTTTCTGCCCCTTCAACTTTAAATCCGCTCGTAAAACCTAGCCTTTTTGCGATTATGATTTGCGTTTCTAATTCTGCGCCCGAACCGAATGCTACTTTTATAAATTGTATGTATTCTTGGCGGTGTCGCCTTGAATATCCTTCTGCAATGTTAGACGGTATTGAAACGGCTGCCCGGCGCATTTGGCTAGTTAGGCCATATAACTCTGATCTCGGGAAATTATCTGTTAGCCGATAAATTTCTAAGATAAGATCGATACTCTTTTGCCAAACAGTGAGTTCTTTATATGAATTAAGCATAGTTTTTATAAGTCGTACCCTATACCCTAAACCCTAGTCGCTAATCCCTAGTGATTACCCTAAACTCTATACCCTAGTCGCTAATCCCTAGTGATTACCCTATACCCTAAACCCTAGTGGCTATACCCTAGTTCAGTAGCTTCAAGAAGCTTACGCCGGTCATCTCCGCCGGCTTCTGGATGCCCATTATTTCCAGAATTGTGGGCGCGACATCCGATAAGACCCCGATACTTTCGCGCTCGGACGTCGCTATATCAAACTCATCACGCGGCCGCTCCCATTCGCGGGCGATCAAATACACCGGCACCGGGCTTGTGTCGTGCTTGGTTTCGGCGGCGCCGGTCCGCGGATCAAGCAACCGTTCGGCGTTTCCGTGATCGGAGGTTGCGATAAGTATCCCGTTTACGGCGTAGATTGCTTTTATAAGCTCCGAGAGCTGCGCGTCCACTGTCTTCACGGCCTTCACCGTCGCGTCAAAATTTCCGGTATGCGCGATGATGTCCGGATTGGCGTAATTAATAAGGATAAAGTCATATGCGTTCTCGCTTATCCCTGAAACCGCCCGGGCGGTTATCTCGCGAGCCATCATTTCTGGAAAATCATCCGCCCTTGCGACGCTTCGGGAGGGGATAAGTACGCGGTACTCGTTCTTAAACGGCGGCTCGCGATAGCCGTTGAAGAAATAAGTAACGTGGGCGTATTTGTCGCTCTCGGCGAGCCGCAATTGCACCCTGCCGTTATCCGAAAGCACTTTGCCAAGAGGATCCGTAACTTTCTCTGGCTGGAAGACAACCGGCAGATTAAATTTCTCACTGTATTGGGTAAGAGTGGTCATGAGAAGGCCGGAGATTTTGGCTTTGATGAACGTTTCCACGATCTGCCTGATGCTGTCCTCGCGGAAATTAAAGAAAATAATACTGTCGTCTGCGGTGACTTTACCGTCCTCGATGAACAGCGCCGGTTCAACGAAGGTATCAGTTAAGTCTTTGGCATAAAACTCCTGTATGTATTCCACCGGATTTTTGCCGGGCAGCCGCGGCGCGTTCACCGCGCCGGTTATGGTGTCGTACGCTTTTTGCGTGCGATCCCAGTGCAGGTCGCGGTCCATCCCCCAAAACCTGCCGCCGATGCTCGCTATCCGAAGGCCCGCCTTCGCGGTGCCGTAGCCCGCTGCCTCCTTCGCCGGAGTGGCTA
>CAYZNQ010000019.1:0-7466 GCA_964479925.1 uncultured Candidatus Saccharibacteria bacterium | reverse complement strand
ACCTGAAAATTTATTTTGCGAGGCGAGCTTATGTCGAGTTTTCACTACTGGGCATGGCTGACCACCTGCGATTATTTTATACCGAATAGCGTCCGCTTTCATCATCCCTCACCAAGCGGCCGTCCTCAAGCACCATAACGCGCCGGCCCAGCTGGTCCACGATGCCTTTGTTGTGCGTTGCGAGGATGACGGTGGTGCCTAACTCGTTAATCTTAGTAAGAAGGCTGACGATGCCCATCGTGTTTACTGGATCAAGGTTGCCGGTAGGCTCATCGGCCACGACTACGTCCGGCCGGTTCACCATCGCGCGCGCTATCGCTACCCGCTGCTTCTCGCCGCCGGAAAGCTCGGTCATAAGATTCTTTACCTTCCCCCTTAAATCAACCAGATCCAACACCTCCATCACGTTGTCGTAGATCTCTTGCTCCGGCCGGCTTGCCACCTCAAGCGCGAAAGCCACGTTTTCATAAACGTTCTTACTGGGCAGGAGTTTGAAGTCCTGAAAGACCGTTCCAATGTGCCGCCTCAGTCTGGGCAACTCGCTGGATTTTAACTTACCAACGTCGTAGTGGCCGAAAACAACCCTACCTTTGGTGGGCTTATCTTCACCGATTAAAAGCTTAACGATGGTGGATTTTCCAGCCCCGGACCGGCCGACGATGGATACGAACTCCTTCGGCTCGATCTTGAAAGTGATATCGATCAGGGCATGATGACTGTTATAGTCTCTGGAAACGTTCTGGAAATGTATCATCCTCTTGAATTTTATCACAAGCGAAGCTCGGCCTCAATGAACGCCTCAAGGTCGCCCTCTAATACTCCTTCGGCGTCCGCGGTCTCAATCCCCGTGCGGTGATCTTTGACCATTTTATACGGGTGCAGGACGTAAGAACGGATCTGATTCCCCCACTCCGGCTTCACCTTCGTCCGCAGTTCGGATAACTCGCGCGCCTCGCGCTCCTCCATCAGCCGCACGAGTTTGGCCGTTAACAGGGCGAGGGCGCGGACTCTGTTCTGGGCCTGGGAGCGTTCAACCTGTGCGGCGGCTACGAGCCCGGTAGGAATATGAATAACGCGCACGGCGGTTTCAACTTTATTCACGTTCTGCCCGCCCGGACCGCTTGAACGATAAAATTCCCATTTAAGATCGCTCTCCGGGATCTTAAATTTTTCCACTTCAAGCGGCGGCAGAATCGGAAGCGTTTCAACCAAAGCGAATGAAGTGTGGCGGAGACCCTTGGAATCGTACGGTGATATTCGCACCAGACGGTGCACGCCCGTTTCTTTCTTCAGGAAACCGTACACGTGGTCTGCTTTCCCGCCAGAGGCGGGTCCGCCTTTGGCGGATATTTCTATCGTTCCGTCGTCGATCTCAGAAACTTTCCATCCCCTGCCGCCGGCGTATTTTACGTACATTGCAAGCAGCATCCGCGCCCAGTCGACCGCGTCATCCCCGCCTACGCCCGGGTATACCGAGATCACGGCCGACAGAGAATCGTACTTGCCGGAGAACAGAAGACTGGACTCAAATTCCTGCAATTTTGGAAGCGAATCCACCTTTTCAAAACGTGTTATGATATCGCGCAAGATGCCGGCCTCTTTGCTTTTGGCTTCGGCTGCCTCACGGTCGTTTTTCCAGATATCGGGATCCGAGATTTCGAATCCCAGATCGCGCAGCTTAACGCGTTTCCCAGCGACATCAAAGCCGCTCGCCTAAGCGGCGAGTGAGCTCTTCCAAATTTAGCGAGTCTTCCTTCCTCATTTTTATCCGCGGACGATATTCACGGGCGCCCCGGCGATGAACCCCTTCATATTCGCAAACGTCGTATCAAGGATGCGGCCGAGCGCTTCCGTGGAATCAAACGCCATATGCGGCGTGATTAAAACGTTCGGCATTCTCATCAAGATGTGATTCCGAAGGAGCGTCTGCAGTTCGCTCTCTTTCGGGTGTCCTTTACTCAAAAACGTTAATTCTTCCTGCAGCTCGCCCTCTTCTTCCAATACGTCAACCGCCGCTCCAGCAAGGATACCATCATTTAGCGCCGCAGCCAGCGCCTCGGTCGAAACTATGCCGCCGCGGGCAGTATTAATAAGATAAGCGCCGCGCTTGATGGACTTGGTGTTGTTCTCGTTTATTAGGTGGGTTGTGGCTGGCGTAAGAGGACAGTGTATGGTGATTACGTCCGAACTTCCCAATAGTTCTTCAAGCGTCGCAGCATACTTGAAGCCAATAGCCGCGGCGTAGGCGTTATCCGGCATCGGGTCAAAAGCGATGACTTGCATCCCGAACCCTTTCGCGATTTTCACCGCTTCTTTTCCGATGCGGCCAGTGCCTACGATGCCGATTGTCTTACCCTTCAGATCCGCGCCGCGCATACCTTCAAGCGAGAACGAACCCGTTTCTTTTATCTGGTCAATCCCTTTGTAAATCTTGCGGATAAGCGACAATAGCAAACCAAAAGCGAACTCGGCGACGGTGTTATCGCCGTACCCCGGTACGTACGCGACCATAACGCCGCGCTCGCCGCAGGCGGCGATATCAATGTGATCGTAGCCGGTCGAACGCGTGGCGATAAGTTTCAGATTCGGGAAACGCGCAAGAACGTCTTTAGTAATACGCGAGCCAACGAAAACGGAAATGACATCGAAATCCGTCGCGGCGAGAATACTCAGTTCGTCAATTTTATTATTATTCAGAACCAATTCGGCGTCCGTAAAATTAGTCCGGATCGCCGGTTCCTCCCAGCCCTCAAGTTCAAAAAATCCTATTTTCATATTACGTTGTCCCCCTCGGAGTATTTACATACCCAGCCGTTAGAGCCCATTTTACCCAAAATTCCTGACTTTTTCGAAGTTTATAATATTTTGGTGTATTTAATGGGACGGCGAACAGCTTGTGGGGATACACCCGCCTTCAAAGAAGTCATTATGCCAACAGCTTCTAAATAGTTATCAACAATGAAAAGATTTTTTCTCTGGAAAGGAAAATCTTGAAGGTTATTCTTCATATTGTTCTTATTTTCTCTCACGGCGATAATTGGTATTCCGTTTTCCATACAGGATAAGATCGGTAAACCAACACAACCATCGGGTATTATCACACACGATATATCCTCAAGAGTTACTCCTTCGCTTGAATTTACTACCCGAGGGGCACGATGGAGCCCTTTTAAAATGCAATGCAGATATGTAGTAGATGCTGACTCTGGTGCCTTTCGTGGGTCTACAACACCAAGTTTTATGTCCATAATTTCTCCAGATGTCATCATTGGAGAATGGGCACAAGGAATATTGAATAACTCGGCTATACTGTGAGTGAGCATCGCTTCTACGCCGCCCCATGGGTTTACCATCTCTTCATCGTGAAAATACTTCTCGTGAAAGTATTCAGGTACTTTTATGAAAGTAGAGAGAGCGACTACATCATATTTACTCTTGAACTTTTCAATCACTTCAAAAATTTTCTCGATAGAATATATTTCTCCCACAGCTCTTCCTGATTCTGAATAACGGGATAAACTCTTAGTCCCATCCCCCATCTCATAAACATCGCAATCTATTCCTAGGGTAATTCGCGCTGAAGAAACTGCATTTATTATCTCATCATTAAAAAACTTCTCGCTGTGCTTATCCATCAACACCAGCATCCGGTTTGATCTCACGGGCTGGAGACCAATCTGCCCCATAAGGAGACGTGTTACTATACTTCCTTCAACATACAGTGTGTTTTCTGTCATTTCGTTGATATCCGACGCATTCACCACATTCGGGTGAGTTATGAGTGTGTCGCAAGCGGCAGCGATTAGTCTTGCGACGGCATTCCCGTCGCCGCAATGCCCACCAATGTCAGCACCTATCCCGGTTGGTATAAGTAAAACGGCCGTAAACTTATCTGTACTTTCGAAAGATCTCCTTCGGAAATCGAAAATACTACTTTTCTGAGAAAAAAGTGGGGATGTTTCTTCTTTCTCAGAAACAATAAGGTCAAATTCACAGCGATAACCCTCGGTATTCGTTTCTGTGATAACAAACCTTAGAACCCTATGTTGGGGTGGGAATACTGAACGAAGACGAGTTTCATAGAAACGCTGGAGGTCACCCAATCCCTTTAAATCGAGTTCTTTTTTAGGGATAAAAACCTCCTGGGTAAAAACCTTCATTTACGTTCTACAACCTTAACATTGACTACCTTGCCTTGAAAAAACTTTCTAGAAAATTCTGTCGCTTTATGGGCATCGAAATCTTTGCAGGAAAAAATATTAAGGTAAACATTCTTCAATATATCCAGAGTATGGATGGTAATATTACTCGTCATTATAAACTGAACAGCAGAAGTGCCTTTAAGGTGCGGCTCAGTCTGCCGCTTTTTCGCAGGCAAACCGTAGTCATCCCACCAAAATAGTTCACACCTCTTCATGTCTATTAAATCGCACACCTCCCGAAAATATCTCCCAATCATCTTCCTACTAAACCGCCTTGAATTACAATCGTGTAAATCTAATATTAACTCTTTCCCGTAGCTTTTATGTTTCTCCATAAGATTAAAAATTACTTTTTTCTAACAAGAAGATTATTCTTCCATTTAATTTTATCGTAACCTGTACGAAAATCAAGCTATTTCAACAACTTTAATCTCCTCCGGTGTGAGGCCATAGAGTTTATAAACCAATCGGTCAATTTTCTCCATACTCGCAGATTTTGGCTTGTTTAGTTGAATTTCCCACCACAATTTGAGCCACCTCCGAGATTCGAACTCGGGACCTTCACTTTACGAAAGTGCCGCTCTACCGCTGAGCTAAGGTGGCAACCTAAAAGCGCTTCAATTATACTTACATTTGGCAGTGAGCCGCAAGGGAAATTCTAGTTTCATTTGCGGCGAGCGAACTAACTAATGAAGCAAAGCTTCATTGAACAAATAACGACGGCAATCTTATGAAAATTCTGGAGGTTAGAGATCTAAGTGTCTATTTCGACAACACGGCAGCGCTGGAAAACGTAAGCTTTGACGTCGAGCGCGAGGATAGTTTGGCAATTATCGGCCCGAATGGCGCCGGCAAAACCGTGCTTTTCCGCGCGCTTCTTGGGACAGTCCCCTACCAAGGAGAAATAAAATGGGCCGGGGATGCGCGGATAGGATACGTCCCGCAGCGGCTTACGATTGAGCGCGCCTTGCCACTTACGGTACAGGAGTTCTTAAATACCAAGCTTCATATTTTGCGCGCTAACCCAAGCGAAGTAAAAAGTCTGCTGGAGATAGTCCGGCTGCAGCCGGCCATACTGAAACGCCCGCTCGCTAAAATATCCAGCGGGCAACTACAAAGGGCATTGATTGTCTTTGCGCTTATCGGTAACCCGAACGTACTTCTATTTGACGAACCGACCGCGTCGGTTGATCCATCCAGCGAAGAACAAATCTACGAAACACTCCACAATCTTGAAGACCAACGTCACTTGACCACGCTTATCATCTCCCACGATTTGAGTTTGGTGTATCGCTATGCCAACAAAGTGCTCTGTTTGAGCGGGAAGCAGCTTTGCTTCGGCGTGCCGCAAGAAACGCTTTCAACTGAAACTTTAAATAAACTCTACGGCGCTCCTCGGAAGTATTATGAGCACCACCACGAACATGGCCATAATCACGTTCATAACTAACAATCCTTATTACGTTCTCCTGGCGCTATCAACGGCGGTTGCGGCGGGAATATTGGGCGCGTTCGCGGTGATGCGCCGGATGGCTTTGGCCTCTGATCCCATTTCGCACATTGCGCTGCCGGGGTTGGGCTTAGCGCTTCTTCTTAAAATCAATCCGCTAATCGGCGCAGCCGCCACACTCTTGGTGGGCGCGCTCCTGATTTGGAGCTTCGAGAAAAGGACCAGGATAGCGACCGAGACGCTGATCGGAGTCGTGTTCTCGCTCGCCCTCGCGATCGGGAGCATAGTTACATCCGGCGAGGAATTGATTGACGCGTTGCTGGGAAATTATTCCAACGTTTCTCCTACGGAGTTTTTCGTGGGAATTGCGGTCGTAATCGCGATCATAGCCTTTCTACTCGCAAAGCGGCAGGAGCTTACTCTCGCGATCCTCTCGCCGGACTTGGCCGAAACCTCCGGCGTCGCAACTGACCGTCTGAACCTTTACTTTCTCTTAGCCTTCGTCGCAACCGTACTCCTAGGTCTGCGGTTCGTGGGTGTTCTACTGATGGGATCTCTAGTTATCATCCCCGCGGCCGTCGCAAAAAACCTTGCCCGGAGCATGCGCGGAATGATCACAATAGGGGCTGCGGTTGCGGTCGCAAGCGTCCTTGCGGGGCTTGCGGGCGCGATTTATTTGCATCTCCCAACTGGCCCAGCGATCGTCACCGTCGCGGCGGCAATTTTCATTTTGTCCCTATTGAAGAAGCAGCGGGACTAAGACCACATCTCAAAGAGCCAATTTTACAAGCAGTGGCTCAATTGAGCTACTGAAAACATATGTGAGAAGTACCGCGAGGAGCACCGGGATACCCAGTGTGGTATAGCTTTCTTTGAAGAAAGCTAAGCGGATTATGGAAAAAATGACAATCGCGGCAAAAACGAACGGGACAAAAACGACAAACTGCGGCCAGCCGGCCATCATCGCGGCGAGCGTCCCCAGCTCGACCTCCCCATCTTCAAAGAAACGCTCGCGGTGTTTCTTAAGGCCTTTCAAAATAAGCCAGAAAACCAAGCCGCAAGCGATGCTTAAAAGCGCGCCAAGCCAGAAGCGGCCCCAGCTGTAGAAAACCAGGTAACCCAACTTACTGTTCGCTATAAACGGCAGCTTGCCCCAGAACGTTATCGCCTGCACCGAGGGATCCAGCGGCGAATTAAGCAGTCCGGCGGTCAAGACACCACCTCCCTTCCAAATGTAATACTGCACCACGGTCGCGAGAGCAGCGTAGGCCAAATAATAAAAAGTTGTAGACGCGATTAGAATCTTGGACCAGCGCCGCAGCGGAAGTTTGTCTCTGATAAGATAAGCGATTGACGCAAGGATAAAAGCCGCCCAAAGGTAAACCGTAGGCAGCCAAGTCACAAGAAAGGCAAGCACTGTTAACATCCCTCCAAGGAAATTATATGCTATAAGTGAGCTCATTAAGAAAGGAGGTGAGGACATATGACTAAACGTCAGATCCTCGTCAATGTCTGGCAGAGGAACATTACCCCGAGGGAAGCCCGAGACGATCTCCGCGAGAACAAATGCGCGGGCAAACTTCCCGAGGAAGAGCTCCTCGGGCTCCTTGAGAAAGTGGCCGCCAGAAAAATGACGGTCACCGCCTTCGAGAAGGCTTATCAAGAATAATCCAGAAAGGAGAAATCGGGTATGTTCATGCTAGACACCTAAAGGCACCCAATCTCTATAAGAACGGGTGCCTTTAACTTTCTAACTTTTTGGAGCGGGATACAGGGATCGAACCGGTGCCTCAACCTTGGTCCCGCTGTAAATT
>CAYZNQ010000018.1:0-7488 GCA_964479925.1 uncultured Candidatus Saccharibacteria bacterium | reverse complement strand
GTTAAAAAGTCGCTGCTTCTTCCCGAAACGGCGCAGAAACTTATGGCTGAGGCGGCGCAGGTGCGCCAGCCAATCGAGAACCTGATTTACAGCCGGCGGCTCATTAACGAAGCGGAGGTAGCGAAAGTTAAAAGTGAAATCTTAGGAATTCCCTATAAGCCGGTGGATTTTGACAAAGTACCAGACGAAGCGCTGAAACTCGTGCCGGGCGAAACCGCGCAGACTTACCGCGTGGCCCCGCTCGCCCGCGACGAGAAAATGCTCGTGGTAGGTATGATAAGCCCGGATGACGTGCGCGCGCAGGAGGCGCTGCGGTTTATCGCGAAACAAAACCGCGTCAGTTTGTGTGTGTATATTATTACGCCTTCGGATCTGGAACTTATTTTGCAGCGCTATCACCCTTACCAGTCCGAAGTGCAGTCCGCGCTGCGTTCGCTGAATATCAAACCAGGCTCGGGCCTTACCGAGGCCGAACGTATTGTGCAGATTGAGGAAACCGCCGCGGTCGCGGAGGAAGCGCCGATCATTAAAATTGTCGCCTCGACTTTGAGGTCTGCGGTTGAAGAGAACGCCTCCGATATCCACATTGAGCCGCAGCGCGCGAGGTTGCGCATCCGTTTCCGCATGGACGGTGACCTGAAGGAAGTTACATCGCTTCCGCTTGAACTTCACCAGCCTGTCATTTCGCGCGTGAAAGTTCTGTCCAATTTGAAAATTGACGAGAACCGCGTCCCGCAGGACGGCCGTTTCCGCACTTTGGTTTTCGGGCGCGACATAGACTTCCGTGTTTCCACTTTCCCGACGCCGGTGGGGGAGAAAGTCGCGATCCGCGTGCTTGACCCCACGGTCGGCTTGAAAGGCGTGGACAACCTCGGGCTCTCGGGACACAATGCCGCGCTGGTCTCCGCGGCGCTCGCGCGCCCTTATGGAATGATCTTGGTCTCCGGTCCAACCGGCTCCGGTAAGACCACCACCATTTATGCGCTCTTGCAGATTCTAAACAAGGAAACCGTAAACGTGGTGAGCCTAGAAGACCCGGTGGAATATTTCGTGGACGGACTTAACCAGTCGCAAGTGCGGCCGGAGATAGGATATGACTTTGCTTCTGGCCTGCGGCAGGTGGTGCGACAGGACCCCGACGTGATTATGGTGGGAGAGGTTAGGGACACAGAGACGGCAAAGTTGGCCGTCCACGCCGCTTTAACCGGTCAGATAGTGCTCTCCACCCTGCACACCAACAACGCCGCGGCCGTCATCCCGCGGTTGATCGATATGAAAGTTGAGCCGTTCCTTTTGCCGTCATCCTTAAACCTGATGCTATCCCAGCGGCTGGTACGCCGGCTCTGTAATTCCTGCAAAAAACCCGAGGCCGCGCCGCAGAACATCCAGGAAATAATTGAGAACGAGCTTAATAAACTCCCGGCTGATACAAAGAAGGGCCTCAATTACAAAAAGCCTTATCAGGTTTATCGCGCCCCCGGCTGCAAGGTTTGTAAGGGTAAGGGCGCCGTTGGGCGGGTAGCGATGTTTGAGGTCCTGGCAATGACCCGCGAGTTGGAAAATATAATTTCTGCGGGCGTGTCAGAGGGTAAGATTATAGATGAGGCTAAACGGCAAGGGATGATCACTTTGCGGCAGGACGGCATCTTAAAAGCGCTGGAGGGATTGGTCGGCATCGAAGAAGTTCTCCGCGAAAGCACCGAGTCGTGATATGATTAGGGTATAGGGCATGGGGTTTAGGGTTCGCAATGCGAATATCCGATACCCTAGTGGCTATACCCTATACCCTAAAACCCTAGGTACAAATGGCGATGGATTACAAACAAAAGTTAAACGATTTACTGCTTACGACCGCGCGGCAGAATGCGTCGGACCTGCATATCGCGGTTGGACGGCGGCCGACTTTGCGTATTGACGGCGTTCTGATAGGCCTCCAAAAAGAGCCGATTTTGACGCCCGAGGACACGCAGGGACTGTCCTTGGCAATGCTTACCGAGGAACAGAAGCAGAAACTTTTGAAATATGGCGATATTGATTTCTCGTACACTTTTGAAGATAAAGCGCGCTTCAGAGTGAACGTTTTCTTCCAGCGTGGATTTCTCGCCGCCGCCTTGCGTTTGATTCCGGCGGAGATAAGAACAATTGAAGACTTGCGCCTGCCGCCGATATTGCACGAATTTACGAGACTTAATCAGGGCTTCGTACTGGTGGTGGGGCCGGCCGGCCAGGGTAAATCAACAACTTTGGCCGCGCTCCTGGATGAAATTAACCACAAACGCACCGACCACATCATCACCATTGAAGACCCGATCGAATATTTATTCGTTCAGGATCGCGCAATTGTATCCCAGCGTGAAGTGAGGAGCGACAGCCCGTCATTCCACCGCGCCCTTCGGTCGCTTTTGAGGCAAGATCCAGACGTGGTTATGATCGGCGAAATGCGCGATCCGGAAACGATGGCGACTGCGATGACCGCGGCCGAAACCGGCCACTTGGTTTTCTCGACTCTGCACACCAATTCCGCCGCGCAGACTGTAGACCGCATCATTGACTCTTTCCCGGCGGAGCAGCAAGGGCAGGTTATGTCGCAGTTATCGGCAACGCTGGTAGGCATCGTCTCCGAGCGGCTGGTGCCGCGGATTGACGGCGGACGCATCCCGGCCTGCGAGGTTATGTTTAACAATGCCGCAATCAGGAATTTGATTCGTGAGCGCAAAGTCTACCAGATTGATTTGGTTATTGAGACCAGTCTACAGGAGGGTATGACCACCCTGAATCGTTCGCTTGCGGAACTCGTAAAGCGCAAAGAAATTTCGCTGGAGAGCGCCGAGTTATACTCCCTTAACCCCAGTGAACTTAGAATTTTGCTTGAGAGAATATAGTCCGTTTAGCTTTGGTAACGGATGAAATTAAATTATAAGGCCAGAACTAAAGAAGGGGAGCTGCAGGTCGGCTCAATTGAGGCCGCGTCGCGCGAAGCGGCGATTAACATCCTCTCGAGCCACGATCTCTTTATTCTTTCCCTTGAGGAGGCGGTAAGGGGGCACTGGTACGACCAATTCCTGGCTTTCGTAAATCGTGTGAAGTCGAAGGATATGATGGTCTTTACGCGGCAGTTTGCCACCCTGCTTTCCGCGCAGGTGCCGCTTGGCGAAGCGTTGCGGACGTTGGAGAAACAAACCACCAATCCTATCTTGAAGGAAACGATTTTTGAGATCGCCTCCGACGTTGATGCCGGGCTTTCACTTTCGCAGTCGCTCGAGAAATACAGCAATATTTTCTCGCCGTTTTATGTGAATATGGTTCGCTCTGCGGAAGTGACCGGTCGGGTGGAGCAAACAATGAATTTCCTGGCGGACTATATAGAAAAAGAAGTCGGCATCACTTCGCGCATTCAAAATGCCTTGATTTATCCGGCGATTATGATTGTGCTTTTTATTGTGGTAGCCGGAGTCATGGCCGCGGTGGTTTTACCTAGGATTGAGCCGATCTTCCAAGAAGCGGGTGTACAAACTCCGCTTTTCACTCAAATCATCATCGGCGGCGGAAAGTTTCTGGCGAACTGGTGGTGGGCAGTGATAATCGCGGTCGTAGTCCTTGTTGGATTCTTGATTGACTACTTGAGGACCGACGAGGGTAGAGTAGTTTTCGACGAATTACTGCTGCGCCTGCCTGTTATAAGCGGCCTTTTGAAGCGCCTTTACGTCACGCGGTTTGCGAAATCAGTGGGCATTTTGACTCGCGGCGGGATTCCTATCGCGCAGAGCCTTGAAATCGCCGGCCATACCATCGGCAGTGTGATTTATCGCGATATGCTTCATCAAATTGCGGAAGACGTGCGGCGTGGCGAATTGATGTCGCAGTCTTTGGCGAAACAGGAAGAGTATTTCCCGCCGCTTGTATCGCAGATGGTCGCGGTGGGGGAATCAACCGGCAAGTTAGACGACCTTCTGGATAAGATAGCCACCTTTTACACCTCCGAGGTTGATAGTATGGTTGCTAATTTGGTAGAATTAATCCAGCCGGTTTTGATGGTTGTGATCGGGCTTCTAGTCGGGGCTCTATTCGCTTCCATCCTTGTGCCGATATATAATCTATTACAAACTTTCTAAAATGTCGCAAAAGACAACATTTTCTCATTCCTTCGGCAAGCTCAGGATGGTGAGTGAAGCCGAACCATTGGTTCGCTCGCCGCAAATGAAACGAAGTTTCCCTTGCGGACTCGCTGCCAAATATAAACAAATGAAACACAATAAAGGCTTTACCCCGCATATCAACTGCGATAAAGCTGACTCAATTCCTCCACATAGAGAAAACAAATTCAGATTTATTAGCAAATTCAAAGATATGAACCATAACCGCAAGTCAGCTGGAAATCGCAATCGCAGTTGTATTGCGGGGTTTACGCTTATAGAAATGCTTATCGTGGTCGCGATAATCGCGATTCTTTCAGGCGTCGTTCTAACCGGAGTGAGTAACTTCCAGTCCCGCGCTCGTGATACGAGGCGCATCGGGGATTTAAAGAACATTCAGAGCTATTTGGAGTTGTATTTTAATAAGTGTAACCATTATCCCGGTATCACCGATCCTAACAACAATACTGGTTGTACAGCGTCTCTTTCAGATTGGGGTAGTCTTGTGACCGCGATGACAACGACCTCTGGGGTAACTTCTAAATTCCCGCAACCACAGGTCACGGCTTATCCGTATTGCTACGGCGTAAGCAGCAACGGACTTCTTTATGCAGTTGAAGCGGTTCTTGAAAACGATAATGCTATCTTACACGGCAGCGATCAAGGCGCCTTACCAACCGGAGTTACTATTTCGGTTGGTTCTTGTACCGGCGACAAAGTTTTTATAGTAAGCTCGTAGAATAAAGTCGTGAGCATCCTTATCTACATCGGGCTTTTTATCTTCGGCCTTGCGATAGGCAGTTTTTTGAACGTCGTCGCCATAAGGTATAAAGAAGGCGGCGGATTGTTCGCAAACATCTACGGCCGTTCACGCTGTATGCTCTGCGAGAGGACGCTTCACTGGTATGAACTTATCCCGCTCATTTCTTTCGTCGTTCAGCGCGGCCGCTGCCGTACCTGCGGCGAGAAAATTTCGTGGCAGTATCCGACCGTGGAATTTTTAGCCGGACTTATTTTTACTCTGGTGCCGTATAAAATAATTTCTCTCTATCAACCTTTTTATCCCGCATATCTCCCTATTTTTATCTGGGTGCTCGCATTCCTCACCCTGCTCCTAATTTCGGCTATAGATTACCGGCATCAGATCATTCCGGATAGCCTGAATATTTTTATGGCTTTACTTGGTGTAGCGATGATTTTTATTCACAGCTCGCTTGGCGATTTCGGATTGAAGAACGGTATGATTGGCGGATCATTCTTGGGCAGTTACGCTTTGATGTTTTTTATTGGCAACTCCCTGCTCGTTAATATGCTTGCCGGAGCAGCTTTCGGAGCTCTTTTTATCGGTCTTATTTATCTCCTGACACGCGGAAATGGAATCGGTTTCGGCGACGTGAAACTCGCCGCGGCAGCGGGTTTGTTAATAGGCTGGCCGGACATCGCCTTGTCGCTTCTTCTTGCCTTCATCGTCGGAGCGATTGTGGGCGGCGGACTTATGCTCTTCAAGCGCAAAACTATTCATGATGCCGTTCCATTCGGCCCATTTATCGCCGTGGGGATTACCATCGTTTTCTTTTTGGGGTACGATATTGTTAATGCGTACTTCCGGCTGTTCAACATCGTTTAAGCCATCCCCGGAAAGTTCCAAGAAGGGATTCACTTTAATAGAAATACTTGTCACTTTGAGCATCCTTGCCATTCTTTCGGCGGTTTTGGTGGGGTATGCCTCCGAGAGCAGCCGCCAGACTGTTATGATGATTACGCGCGAGCGCGCCGTCCGATTGCTTGCGAGGACAAGATCCCTTTCAATGTCCACATTCTTGGATAATGTCTCTGCACTTAGTGACCCCACCGTTCCCAAAACTTGCGGCTATGGTTTGCATATCGACATTACTAGTGGAGAACTTTTCATATTCAGGGATATGGTGAAGGGGGTAGACTGTTTATCCAGCGACTACCAATATACACCTGGTACGGAGGATAAGCGGCTTGAAAGTTCGCTGGACTCGTACAAAATTGATCTTAGCCGTTTAGAGTTTGGTGGGGATTTGAAGGATGTAGTATTTGTTCCGCCTAACCCTGAAATCCACATAAATGGTGCTGGGGCTGTAACCCAGGCCGGGGTGGATTTTAAAATTAAAGACACGTCGGGGCCACCAGCCGAGGTAAGCATCAACAATGCCGGGCAAGTCATCTGGAAATAAAGAGAGCGGACAGCTCTTGATTGAAGCGATGATCGCGGTGGGTGTGGTAACCGTGGGTCTCTTGGGCGTCTTTTCTCTTCTTTCGCAATCGCTCGGGCTGAACAAAGTTGCTGCCGATCAGTACGTTGGAGCGTATCTAGCCTCCGAGGGGATAGAGGTGGTTAAAAACATAATTGACACGAATATCTACCAGAGTAGAGCTTGGAATGTTGGAGTAAGCGATGGAACATATGCGGTTCAGTATGATACCTCAACCCTTACTTCAACGTCGGTGGATACTCCCCTGAAATTCGACTCCGCTACAGGGGCGTACAACTATACTGTCGGCACTACTACTAATTTCAAACGTTCGGTTAAAATAACCAGCTTAAGGCTGAATAGTCAGAATCAACCGGATGAATTACAGGTAGATTCAGTCGTTACCTGGAACAGCCGCGGCGGCACGCAGTACAAAATTAATCTCGAAGATCATTTTATGAATTGGCGCTAAATGTTTGGTCTCAATATAAAAAATAACAAGGGGTTCACAATCATCGAACTGATGGTTGCGGCTTCGGTGTTTCTTATTATTGTCGCTTTATCAATGGGCGTGTTCATCCAAACCCTGCGGACACAGCGGACTTTGACCGCGGTTACGGCAGCTAATGAGAGCGCTTCGCAGGTGCTGGAGCAAATTACCCGCGGAGCAAGGACTGGTTATAACTTTGTACTATCGCCAGATTATAAAAATGCCAACACATTATCCTTTATAAGTGCTAATGAGAACAACAAAACCGTAACTTATTCCTGGGGCCCCTGCATTGCTGCTGCTAAGAATGGCGTTACAAACAATTGTATAAAGAAGAACGACGGTACTACTACCAGCGACATCACGCCGCCTGACACGAATATTGAAAAACTGAAATTCTGGTCATCTGGTGTTGATCCTGCGGACAGTGCCCCGCCGCGCATAACGATTTTAATGACCGTAGGAACAAGTGGCACGGTTAATATAGAAACCAATCTTGAGACAACCGTGAGTGCAAGAAACGTTAGTAAGTAAGAAATGAACTCAAAGCAACCAAAATCCAAAAGTGGACAAGTCCCGCCGCAGGCGGGGCAAGTAATGCTCCTAACCGCGGTATTGATCTCCGGAATTGTGCTTTCGGCAA
>CAYZNQ010000017.1:0-7721 GCA_964479925.1 uncultured Candidatus Saccharibacteria bacterium | reverse complement strand
AAGGGTAGTCCGAAGCGAAAATTATAATTTTCGCAAAGGATACCACCTCCTCCGCCGAGTGGTACGGCTTCTTTTTGGAGCCGTGTTATAATTAAGCTGTCGGTAAAATAAGCGTTTTTAAGAATGTCAATAAAAAATAAAGTTTTGTTTGTCTCAATTGCGGGGACGATAGGTTTTGTTTTTGGCGGATTGGCCCTTGCCCAAACCGCCGTAGATAATTTAGTGCCGTTTAGCGTCCTCCCACTTGGCAATACCAGCCAGCCCGCCGTAAATTCGGTTGGGACGCAGCCGAGCAGTGCGCCAAGCCTGCCGAAAGTACCAGCAGATAAACTGATATCCCCGACAACTACTGGCAGTCAATCCAATACGTCTCAACCACCAGCCGGTGCTTCATCAAGCGTTACCAAATGCGGCGTGAATACCTTCGTCGTTTCCAACGAATGCGGCATCGGCGCCTTTAAAAATTTGTACGCTCAATGTTATGACGGCTACGAGGAAAAACAGGGAGGTGATAGTTCCTGTAAATCTTCTCCGGTATGGCAGGAATATGCCAAGCAAACCTGCGAAAAACGCTGTTCCAGCGCAAAACAAATGTACGCGGAACCGGTGAAAACGGTTCCAGGCGCCACACAAGTTTCTCCTGTGAGCCCGACAACCAATTATAACAAACCCGCCCCGACTTCAGCCGGAACAATATCCGTGTGTTACATTAACAATGATTTGATGGCTCAATATGACGCGCTTATTTCCGAACTTCAGAAAGCCCAGCAAACAGGAGACAAAGAAAGGGAAAAATTAACAACGGAAAAGATTTTGGAACTTAAACAGCGCGTTTCCGGGAGCAAAGCCCAATGCAACGCTTCCATTACTTCAAGCGCGACAATTTCTCCAGCCGCGAAACCGGTAAAAATAGACAGATGCGCTGAAGTGGAAAATTGGGGGCAAAAAATAAGTTATTACGAAAAATTAAAAAATCTCAGCGATTCCGATTTGCAAAAAGAAGCGGCTTTTTCCAGAAAAGAAATTAACGATATTATTTCTGAACTGATCGGCGGCCTTGAAAAAGTGAAAGCGCAATGTAAGATTCAAAGTTCCGGCGGAGGCGCGTCAACAGCGACAAAAATAAGCGAACCTGTAAAACCAGTGGCGGTCCAATCGGCCCAGGAGATAAACTCTTACTATAAAGCCAAGATTGAGAGTATAACCGCCACCCCGAATGCCCAAAAACAAGTCCAAGAGCTTAAGGATTTAAAAGAAGCTAAAGACCAGCTGGTCGGTGAGTTGATAAAAAACAGGAAAGAAATTGAAGCCACCGAACTTAATACGGTTGCGACAGAGGTAAACGTCAGCAAGAATGAAGTAAGGGTTGGTAGCGTAACAGTAGAAACAACCGGGAAGAAAATATTACTTAACGTTAGTGGAAGACCGATAAGTGTGGAGCCGGCCGGTGACCGGGTCATCATTAAGGACCAAAATATGGATATTAGAACCGATAGCGTCTCCATCCAAGATAATTTATTGAAGGTGGGGAATGTTGAGGTTAAGGTTACGGCCAGTCAGGTTGCGGAGAAGCTCAACATTGCCCCAAAAGCTGTTGAATTAACGGTGGAAAATTCGCGGCCGGTCTACAAAATGACGGCCGCTGAACCAAGGAAACTCTTCGGGCTTATTCCGGTCAACGCCCAGAAGACGCAGGTTGCCGATGCCGGTAACGGCGAGTTGTTAGAGGAAAGCCACTCTTGGTATTACTTTCTGACGACGAAATAAGAAACACCGCAGAAATTGTAGTGTTTTGCCACCAAGGCTTGAATTAAGCTAAAATTCCGGTGATGAGGAAGTGGCGAGTGGCGGTTTTAATGGGCGGGCCGTCGGCGGAGCACGACGTTTCGCTCTCGACCGGCAAGATGATTACCGAGGCGCTCGATCGCGCTAGGTACGACGTGAAGCCGGTTTTAATAAGCCGCGCAGGAGAGTGGCAAATTTCTCCCGAGGATCTCAAAGAAAAATTTGATATTGCCTTTATCGCGATGCACGGCGAGTATGGCGAGGATGGCGAAGTGCAGGGGATATTGGAGCGGGTCGGGCTGCCGTACACCGGTAGCGGCGTTTTGCCATCGGCGCTTGCGATGAACAAAGTTTTATCGTCCCGCCTTTTCCGCGCTCATGGAATGAATGTTCCGGATTTTGTGGCGGCGGGTAAGCACGACGATCTTAACCGTTTGCGTTTGCCGTTCGAGTTGCCAGTGGTAGCAAAACCAATCGACCGCGGTTCCTCCGTCGGAGTATCAATAGTGCGCAAAGAAACGGAGATCGCGCCGGCGTTAGAGCGCGCATTCAAATTCAGCCGCAATGCGATGATCCAGCGTTACATTCAAGGGCGCGAAATAAACTGCGCGGTTATAGACGACGGTAAAGGCAGCATGGAAGTGCTCCCGGTTACCGAGATAATCCCTAAAACCTCCAACTTCTTTGATTATTATGCAAAATATACGCCCAAAGCTTCGGAGGAAATCACGCCGGCGCGGCTTTCCGAAGAAGAAACACACGCTGTGCAGGATGCGGCAAAGCGCGCCCACGAAATAATCGGCGCTTCGGGAATGTCGTGCACCAATTTTATTTTGTCGCCGGACGGGGCACTTTACATTTTGGAGCTTAATAGCATTCCCGGGATGACCCCTACCAGCCTTTTGCCGCAAGCGGCGCTGGCGCACGGGCTTACGTTCCCCGAGCTATTGGATAGAATAATAAGCGCAGCGTTCGTGAGATATGGCATCGCCCGTAGAGGAAATTAAAGAGCGGATAGATATTGTGAGCTTCATTCGAGGCTATTTGGAGCTAAAACCTGCGGGCAAGAACTTGAAAGCTCTTTGCCCTTTCCATTCCGAAAAAACTCCGTCCTTCATGGTTTCGCCGGAGCGGCAGAGCTGGCATTGTTTCGGCTGCGGGAAAGGCGGCGATATTTTCGGCTTCCTGATGGCTTACGAGAATTTGGAGTTCTACGAAGCGCTGAAAGTTTTGGCTGAAAAAGCGGGAATAGAGCTGCGGCAGTTAAGCCCAGCCGATCAGCGCCAATTCGGCGTGCTCTTTGATATAAACGCCGCCGCCAAGAATTATTTCCACGAAGCGCTTGTGACTTCCTCGCGCGCCGCGAAATATTTAGCCGAGCGGAAGTTGAAATCCGAGACGATTGAGGAGTTTGAAATAGGTTTTGCGCCGAACGGCAGCGACGAGACAACACTACATCTATTAAATGAGGGATTTTCGATTGACGATATTGTCCGGGCGGGCTTGGCGATAAAGACCGAACACGGCAAGTATCTGGACCGTTTCCGCGGGCGGATAATGTTCCCGATTCACAATCATTTCGGGAAGGTCGTCGGCTTTTCTGGGCGTTCGCTTCCGGAGTTTGAAACTCCGGAAATGGGGAAATATGTGAACAGCCCCGAAACGCCCGTTTTCAATAAATCGCGCCTGCTCTACGGCTTTTGGAAAAGCAAAAACGCAATCCGTGAATCAAACTCCGCGTTGCTTCTTGAGGGACAGATGGATTTTTTGATGGCTTGGCAGGATGGAGTGAGAAACATTACCGCAGCCTCCGGAACGGCTTTGACCTACGACCACTTGCGGGTGCTGCGTCGGCTTACGGACAAACTGTTCATCGGTTTCGACAACGATGAGGCGGGGCAATTGGCAACCGAGCGGGCGATTGATCTTGCGAGCGCAAGCGATTTCAACGTGTCGGTAATTTCGTGGGGAAAATTTAAGGATGCGGGGGAGGCTGCGGCCGACGAGCCGGGACATGTTGCAAACGCTGTCCTTGGGGCTAAGCCGGCGATGGAGTATTACTTTGATCGTTATCTTGCAAAGGCTGGGCCGCCTGGAGCGAGCCTCACCTCTGGCGGGCCGGCGGATCGCAAACGCAATATCCGCGTTCTTTTGGGGAAAATAAGAAACATCTGGAGCAGGATAGACCAAGAGACTTGGTTGAGGGAACTTTCTTATCGCACCGGTGTAACAGAGAATCGGTTGGTTGAGGAAATGGAACGGCTGCCGGACGCGCAATCCAGCGGCTCTAATCTGGCTGAACCCACCAGCGCTCCACAGTCAGGCGGTTTGCCGAAACCAGTCGGGCGGCGTGAACTTCTGGCCGAGCGGATACTTAGTCTTGTGGGCGCGCGGATGGAGTTGGATGAACAACTGGCAAGCTACAAAGAATTTATGCCGCCAGCCTATTTAGCAGTTTATGAACAAAGCCGCAGCGATGACGGGATCGGCGGCGATTTGGAGGAGATATCAACGGTGATCAGCCTACGCTCCAGTTTCGAACTGGAGATGTTGGGGGAAGGACGCATACCCGGTGAGTTCGAAAAATTACTGCGCGAATTGCAGCTTGAATATCTGAAAGAGCAACAGGAAAAGATGCGGCAAGAAATAACTGAAGCTGAAGTTGCGGGCCGGACTGATGAAGTCGCGGCGAAACTGAAATTGTTTGACGACACCTCGCGCAGAGTCCAAGATATAAAGAATGGCAAAAAAGGCTAAGACCAAACTAAATAAAAGGCGTGTCTCCAGAGCGAAACGCAAACCGCGTTCACCTAAAAAGGCGGCTAAAATTAAATCTAAACCGAAGGCGGCCGTTAGAAGCGGGAAAAGAGAGGCGGAATTGGAGATATCCCTCGCCGAACTTATCGAGCGCGGCCGGCAGAAAGGTTTCGTGACCAATTTCGAGATATTGGATTATTTTCCGCGGATTGAAAAAGATTTGAGCTATCTTGAGGAGATCTACAGCCGGCTTGAACAGGTTGGGATAAAAGTAGTGGAAGTTGAGTCGCTTATCCAAAGTTCGGACACGGAAATATCGGAGAAGGAACTGCTGGAAGCGACCAAGATCGAGGGGCCTGTGCCGGATAACATCCAAATGTATCTGAAGGAAATAGGTAAAACACCGCTTTTGAAATCGCAAGAGGAAAAAGAATTGGCGAAGCGGATACTGAAGGGCGACGAACAGGCGAAACATAAACTCACCACCGCCAACCTGCGGTTGGTGGTTTCAATCGCGAAGCGCTATATCAATCGCGGCCCTTTGGGTATCTCTGATCTGATTCAGGAGGGTAATTTCGGCCTATTTCGCGCGGTGGAGAAATTCGATTATACCAGAGGGTTCAAGTTCTCAACCTATGCAACCTGGTGGATCAGGCAAGCAATCACTCGTGCCTTGGCCGACCAGTCGCGCACTATCCGTATCCCGGTGCATATGGTTGAAACCATCTCGAAATACACAAAGGTCAAGCGCAAGCTGGCGCAGGAGCTTGGACGCGATCCATTGACCGAGGAAATCGCGGTGGAGATGGGACTCTTGGTTGATAAGGTACGGCACATCGAAAAGATCTCACAAACCGTGGTGTCGCTTGAAACCCCGATAGGTGAAGACGATGATAAATCGGTGCGCGGCGATTTTATCCCGGACGAGAAGAACCTCACGCCACTGCAGAGCACCTCGCAGGAATTGCTGCGCGACCAAATTCGGAAAATTTTGGGTGACCTCACGCCACGGGAGCAGAAAGTCCTGGAAATGCGCTTTGGACTCACTGACGGCGTTACGCATACTTTGGAGGAAGTCGGCAAAGTGTTCAGCGTAACCAGGGAGCGTATCCGTCAAATTGAAGCCAAAGCTTTGGAGAAAATCCGCCAGCATCACGAATCGGAGAAGCTCGGTGAATATTAGAAAACTATGCGAGCGGGAGAAGTTCGGGAGAAGTATCTAGATTTTTTTAAGGAGAGGGGACACGCCGTTATACCTTCATCTTCACTGGTTCCAGAAGGCGATATCACCACCCTTTTTACCGGTTCGGGGATGCAGCCCCTTATCAAATATCTTCTGGGCGAACCGCATCCTTCTGGGCGGCGTCTCGCGAATTCGCAGAAAAGTTTCCGCGCCGAGGATATCGATGAGGTTGGTGACAACTGCCATACCACCTTCTTTGAGATGTTGGGTAACTGGTCGCTGGGTGATTATTTTAAAAATGAACAACTGCAGTGGTTTTTTGAATTTCTGACTAATCCGCCGCCTGGCGGAGTCGGGTTGGATCCTGGAAGGCTCTACGTGTCGGTTTTCTCGGGCGCGCCGGAGTACGGCATCCAGCAGGACGATGAATCGGTTGCTATTTGGCAGGAACTTTTCGCCGCAAAAGGCATTGAGGCGAAGGCGGTGGTGTTCGGTGCTTCCGAAAAAGGCGGCGAATTTGGGATGCAAAGCGGGCGCATCTTTTATTACGACGCGCGGAAGAATTGGTGGAGCCGCTCCGGTCCGCCGGAGAAAATGCCGCCGCGCGAGCCGGGCGGACCGGACTCGGAAATGTTTTACGATTTCGGTCCTTCGACAAGCTCAGGACAAGCGCGCCATGATCCAAAATTCGGTAAATACTGTCATCCTAACTGTGAATGTGGCCGTTTTGTAGAAATTGGGAACTCGGTTTTTATGGAATATAGAAAGAATGAGGACGGAACCTTTTCCAAACTCGCGCAGCGGAACGTGGATTTCGGCGGCGGATTGGAGCGCATCACCGCGGCTTCTAATGACGATCCGGACATTTTTAATATAGATATTTTGAAGCCACTCATTACGCAAATACGTGCGAGCGCTAAAAATTCGAATATAAAATCGGAACGGATTATTGCCGATCACGTGCGCGCGGCAGTTTTTCTGATAGGCGACGGCGTGGTTCCGTCGAATAAAGGCCGCGGTTATATGCTGCGGCGGCTTATCCGTCGCGCGGTTATGCATGCGCAGTATCTTATTGGCCTCACGGAGGGGTTCTTAAGCGGCACCATTAATACACTTATAGATTCGTACGCTGGTGCGTATCCGGAACTTAGGCGGGACCGCGAGCGAATAAATGAAGTATTCAAAGAAGAACAGGTTGCCTTTGAGCGGACCTACCAGAGCGGTATAAAGAAATTTGAGAAAGTTGCGGCGGCAAGCGGACAAATTTCGGGTGCCGGCGCTTTTACACTCCTTGCTACCCATGGTTTTCCAATCGAACTTACTGAAGAACTCGCCGCTAGGATGGATAAAACGGTTGACCGTCGGGGTTTCGAGAAAGAGATTGAACGCCACAGGGAAATTTCCCGCGCCGGGGTCGGAAAAAAATTCGGCGGCCACGGTTTGGTCTTGGACACAGGAGAATTAAAAGCCGGGAATCCGGAGGAGATTGGGAAAGTTACCCGCCTGCATACGGCTACCCACCTCTTGAATCAGGCCCTGCACGATGTTTTGGGAAATCAAATCGATCAGCGCGGGAGCGACATCACACCGGAGCGGGCCCGTTTTGACTTCGTCTTCGGCCGCAAGTTGACCGGTGAGGAGTTGATTAAAATTGAGAGAATTGTGAATGAGAAAATTAAAGAGGATTTGCCGGTTCGGGTTAAGGAGTTGCCTTTAGAAGAGGCTGTACGACTAGGTGCGCGGCGGTTTTACAAGGGCCATTATCCGCCGGAGGTGAAAGTGTATTATATAGGTAAAGCTGACGATATTGACTCGGCCTATTCAAAAGAACTCTGCGGCGGTCCGCACGTGAAGCATACGGGCGAAATCGGGCCGTTTAAAATTATGAAAGAGGAGTCAAGTTCGGCCGGTATTCGTCGCATCCGCGCCGACGTATCCTAGTTTGGTATCTAGTATCTGGTATGGAAAATGACAAAGATTTAATTTTCAATTACCA
>CAYZNQ010000016.1:0-8090 GCA_964479925.1 uncultured Candidatus Saccharibacteria bacterium | reverse complement strand
CATCGCCTGCAACTATGCGTAAAATTATCAAGGTTTTACCTTGGTTAGTGTTTACGGTCGGGTTAGCAATGGTGCTGACGGTGTCGGGGGACAGTACGTTCTATGTACTTGGTTTCTGTCTCCTCGTAATCGGGGTCAGTTTTGCGGTCATCCTCCAAGGACTTCGGCGCATTCCAGCCGAACCTCCTCAGGTAGCACTAGTTACCTTCTTAGGAGGGCGTATCCGAAGAGTTAAACGAGAGGGCTGGAGATTCTTCTTCGCCCATCCTTATGTCTTCGGCTATATCCCTATTGGGATTACCAGTATCCCCCAAGACTTCACTCCCAGCGAAGTTAGAACGCCGGACAATGCCGAGCTAAAGGTGCCTATAAGCATCACCTGGCATCCAAACGGAGACGATCCCGGAGCCCTTATCGCTTTCATTAATAGTGGAGGGGAGACTGGGGTCAGAATTATCCTTCAGAATATTGTTTCTGAAAGAATCCGCCAATGGCATCGCTCTCCCAAAGAGGGCCCACAAACCTGGGAAGAGGCTATAGGCGCTACAGATAAAACGGTTGAAGCTATCTTGGAAACCATCCTAGCAAAGGATGTTACACAAGAAGAGATGAAAGAATGCCGCCGAGGCAATGGCAGGTTTGAACTTCCATCCCTAGGTATAGTCATCAGCCTTCTAAATATAGAGCAGGTAGAGGTCGTTGGGACGGTTAAAGAAGCCGCGGAGAAAGCAGCTAAAGAGGTACAAGAGAAGAAAGCAGAGTCTATTGAGACTCAAACCTTCTTAAGCTTGGTCAAAGAAAATGAAAAAGCTGGATTCTCCAAAAACGAGGCCAGAGACAATATCCAGGTTGAAAGGGGCAAGGTACCGAAAACAATCAATGAGCACCGGATCAGTCTTGATCCGGCAGCCGCTGAAGCCGTGAAAGCGTTGGCTGGTTCGCCAGCTCTCGCAGCTATAGTCGGAAAATTACTGGCTAAGAAGGGAGACAAACAAATATGAACCAAGAACACCAAAAGGCGCCACGCTGGGCTTGGAAAATAGCCTGGGCTCTTATTACAGTCGGTCTCTTGGTACTACTCTCGGGCATCTTGTCACACTATCTCCCAACTGGAGAGCAACTTGGCTCGTGGATCATCAATAAGGTGAGACAGAAAGCTTCGGCGGCGAATCCATACCAGCTCCCATATGGAGTAGTTGGATTCACTCTCGCTCCAGGTGAAACCTCACCCTGGATCGCAACGCCACCCGGATCTGTGTACAACATAAGTTTCGATAAGCAGATACAAATCTGCTTTTCGGACGGTTTCTGCCGATACCTCGGCGCAAACGACCATAATGATGAGGGCGTGAGAAGGGGTGTGTTCCGGATTTCCGCTTACGAAGAAGAGACGCGGGTTGCAGTAACGATTGAACGACGGTAACAACTGTTACCCAAAATCCCCGCTATCTTTAAGCGGGGATTTTACATAATTTAGCGTATTAGTGTCCGATCTCCTTACTGCTGAAATTGAATCCCAGTGATGCTCTGAATGATAAAAGGTATACCTCTAGCCAAGAGACCGATTGCAATAGCCACTATTGCGTAGATCAAGGTGTTCTTGGCTTTGCCAAGCTTCTCGGCATCTCCAGCTGCCGTTAAGTACTGGAAAGCGGCCACTAGAATAAAAATACCTCCGACTAGGGCCAACACACCCAGAACCCAGTTGGTTACATTAGTTAATGTCTGGATAAGCGCTTGGCCGGATGTGGGCACGTTGCCGCCCGGCTCAGGAACCCTGTCGGCCATAGCCGTGGCAACCACCAGTTTAGACTGAAGAAAATTAAGTAGGTTTGTCATTAAATAAAGAGTAACTCCGACCTTTATTGGGTCACTTTTATCCCCGTAACATCTTGGATAACAAAGGCGATCCCTTGAGCTACCAGTACTATAACAAGGCCGATGACCGCCCACAAGATGGTCTTCTTACCGCGCTCAATTTTCTCGGGATTGCCGCTGGAGGAGAGAAGCTGAAAGGCCCCCCATAGAATAACCAGCGATGTAAGAGCAACGGCGATGGGTAGAAGACCCCCGATTATTTTGTTGATCAGAGTTACCGGGTTATCAACGCCGGGCAGTGGGTTATTTATCTGGAAACCCTGGGACCCTGCGTCAGGATTGGTGCCGCTTTCAGCCCCTTCTGCCAACACTTTGCTCACCGATAGGATGGCGTTACTCCACATTACTTAGATTATACAGCTTGCTACCACGGCAGCAAAGTGGTGTCGGCCCCCAGCAGCTTGAAGACCACTTTTATTATGAGTGACGAGAATAAGACGATAAGCAGACCCACGACGGCTGCAGTTATAGCCTGCTTCCCTTTTATTATTCTTTCTTCGTTGCCGCCGGCGGTAAGCAGGAGATAACCGCCGATTATGATGAATAGCCCCGCGAGAGGGAAAGCTATATACCTAACTCCAAAAGTTATTAGGTTATTCGCCAGTTGGACAAGGCCGCAGAAGTCATAACTTTTGATCCCAGAAAGGAGACCTTGGCTACTATTAAAAACAAATGGTTCCGCAACACACTTCATCTTCTATCTTTGTATCAAGAGTATTGAGATCTTATCCTCGGCTTGCTGCAAAATTTGGCTAGTCGAGAGCGTTCCTTTCAAAGCAGATTGTATCATATCGTTGAAGATGGCCGAAACCGCGTCTGGATCGGGCTCTGGCCAGCTCCTCGCCGTGAGCGCTTGCGCGGCGTACGGCCCCAAGACTGGATTGGTAAGATACTGCGCGATAAGCGACCGGAGAGCCGGCGGTTTATTAGCCGCGAGCGCATAACTCCCGGCCGCGCTCGTATCGGCAGTAACGTAATTTATAAAATCCCAAGCCGTGCTCGCGTTCGCGCTCTTCGCCGACACGGCCAGACCCCAGTAGTTCGCGTAATTAATGGCGTTGTTCTTATCAAACTGCGGCGCCGGCTGCACGGCGAAATTTAAAAACGGGTTTTTGGTTTTTATGTCGGAAAGTTGCGAAGCGTAAGCAAAAATCATCGCAGTCTTCTTCGCGGCGAACGAATCAATGTCGCTCCCCTGCGCATCGTTCCAAGTGTAGTACTTGCCGCCGGCTTTTCCGAATTGCGTATAGAAGTTAAGCGCGCTTGCGCCATTAGCGTCCGCAAAAGTCGCTTGCGTGCCTGTGGAATCCGTCATACTCGTCCCCGTCTGCAAAAAGATCAGGTTCAGGAGATCGGTCGCGTTAGTAACGCCCTTAGCGGTCCCACCAATCGCCGCAGCAGGTTTCAATATACTACCGCTCGCCGACAGGCTGCGAGTCTGCAAAACCACATTCTTGAATCCATCCCAAGTTGATGGCGGGACGGCGACGCCGCGCTGGTCAAAGATATCGCGGTTGTACACCAACGCGAGCGTATCCACCGAAAGTGGCATGGCGTAGATCACGCCGCCTTTCGTGAAATCTTGTACTGCCACCTGCGGAAAAATATTTTGGAAGGTCACGATATTAACGAGATCTGCCGGCGCCGGCGTTACCTTGTTTTTGTGTTTGGAAAGCCAGGAGTTATTGAACATAAATACATCCGGGCCCTGCCCCGCGGCGAGCGCGTCCACCAATTTAGACTCGTAATCCGAGGAGTTGAACTCCGTGTATTGGACGGTCGCGTTCGGGCGAGATTGGGAATATGCCGCAATCGCGCTTGACCAAACTTGGCTATCGTCGCCGACCCCCCAGAACTGGAGCTTGGCCGCAGGACCGATCCCTTGGCGCAGGCCGGGAATAATCCCGGTAAACACGAGGATAAAGAAGAGAACTACCGCCCCGCCGATCCCCAGAATTATCTTTTGGTTCTTGGTGAATTGCATATATCTAAAGTGTAAGGCTCAAAGCGCAAAAGTTAAAGCGCAGATAAAGTTCTCAATTTTCAATTCTCAATTTTCAATGAATTTACAATGAAATAATTTTCAAACAAAACGATTATCGTGTTTGGAATTTGAAAATTGTAAATTGGTAATTATTAGATACACGCGGTGCCGGCGATCGCGTCACCCGAAGCGACTTTCATAATCCTCACTCCCTGCGCGGCGCGGCCAGTCTTCCTTATGCTCGCGAGCTTCGTGCGAATGATCTGGCCGCGGGCGGAAGCGGCGAAAAGTTCGGTTTCTTTCACGACCACGTGAGCGGAGACAACCTGCCCCGTTTTACCCGTCACCTTGGCGGTCAAAATCCCCTGCCCGCCGCGCCCTTGGACCTTATATTCTTTGAGCGCGGTGAATTTAGCGAAACCATTCGCCATCACGACCAATAGCTGGGCTCTATCCATCTCGGAGGAAGGTACGACGTCTAATGAACTTATAGCGTCGCCGCTCTTTAGTTTTATCGCGCGAACCCCGGCGGCGGTGCGTCCCATCGGGCGAACCTGCGACTCTTTAAAGCGAATTGATTGACCTTTTACGGTGGTCAAAATTACCTCATCCTTGCCGGAAGATAGCCGCACCCATTTCAGGGCGTCACCTTTTTTCAAAGCTATGGAGATAATTCCGCTCCGGCGCACATTTCCGAAGTCTTTCAAATTGGTTTTTTTAATCATCCCTTTATCGGTCGCCATAACAAGATATGCCGCGCCAATCTTTTCGCCGCTTGTGGTGAGCGCAGCCGAACCATAAGTGATGATGGCGTTAACTCTTTCCTGCGGCGGCAGTTCCAGGAAGTTATGGATCGCCTTGCCTTTCGAAGTGCGCGAGGCGACCGGGATTTCATAGACTTTAGTCTGCAAAACGTGGCCTCGATCGGTAAAGAATAAAATCGAATCGTGCGTGTCGGCTCGCAAAAGATGCGCCAGCACGTCGCTTTCGCTCACTTCCCCGCCGATCAGCCCTTTGCCGCCGCGGTGCTGGCTCTTTACCGCTCCGGGTAGCATTCTCTTAATATAGCCGTCGCGGGACATCATAATAATCGTCTCCTCCTGCGGCACCAGGTCCTCAACGCGGAATTCCTTGAGGCCTGGGGCGACGACTTTGGTGCGGCGCTCGTCTCCAAATTTGTCTTTAATCTTGAGGAGTTCGTCCTTAACGACTTTCGAAATTTTCTCCGGGCTTTTCAAAAGCAGGATAAGTTCCGCGATCAGTTTCAACTTTTCCTTGAGTTCGTCCTCTATCTTCTGGCGCTCAAGCGCAGCTAAGGTCTGCAAACGCATTTCCAGAATCGCTGTCGCCTGAACGTCGGACAGTTTGAACTGCTTGACTAGATTCGCGTGCGCGTCTTCCTTATCTTTCGATTTCTTGATGGTGGCGATAACCTTGTCGATTACGTCCAACGCCTTGGCTAATCCTTCCAAAATATGGGCTCGCTCCCGGGCGCGGGTGAGATCAAACTCGGCCCTGCGGCGAACGACCTCGCGGCGGTGGTCAACGAAAGCCGAGAGAATATCCTTAATGGACATCACCCGCGGCTTCAGGCCTTCAGAGAGGGCAAGCATGTTCAAGTGATAATCCTTCTGGAGATCAGTGTAATTCCAGAGCTGGTTTAAAACTTTCTGCGGCACGGCGTCCTTTTTCAAATCAATCGCAATCCGCAAGCCGTCTTTGTCCGACTCGTCGCGCAAGTCCCTGATGCCCTCTATTTTCTTATTCTGCACCAATTCCGCAATCTTGGTGATTAGTTCGGATTTATTAACTTGGTACGGGATTTCAGTTATGACTATTTTGTCCTCGTCCACTTCGGCCAAAGCGCGGGTTGTAACCTTGCCGCGTCCGGAAACATAGGCGTCAACGATGTCCTTGCGATTATAAATCACGCCTCCGGTCGGGAAATCCGGACCCTTCACGAATCCCATCAAATCCTCCGAGGTCGCCTTAGGGTGATCGACCAAATGTGTAGTCGCGTCAACCAGTTCACCCAAATTGTGCGGCGGAATTTTAGTCGCCATTCCGACCGCGATGCCGTCCGCGCCGTTCATTAATAGATGCGGCACGGCTGACGGCAGAACTTTTGGTTCGGAACGGGTGGCATCGTAGTTTGGGATGAAGTCAACCGTGTTTCTATCAATGTCGGCCAAGAGCTCCTCGGCTAATGGTGAAAGACGGCACTCGGTGTAACGCATCGCGGCGGGCGAATCGCCATCAACCGATCCCCAGTTCCCCTGCCCGTCAATCAATGGGTAACGCAGCGAGAAATCTTGGGCCATGCGCCCCATCGCGTCGTAAACCGCCGCATCGCCGTGCGGATGGTAGCGGCCAAGCACATCCCCCACCACGTTGGCCGACTTGCGGTACTTCGCGCTGTGAGTAAGCCCCGATTCCCACATCGCCCAAAGGATGCGGCGGTGCACCGGCTTCAAGCCGTCGCGCACGTCGGGCAGCGCGCGCCCGACAATTACCGACATCGCGTAGTCCAGATAGGAATTGCGAAGTTCTTCGGTGATTTCTACCGGCACCACACGGCCCGCGACCGCCTCTCGCCCCCAAGGGCGAGGCTCGCCAGCGGCGGCGGGTTTTCCTACTTTTCTTTTATCCATACGAATTTAGTGCCTTCTTCTCCCTCAAAATCCTTGCGTTTCACGACTAGCCGATCGGAAATCTCCGGTTTTTTGCCCAGACCTTCTGACAAACTTTCCGCCGCGGTTTCGTTGGTGGACACGATAATATGAGGCTCGACTTCCTTAACCAGTGCGGCGAGTTTTTTAGGTTCAGCTGATTTTTTGTCGGCCGAGATAAAAAGGACGTCCACCTTCCCGAGTTTTTCGATAAAAGCGTCATCCAACTCCTTCGCGATGCCATCCAAAAAACAAAGATGGACTCCGTCGGCTTCCACTAAATAGGTGGTTTTAATGTTCTTTGGACTAGGCTCGCCCGTAGGGCTATGCCCGAGGGACTCGCTTTCCATCTCCAATCCCTTAATCTTGATTCCGGAGATTTCATATTCTCCGGCATGGTTAATTACGTCCGGCGAGGCCGAGCTTAGCTCACGCGAAGCGGCGGCGAGCGGAAGCTCAGACGAGGTCTTTAAGATTAAGTTCCCCCGCTCACGGGGGCCCGGATCGACGACGATGCGAAAGTCCGATATTTCACAACTTACGCTCCCAGAGGGAGCGACCCGTATAACCATATTACCCTAATTTTACTCGCTCGGACGTTGCTTTTCAATCAGGTTTTTCGTGAACCTGTCTCATAATATCTTCAGCCGCGATACGTACCAGATTCGTCCGGTACAAGGAGCGACGACGAAAACGTATCAAGCGATACGTTGAGGAGAAGCCGACGCAGTAATCGGGCGAATCTGGCCGTATCCCGAAGGGTTTCCGCTATTTTCGCGCTCCGCTGTGTTACTCCTCGGAGCTGTGGCTACTGCCACTAATCTCCTCGTCGTGCCTCGCGGAATCGCGAAAATTGCAGGAAACGCGGCCTTGAATATATTATGAGATAGGTTCACAATCCCCCTGCAAAGCTGCGGCTTAGCTCTGCAAAACTTGAACTATGATGATAGTTAAATGCGAATCGGCTCTGACCCGCGAACTGAAAAACAATCCGGCCTTGATGCCGGTCTTAAAAGCCGGCGACTTAACCGAGGTGAAACTGATTGAGAAAACCGGACGGGTGGCGTACTTTGAGATCCCAAGGATCGGAACCGGCATCGTCTATGGGATTGAACTCTTGAATGCTAAGGATGTTTTAAAGCGCCTGAATACGGGCGACACAGTGAGCGCAAGAGTAATCGACCCGGAAAACGAAAAGGGCTATGTAGAATTGTCTCTCTCGGAAGCCGGAAAGCAGCGCGCATGGCAGGAAATCAGAGATCTAAAAGATAAAGATGAGCCGCTTAAGATAAAGATATTGGACGCGAATGCGGGCGGGCTTATCGCCGAAGTGGCGGGCTTATCGGCTTTTATACCCGCTTCGCAGCTTTCAAACGACCATTATCCAAAGGAGACTGAGGGTGATCGCGCGAAGATGGTTGATGGTTTGAAAAAACTGATCGGCGAGGAGCTCAGCGTGAAGATTATTAACTTGAATCCGCGAACCAGTAAATTAATCCTCTCCGAGCGCGAGGTTGAAACCGCGAATATCAAGGGGTTGCTGGAAAAATACAAGGTCG
>CAYZNQ010000015.1:0-8129 GCA_964479925.1 uncultured Candidatus Saccharibacteria bacterium | reverse complement strand
CCCTAAACCCTAAATCCTAAATCCTAAATCCTAAATCCTATCCCCTAAACCCTAGTTTTCTATGCAAGGAAATATAAATAAAATAATTCTAGAAATTAGAGCTGGAACGGGCGGCGACGAAGCGGCGCTTTTCGCCGGCGACCTAGCGCGGATGTATCAGCGTTACGCCGCAAAGCGCGGCTGGAAGTTCGCGGCGCTGGATTCGAGCGAAGGAACGCTTGGAGGCTATAAAACTTTTATCTCCGAATTGGACGGCGATGGGGTTTACGACGCGCTAAAGCATGAATCCGGCGTACACCGCGTGCAACGCATACCAAAAACGGAAAAAAGCGGGCGTGTTCATACATCAACCGCGTCCGTCGCGGTACTTCCAGAAGTTGAGCCGCGCGAGGTGGAACTCAAAGAAAGAGACCTGGAAGTGAATTTTTCCCGGGCTGGCGGACCTGGCGGCCAAAACGTGAATAAAGTTGAGACTGCTGTACGGATAACCCACAAACCAACCGGCATCGTGGTTTCTTCGCGCGCCGAGCGTTCCCAATACTCCAATCGTGAGAAAGCGCTCGCGGTCCTGCGGGCAAAACTTTATGAAATGGAACAATTAAAGGCGACTGGCTCCATAACCGACTTGCGCCGCGAACAGATCGGCTCGGGAGATAGGTCAGAAAAAATTAGAACTTATAATTTTCCGGAGGACCGCATAACCGATCACAGAATCGGCAAGAAATTCCATAATATTGAGAGAATATTGGGAGGAGATCTCGATCCGATGATTAAGGCTTTTGCGAAAGCCGAAAAGTAGGGTCTAGGGTATAGCCAATAGGGTTTAGGGTAATTATTGCGACACGTATGTTTTGTATTCGATACCCTAGTGGCTAAACCCTATACCCTCGTATATCAGCCCGCGTTCAAGATATCGATGTCCTGCTGGAAGTTATTAGCCTGCTGGACAACGTTGTAACCGTAAACGCTTAGACATACATAACGAGTCCACGATGAGCCGCAGTAATAGCGGGCGGCAGCCTGTTTTTCGCTCGAAGCTGCTCCGGCATCTTTCAGATAAAGCGCGGCAGCTATAAATGCGTCGGCGTTATTCCAAGGACTGGGGTTGTGTCCGACAATCTCGGCAACCTTCGGGCTATACAAATTCCACGTTCTCGGCAGAAACTGCGCCGGACCCATTGCGCCGCCGTAAGTGCCGTCCTGATTGGGACAGGATACTTTCACCGCGTCAGGACTGACATTCAACGAACTGAGGATCGATAGGAAAACCGGCACTTGTTTCTGGCTCATGGCCGTAGTGCCTCCGGACATAACCTGATTATATGCACATTGGCCGACATTCTGGCCCAGAGCCGATTCCCGGTCCAGGACTGCGAGGATAAAGGCGGCTCTCACTCCAGTTGCGTCTTGTGCCGCTTTTGCCAAGGCGTAGGCTTTATCGAAAGTAAGTTCCCCGCCGCCTAAAAGTTCGAAAATCTGATTCCTTATCTGCGCGGCGGTTTTCTTAGTGTCGGTCAGGATCTTCTGATATTCCGACTCCTTCCCCTTGGTTTGCGTAAGGAGCGTATTTTTATCGTTCTTGGTTGATCGCAGGGTCTGCTTCTGCGAGTTTTGGAATTCCTTCAGCGCCGCGGTGTCAGCCCGTTGCGTTCCAAGTTCTTCTTTTTGATCCTGCAAATCGCTCTCCAACGCAGCGAGGCTGGATATCGCGACCTGCACATTCTGTTGCAGTGCCATCAAGTCGTTTACGCTGCCGAAGAAATCGGAGATTTGCGGATGCGCGAGAAGTATCTCGGCCATACTTTCACTATCGCTCTCGTATAGACTTTGCAGCGCGCTCGCAAGACCAATTTTGCTGGCATTTATATTACCAACCGTGTCGCCAATTCTCGCACTCGTCGCCCGAATCTCACTATCAAGTTCATTTAGCGAGATATTGATTGCTTTGATCTGAAGATTGAGCTTCGCGATTTTGGCGTTCAAGGAACTAATCTCATTCTTAAGGGTACTGCCCTGCTTCTGATAGTTTGTAATCGTATTCTCGTAGTCTGTGATTTGGCTCTCTAGTTGCTGGAGTTGGCTCTCCAACGCCTGGCGTTTGGCATCGTTGGCCGAACTGCTTACCGAATCCGTCGTGCCAGCCGTGATCGGCGCAATCGCCGAACCCAAAAGCAGAAATGGCAGAATAAGCGCAACCACCGCCACAGACCTGAAATTGCGCGGAGAAACCGTGCGCCTCGCTGCGCTCAAATTTATAAGTCGCTGGCGACGCGCAAAAACATCGGCCCTCTCCGACCGTACATCCAAAACTATCCTAGGTTTCGGCCTCATTACCTTAATTTTACTATACTTCGACTTTGGGCGCTCCGCCCTCCTCGGCGGAACCAGCTTTAACCTGTCGTTCGGCTTTCTTCTCCTCGGTCTCCACTACTACCTGCTCTGGAGTAAGCGGCGTCTCGACAACTTCCTCTTTGGCCTGTTCCGTAACGCTTGCGACAACCGTGTTGGGCTCGACTGCATATTCATATTTGCTGCTAGTGGGCAGGTCGCGTACATACAGACTGTCACCGATTGCGGCGAGTTTTAACAGATTCACCTCTATATTCTCCGGCAAATCCTGCGGGAGAGCTTCCACCTTAACCTCATCCATAGCTTTAATCAAAATGCCCCCCTCCTTCACCGCCGGCGCTTCTCCCACGAACTTGAGCGGCACAGCCGCCGCAATTTTCTCATCCATCCTGACTTGGTAAAAATCAACCGCGAGCACCTGATCAGCCAATGGATCTTTCTGAATATCGTATATCAAGACCGGCCGCGCGGCGCCGTCAACTATTACGTTCACAACTGTGTTCTCCCCCGCCTCACGGTAAACTTTCTCAAAGTCTCCGGTTTTAACCGCAAGATGCACGTTCGGAACGCCGTGGCCGTAAAGCTCGGCCGGGATCATCCCCGCCTTGCGCAGGGACGCGTTGGCCTTGCCGAATGAATTCCTCTTTTCTACTTTCAGCTCTGTCATCGCCTAAAATGCATTCCTATTGTACTGAAGCTTCGCTTCATCAATTGGTTCGCTCAGTCGAAATATGAGTAAACTCACATTTCTCCCTCGCTGCCAATTGTAAGGATTATCAGGATAAACTCAAGTCCTCTTCAAAAAATCTCTTCCAGCCAGTTGTCTTCGTGATAGAGTAGTATACTATAATACTGATCAGTATTATAGTATACTAAACAAGCTTGGCCCGCCTAGTTTAAGCGATTAAACAAACGTAATCGCGCAACCACAACATCATGTACGTTCTGAAAAGCCGCTCCCATCAACTTATATGGCGCAACTTCCTCCGGATTTTCGCGAAGCGCTTGTTCGATTCCCTTGCGCCACGCCACACGTATCTCGGTATTGATATGGATTAGAGAAACTCCTGCCTCAATTGCCGCGACGAAATCCTGGTCGCTCGTGCCGGACCCGCCATGCAAAACAAGCGGCATCCCAGCGGCCGCGCGGATTTCCTTAATTCTATTTATATCAAGCCGCGGCTCTGGGATGTCCTTGAACATCCCGTGGATATTCCCGACCGCCGGCGCCAAAAGATCAATTCCGGTTTCTTTCACGAAACGCGCGGCATCCTCCGGTGTAGTCAGATTTTCACCCATTGCTACCCCTATCGGCACTGCGTTTAATACCTCGGAAGAAGTTCCGATATAACCCAGTTCGCCTTCCACTATCACCTCTGGTCTCACAGACTTAACGTAACTTACCGCCTCCTTGGTGCGGGCAATATTATCTTCAAGCGGCAGTTTCGCTCCGTCGAAAATAACGGCGTCGAATCCAGCCTCGACTGCATCCTTAACTTTATCCAGTGAGTAAGTGTGGTCAGCATTCAGATAAATCGGAATATTATATTCACCGCGGTACGACTTTACGAGCGCGGCTGCGGTCTCTACGCCTACAAAATCGCGCTCGCCCTCGGATAAACCAATTATGACCGGCAGGTTAAGCTCCGCGGCCGCGGCAAGTATCGCTTTTAGGGTTACCAAGTCCGAAACATTGAAATGCCCAACGGCTACTTTCTTTTTTTCAGCATCCGTAATGATTTCACGCAAGTTCTTCATAATTTTGATTTTTGATTTTTCAATTTTGAATTAAAATTTGATAACTCCTTTATCAAAGTTTTCTATGAGCAGTTTCTCCATATTATCGTCTCCTCCCACGTACTCACTGAATATCCTTGTCCACATTGCCTCGCGCTGGTGATAGTTAAAGTATTGTCGTTCCTCACCTTCCATAAAGGAAACTAGAGTCATCGTATTATCCTCCAAATCAAAACTTACCACCTCGCCATCCTCTACGCCAGATGCGGATCCCTGCCCGTCCGACAGGAGGGCACTTTCGGCGGAGAAAATATTTCCCACCCAGTCCAAATCTGCCCAGAGGTCCAAATTAAGTTTTGCTTCCGGCGCATTGAACAGTGTTAAGTCTCTCTCGCCACGACGCCAGTGCAGCGACTCGGGATTAACTCGCGGCATATAGAGCCTTGGGTCCTTAGGATTCTCTTTAGCCAAGTAACGTTGGACAATCAACCACTCGCCCGGCTCCAAACGGTAAACCTCCGGCACATCACCCCTCAAAAGCGCCTTCAATTTTCCCGCGAAATCCGCGCCGGCCGAGTATCGGCGGAATAGTTTGGAATAAAACTCGATTTCGTGGAAATAGTGCAGGAGCAAGGCAAAATCGCGCAGAAATTTACCGGGAATGCGCTCGCGGATCGGGTTTAGGAATATCACGCCAAATTCTTTCAAGTGGCTCACATTGTGGTGTTTCTTGGCCACAAATTTCTTGGCAACTTCGCGCCATTCCGGACCCAGGACACGGACTTCGATTGCCCGCTCCTCAAAATCGGTTGCGGTAAATGCGCCGTAAGCGACGTCAAAAGTCTGGTGCATCCATTCATCCGTTTCAATGAACCGCAACGCCGAGAAAATCTCGGCGACATCGTGCTTCGCTAACGCTTCTTCTACCGTTGCAACTCCCAAGTATTTCAGGACATTTTCCGGGGGCCGCTTCTTTAAAATCTCGGCGGCAAGCTCTTTTTTCAAGAAGTAACCGCTCCCAACCCGCGCGATTTTACTGGCGAGCACCGCTGCTTTTTCAAATTCGTTCCGTCCCTCAACGATGTCCAAAAAATCCAGCAGCTCTTCCTCGTGCCGCAAAACGGTCTGCCTAAGCACGCTCCGCACATGGTCCGCCGAGCGCGGGTTGGAATCAAGCAGATTAAGGGTGTTATTAATAACTTTGTCGTTTTCTTCCACAACGCGTTGCAGAACGCCCTCGCCGCCCAGCCGTTTTGACATCTCTCGATCCAAATTTTCCAACAAGAGCGGATCGACGCCTAAAATTTTAGATAGTTCTTCAGAGCAAGGTATCTTATACATTTTTCTTCATGATCTTAAGCGTCTTGAATCTCCGTTCGCTCTCGAACTTACGGCGGGTTAAGAGCCCCTCTGTCGCCCCGATTTTCTCAACTGCCGCGGTGGCGTTGGCGCTCGCGAGTCGAATGGCGTATTCTATATTATTTTTCCGCAACAACCCTGCTACGAATCCCGAACCGAAAGCGTCTCCAGCGCCGGTGCGGTCAACCAATTTCTTCTCCTTAAAAATGCCAGCTCGGTAGACAAACTTGCCGTCAGAGACGGTTACGCCAGCGGGGCCGGAGGTAACGGCAACTATTCCAGGCATAAGCTTGTCCAGTTTCTTAAACACCGCTTCCGCTTTTTTGAACGAAACTCCGGTAAGCGCCGACGCTTCGCTCTCGTTCAACACCAAAAAAGAAATGTCCGGTAATAAGTGTAAAAGCTCTCTGCGGCCATGAATGATGTGGCCCATCGATGGATTAAGCGCGACTTTCACCCCCATCTTTTTCGCCGCGGCGAGCAACTTACTGAAAGAACGGTACGATTCGCCGGGCAGCGACACATACCACCACTTCGCCGCAAGCCGATGGAGCGGCGCGTCTTTCAATGAAAACTTGTTGGGCGCGCCGAGATAATTGAGAATAGTGCGCTCACCACCTTCCAATAGCAGGACGGAGTACGCGGTTGGGTGCGGTGTTGCGACTATATACGATATATCCACACCCTCTTTCTTTAACCGCTGGCGTATTTCTTCGCCAGAGACGTCGTTACCGACCGGAGATGCGATGCCCGTTTTAAAACCCTGCCGCGCAAAGGTGACGCTCGCGTTAGCGGCATTGCCGCCGATCGTAAAATATGCTTTTTTGATTGCCAGTTTCTCGCCGAATGGAAAGACCAGCGCACGGCCGCTTGGCGCCGCCGCGTAGCGGACAATTTTGAAATCGCCTTCAAAAAATGCGTCGCGGGTTGCCGATCCTATCGCTACTACATCGTACTTCAGATTCGCCATTCTTATTTCTTCCTTTTTATAACCCTTAATGCCGCGGTTTTAATGTCTTTTGCACCCATCCCGTACTTTTCGATAAGTTCCGCCGGTTTTCCGGATTCGCCGAACACGTTTTGCATCCCGACGAACTCCATCGGTGTTGGGAACTTCCGCGCGAGCGCTTCCGCAACTGCGCTGCCCATCCCACCCATTACCTGATGCTCTTCCACCGTGACAACCGCACCGCAGCGCTTGGCAACTTCAACCACTTTCTCCTCATCCATCGGTTTAACCGTGTGGTTATTCAACACAACTGACCCAACGCCCAGTTTCTCTAATTCGCGCGCGGCAAGAAGCGCTTGGTAAACCAACGGGCCGCAGGCGATAATCGCGACCTGCGGTTTTTTGCCTCGTCCTGAGCCTGTCGAAGGAACCCAAAAGATATCAGCTTTTCCCGGAGTATAAGGAGTGTCGTTTGTCGTAATAACCGGCGTTTTCTCACGCGCGAAACGGATGTAGATTGGCCCCCAAATTTGGGCGGCCGCAAGCGTCGTCTTCTTCGCTTGGATTGCGTCGCACGGCACGAACACTTTTACATTTGGCATCACCCGCATGGTAGCGATATCTTCTATTGCCTGGTGAGTAGCGCCGTCTGGACCGACCGAAATTCCGGCATGATGTCCGGCAATCTTAACGTTGGAATCGTTGTAGGCTATCGTCGTCCTGATCTGCTCCCAATTACGCCCCGGCGAGAAAGTTGCGTAAGAAGAAATAAAGGGGACTTTCCCGGAAATCCCCAAGCCGGCGGCAATAGTAGCCATATTTTGTTCTGCCACCCCGACTTCGAAAAACCTGTCCGGAAATTTCTTGGCGAAGGCCTCGGAGCGGGTGGATTCGGTAAGGTCGGCACAGAGCACAACTACATTCGGATCTTTTCCTCCTGCTATAACCAATCCCTCGCCGTAGCCGTCACGGATCGGTTTTTGCTCGACGTCGGTATCAAAAATCTTGGGATTGAGTTTTGCCTCGGGGTTAAGCATCAGTATTCATTTTTTGTTTATTGGTGCTCCGACTCAATTCTACCCTGTAGCGTTCGCAACTCTTTCATGGCAACGGCCGCCTCTTCTTTTGTCGGCGGCTTACCGTGCCAGAGATAGTCGCGCTCCATAAAGCTTACCCCTTTGCCTGGGACGGTGTGCGCGATAATCACGGTTGGTTTCTCGTAAATTGCTTTTGCTTCGTTCACCGCATCAACGATCGCCTCAAAATTATGGCCGTCTATCTCCAGAACATTCCACCCGAAGGACCAGTATTTTTCGCGGAGTGGCTCTAATGGCATCACGTTTTCGGTAAAACCGTCGATCTGGATGTTGTTACGGTCAACCAGCACCGTTAAATTGGAAATTTTATTTTTCCCGGCGAACATCACCGCTTCCCAGAAATTTCCTTCATCGTGTTCCCCGTCGGAAGTGAAACAATAGACCCGATACTTTGCCTTGTTGAGTCTTGCCGCAAGCGCCACTCCGATTGCCTGGCTCAAGCCTGAACCGAGAGGACCCGACGTTGTTTCCAACCCCGGGAGAGAAGCGCGGTGCGGATGCCCTTGCAGGCGCGAACCGATTTTACGGAGAGTCTTCAGTTCCGAGATTGGGAAATACCCCGCGTAAGCCATCGCGGCGTAGCGCACCGGACAGATGTGACCGTTGGAAAGTATTAGCCTATCGCGCTCCGGCCAATC
>CAYZNQ010000014.1:0-8800 GCA_964479925.1 uncultured Candidatus Saccharibacteria bacterium | reverse complement strand
GCGCGCTTAGCTCCCGCCCAACAAAATTGGGCGAGGCTCGCCTTTTTACAAAAGGCGGCAGTGGCACCCCGCAGCAACAAGTTGCGCGGGGCAGGAAGCGCGAGTTTATTCCCGATTTGTCTAAAAACTCAAGCTTGCGTAGAATTTTTAGGTACAAATCGCAATCCCGCTTAAAGTGGGCGGCTAGCTCAGTTGGTCCAGAGCGCTTCGTTTACACCGAAGAGGTCATAGGTTCGAATCCTATGCCGCCCACTTTGTGCGGGACACCGAGTAGGTCCGGGGTTCCCTGCCCGCCGAAGCCCTCGCCTTGCCGAAGCCTTTGGCGAAGCGCAGGTCGGCGCAGGCGGGGATCCCCTCGAGCGCGCACACAGGAATATCTATGGTTCGAATCCTAGACGGACAGCCAACTTTTATATTTGATCTAATCCCGCTTCGGCAATGACCTCGTAATCCGCGCCGTCGCGTGATAAGTGCGATTCCATTAAAACCACCGAGCTGACTTTTTCGGGCCAATAAACTTTTTCATCTAGATTCTTCACTGGAAACGATGAAAATGTCTCCGGCCTGAAACGCGCGAGTGTGAGGTGAGTTTTAAACGTCCTTTTCTCGGCCGGCCTGCTAAAAACCCTAAGAAGCTTATCGCGTAATTCTACTATCTCCTTGGGTGCTGTCCCCTCCGCCCAAATCAAGCGCGGCTCGCGCGGATCGGGACCGAATGTAACGCGAGTAAATTTAAGTTCAAACGGTCTAGACCCGTTTGCGGCTTCCGTGAGCCGCGCTTTGCAATTTGGGATTTGCGATTCTTCTTCGTACCACGGCGGTACCAAGGTGGTGTGCAGGTTTTTGCCGACTAACCACCTAACCGGAAGTTTGATAAATCCATTTTCCCACTCCAAGATTGCGTTTTGCAGAGACGGGGTAATTGGGATGGCCAGGAAAATGCGATGACTCATCCCCTTTTATATAAACCCGTTAAAGTTGTTTGATCCAAAATGTGTCCTTCCATCGCCCGTTCAAGATCTGCTTTCCTTGAGGAAAGCGCCAAATTTAATTTCGCATCAAGCGCGTAGATTTTAAACTCGTAATGATGCATCCCTTGATGCGGGCATGGACCGACATAACCGGCGCGATTCTGGTTTGTAAAGCCTTGGACGGCGGCGATGCCGGGCACGCTATTCTCCGCGATAACCGTCGTTTCCGGATCTACATTCCAAATAACCCAATGCGTAAATCCTCCTGCGATTGGCGCGTCGGGGTCGTGCATAATTAACGCCAAACTTTTCGCATCCTCCGGCACATCGGAAATATTTAATTCCGGGTTTATACCGTTCCCGTCGCAAGTGTATTTGCTCGGGATAAACTGATTGTTCAAAAATGCCGGGCTGGTTAATTTCATATTCAAATTATACTCATTTTTGCGGTCGGAAAATTTTGGCCAGATAATGACGGCAAGCGCTATAACAAAGACAACTAAAAATAGGATAAAGAATTTCCTTATCACAATTAAAGTCATTAACAATCAAAAAAACACTTAGTATACTATAATACTGATCAGTGTTATAGTATACTGCGGATAAGAATGTATCCAACCGCGAGATCTAGGAACGACCTTTTGAGCGGTCGTATGACCGCCACGCTTCGGCCGCCGCCGGAGCAACGCGGTCCAGTTCTTTAAGCACTTTGGCTTTCAGCTCCGTGGTTGTAACTTCCTGCCTATTAGCCACGGACTGCAGAACAGTCGCCGAAACCTGATCCGCAACTTTCCTAGCCTGCTCTTCCAGGAGCCCACCTTCTTTTGCGGCAGCCATGATTCCTTTATTAATCTTGCCGCCATCAAAGGGCTCCTTGGAGCCGTCTTTTTTGATTACTGTTTGAGCCATACTGATTTCACAAGCTCGACCTTTATACTAATCATTCTACCACTTCCACATTACTGCATGTGGATTCGATATGATTGTATTCGGCAATTTGCGGGTAGCTGCCCGGACAACATTATGCGACACTAAATTAGTGTGAAACATCTGTGAAACATTTTAGTGTGAAACAAGTGTGAAACATCGAAAAATGACGAAAGCCGGATAACCGCACAAATACTACGTTTTCCTCAAATCCTAAAAATGCTTGTGTGTACGTGAAACATTTGTAATAGCAACTTAGCCATTAAAACGATTGTTTTGGTTGTAAAAACCGCTTTTGTGGAGCCTATATATTAATTTGTACCGACTCGGCACTGCTGGATCTGTGCCAATTAGCCCCAACCAAGCTCCAAATTGAGTGCCCTTATAACCTCTCAATTTCTCATAGAAAAGCGGGACTATTACGTTTTTTAAACTAGGAAAGTCTCTAACTATTAAAATTGATTTGCTACCCCTAATATAGCTTTTATTAAAAGTGTGTAGAGGAGTTGATCTGTAGGTGTAAATCCTATTTCTCAGGCCTAATCTATTTCTTATACTAGCTATTAAATCTTTATCTCTAGAATTCATTGATAAAATAAAAGCCGGGATTCTTGGTTTAGAAACTTTGTCACCCACTTTCAATGAGCCTGGTATAGTACAAAAAGTGAAACAGCCCTCCCCATCTATCAACCCCCTAATGTACTCGTAGCTAATTTCCTGCATATCGATCACAACAATGTTTCACCACAAACATTATATAAGTGTTATACTGTATAACACTAGTGATTATAGTAGTTCGCATACACAACAAGCAATGACCCACCAATCGGCAATCGGCAAATTAGGGGAGGACTTGGCTTGCCGATTCATACGGCAAAAGGGATATAGGGTAATCGAGCGGAATTACCGCCGACCGCTGGGGGAAATTGATATCGTCACCGTAGCGCCAGACGGCACATTGGTTATATTTGAGGTTAAAACCGTAAGCGGTCCCGACCCGCGCATAACCGCCGAAGACCAAATGACCGCCGCCAAATTGAAAAAGCTTAAAAGAGTCGCCGAGGTTTACGTGGCTGCGCCCCAGACACAGCGACTCATAAAAGACGACAGGGGATGGAGAATAGATTTACTCTCCTTGACAATTGACGATAAAAATTGCGTTGTAAAACACTACGAGAACATAGGCTGATCCAAATAAGAATTTGCCAATCCAAAATTAACCTGTAATAATAAACGCGCAAAATGCCCAGAACGAAAACGGCTAAAAAAGAGTTAAGGAAAAATGCGCGCCGCCGCGTAAGGAATGTGGCGAAGAAAAGCGACTTAAAGAAAGCGGTAAAGGCTTACGAAAAATCTTTGGTGTCCGGAACCAGCGCGGCCGACTTGAAAAAGATTTATCAGGCGCTGGATAAAGCCGTGAAGGCGCGTGTGATAAAAAAGAATAAAGCCAGCCGGCTAAAGTCCAGGTTAGCCAAACGCGCTAAAAAATAAATTAAAAAGGAGGTTGGTCAACCTCCTTTTATTGTTCGCGATTATATTGGTTGTCAGTTGTTTGCGGTTTGTTATCGCAGCGCTAAATCCAGCAACACTTCTTCGTAGTCAAGTTTTCCGGATTTTACTGCGACATCGTAATCCGCGAGTATCGTTGCCTCATTCGGATCACGTAATTTATACGCCAAACTATTAAACACCCGCCGCGGCTCGTCTCGCCGATCGCTTAGAATAAGTTCGAGCGCTGTAAGTTTTATCCGCGGATCGCGGCCGTACTTCAGACCGTTTATGAGTTCATAATAGTTGGGCGCCGGTTTCGCTTCAATTTTCTGCTCGGACATCAGCGCTAATTTATCAAGCTCGGTAACTATAGACCACGTGTCCCCGCCATAAGCCTTGGCGAGGCCCTCCAGGACTTCAGACTTTAATTTCACTCCGCGACTCGCAGCCTCCTTATTGATGAAAGTTTTGAGACTCTTATCTCCCAAGACCGAAAATTCTTGATAACGAGAGGGTTTTTTAGCCAGGAATGCCAGCTTCGCCGGAGGATTATCACCGGATGAGATCAGAATTGTGGTTTTGGCGCCGCCGTCCAAATATGGTTTCAAAAGATCGTGTAACTCCGCGGCTGGAGCTTCAAATGGATCCTCAACGATCGCCAGCTTATCCGGCTCAAACATAGAACTATTGGCCAGGAATTCCCTAAATTTATTCAAATCATCCGCCTCGCCGAAATTAAATCGCGCGCTCGATAGCGCTCCGTGTTTTTTACGGTAAGCCTCAATGACCCCGCGCTCTTTGGAAAGGCGGCGATAAGAATCGGAGCCGTATAAAAACACAATCATAGTTCTTCGCTACCGCCTATTTCCGTGGGCGGAATAAGTTTGGGATCGGTAGGCAAAGTCATAAAAAACTTCGACCCGCGGCCGATGGTTGACTCCGCCCAAATAGTCCCGCCATGGCGGTTGACGATATTCTTGGCGATATACAACCCCAAACCCGACCCTTCGGTCTGGAACTTCATCACATTCTCCGCTCGGAAGAATTTAGTGAAAAGTTTTTTCATCGCTTCAGGAGGGATGCCCACTCCAGTATCTTCAATATTTACCTGCGCGTAAGGCTGGTCGGGGACGCGCGCGATACGCACCGTGACTGAACCGTTTTTCACGTTATATTTGATGGCGTTATCAATCAGGTTCGACAAAGCCAGACCTAGTTTTGAGGCGTCTATGCGCACGACGAGCGACGACTCATTACCCCGATCAAAATACAAATTGACTCCGTATTGTTTCGCGACCACATTCGCGTTTTCAAGAACCCCGGCGATAAATTCAACCAAGTCGGCGTTGTCGAACTCGTAACCGAATCGGCCTTCTTCAATCTTGGCGACATCCAGTAAATCGTTCACTATTTTCAATAGTTTTTGGGAGGCGGTAAGGCCGCTTACGACCACTTCTTTGTCAGCCGGCACAATGTTGTTCGACTTCGATAAGGTCTCAAAAATCCAGTGGACGGCGGTAAGGGGAGTGCGGAGTTGATGGGCCGCGACGGCCACGAATTCGGATTTGGACTTATACAATTCCACTTCGCGGGTGCGATCATGCACCATCTTGACGAACCCAACCACCGTACCGTTTACATCCGTAATCCGGTCGGTCGAAACCTTCAATTCCTTAGACGGGTCGGTAAACGAAACATCAATGACCTGTGGGTAGGCTCCGGCCTCCGAACGGCGCACAACCACCGGCGCAAGCGAAGGGAAAATAACCTGGATTAAGAATCTCAAACGCGGCTCTTGGGCCCGTTCCGGACCGAGTGCTTGCCCCAGAATCTCCGCTTCGCTCAAACCGAAAATCGCTTCGGCGGCGGGATTAAACACTATGACTTTAAAGTTATTGTCGTACGCGACAATCCCGTCGCGCAGATTCAGAACGATACTCTCTATTCGGCGCGACGACGCGCGAGCCTCAAGATTGGATTTGGCAATTTTCAAATCATTCCAAGCGATGACCGCAGACAAAATTATAAACATAACCAAAGCAGCCGCGGCGAGACCGAAGGGGAGGTAGATAAAATCAATGACCACGTTTACAATCGCAATTACCGTAAAAATCCACAGTGAACGCGTCTCTGGGAGTTTAAGATACGCCCATAGGTTGGAGACGAATGAGGGCTTCATTAATTAATATTATAAAGCAGGAATTTTAAGACTGCACTATACCGGATAGTCTTCGTCGGAAACGTAATGCCGGAAGCGCTCCAGCAGACTTTTGAACCCAAGTTGTTCAAAGTATTTCGCGACATCTTTCTCCGGCAAAGGCTTAAAGGTTAACTCGTTCGCCGAAATTTTTATCTGCAGATTACTCTCCAGGGTCGCCAGTTTTTTGGATAAGAACGCCTGCTCGCGGTAAGTTTTAAGCTTCTCCTGAAGTTTGGGGTTCTCCATACCTACCCCATCAACCTCCTTATAGATTTCCTCAAGCGAACCGTAGCGCCCGACTAAGTTAGCCGCGGTTTTGGGCCCGACACCGGGCACGCCCGGGATATTGTCGGAGACGTCACCAACCAAGCCCTTATAGTCGGCAAGCTGTTCCGGAGCAACACCAAATTTTTCTTTAACCGCTTTTTCGTCGTAGGTAATTGTGTTGGATATTCCACGCTGGGGCATGATAACTTTGACATCATTATTATGGACTGCCTGTAAAACGTCGCGGTCGCCGGATAAAATAAACACCTTTAACCCCTCCGCCGAGAATTTGCTTGCCAGCGTGGTAACGATATCATCCGCTTCCCAGCCCGGAAGCTCAAAAGTTTTTATGCCCAAGGTTTTAAAAAGTTTGTGCGACTCGATGAGCTGCGAAATAAGATCGGCGTGCGCCGGAGGACGGGTGGCCTTATATTCTTTATATTCACTCTCGCGATGGGTCGGTTCCGGCCTATCAAACGCGGCGGCGATGTATTCCGGCGAGCCTTCGCCGGTCGGCCCCTCTTTTAATATTTTTATAATAATGCTCGCCAAGCCGTATAGCGCGCCAGCGGGACGGCCATCCGGCGCAGTCAAAGGGGGTAGGGCGTGAAAAGCGCGGTGGATCAATGAATTAGCGTCTATTAAAAGTAAGGCGTCTCTCATTTTGTTTTATCCCGTGTTCAAAGTTTATCATTATGGCGCTTCTGGGGAGCAGACGCCGCGCGCGGCCGGCCCACTCGATGAGGACGATGTTCTTGGGGTCGCCTAAAACCCTTTTAAAGCCCAATCTGCTTAGGCTTTTGTCGTCGGTGCGGTAAGCATCAACATGGTAAGCACGAGTGTAATGTCCTTTTAATTTGAAGTTCCGCATAAGAATAAAGGTTGGGCTGATAACCCTACGGCGCACCCCCAAGGCGCGCATAAAACTTTTCACAAAAACGGTCTTGCCCGACCCCAATTCGCCGTTTAATCCAACTACCACCGCTCCGCGGCCAGGTCTGGTTTTTATTATTTCTGCCGCGAGATCGCGAGCGATTGTCGCAGTCCCGCGGGCGCTTTTAACATCAAAACTTATTTGCTCCATTTGTCGCGCCGAAATATTTTGCCACGCCGCCAGCGATTACCCCCATAACCAAAGCGAATAACAGTCCGAGAAGAAGCGGTGAGAAATCGGCTGATGAAGACGGCAGCACACCGCTATAATTATCAGCCACAGGCGTTATAACTTTAGCGGACGTTTGTGGAGATTCACTCACGCTTGTTGCCATCACGACTTCCCCTTCAGCCGGATTTTCATAAGAGAGGCTGTTAACTAATTTTCCCGACTGGTCGTACAACGAAACCGTATCAGTGCCGTTGTTGAGGATAATTTTGGTTTGAGAATTTTTTAAGGTGAATTCGCCCTGCGGCGGCAGCGTCCCCGAGAGCACGAATGTTTTACCGCTCGCGTCCTTTAGCGCCCAGTCTTTTAGGTTGATTGTCTCGGCGCCGCGGTTCGCAAGTTTAATCCACTCGTTGCCGGTATCCGGCCCGACCGGATTTGGAAGGACGGAGTGGATAATTATCATACTAGAAAAGCTCGCTCTTCGGCTTTCTGCCCAGATGTTTATAACTTACAGCCTCGGCCACGCGCCCGGCTGGCGTGCGCCTGATGAGTCCGAGCTTTAAGAGATACGGCTCGTAAACCTCCTCAATTACTCCGCGGTCTTCGTTTAGCGCCGCCGCGAGCGTCCCTACACCAACTGGCCCGCCGCCGAACTTATCAATAATGGCTGACAGGAGTAAGCGGTCGTGGACTTCCAGGCCAAGCTCATCAATCTCCAGCATTTCCAAAGTCTCTTCCGCGACTACCGCGTCAATCGTAGGTTTTTTGTGCACCTCCGAATAATCCCGCGCCCGCTTCAACAAGCGATTCGCCACCCGCGGCGTGAAGCGCGCGGCTTCGGCGAGTGTTTTTATCGCTTCGGGAGTAATACTGATACCTAAAATTTTGGCGGAGCGCTCTATAATGCGTTCGATATCTTTCTCATCGTAATAATCCAACCGCAGAATCGCGCCGAATCGGGAACGAAGCGGCTCGGAGAGTAGATTCACGCGCGTGGTCGCGGCGATCAAAGTAAACGGCGGGAGGTCGATCGAGACCGTGCGCGCGCCGGCGCCTTTGCCGATCACGATGTGCAGTTTGCGCGACTCCATCGCTGGGTAGAGCACCTCTTCAATCATCCGGTTAAGGCGGTGCGCCTCGTCAATAAACAGGGTGTCGCTAGGTTCGAGGTTTGAAAGGATCGCGGCGAGATCGCCTGTCTTTTCAATCGCCGGCCCGGATGTGGTTTTCATCGGCGAAGCCATCTCCCGAGCAACCAGTCGCGCAAGCGTGGTCTTACCTAAACCGGCCTGTCCGTAAAATAATAGGTGATCCACCGGCTCGCCGCGTTTCTTGGCGGCATCGATAATCACCCGCAGGTTGCGCTTAATGTGATCTTGGCCGATATATTCCGCCCAAGTATTCGGCCGGAGCAGCGTATCAACGCTCTGGTCTTCCTCGTCGTATTTCTCTTCTTTCGGTTTAGTTTTTTTGAGCATGGAAGGTATATTGACAAGAGTAGTCTATTGTGTTATAAGTAATCAATATCTTGAAAAAGTCGTAGGCCTGCGGGCATTGAATCTTTCGAGGTTAGGGCAGTCTGGCTCCGGCTGGACTCACCCCCAAGAATGATTCTAAACTCTTTTTGATTTATTCGGAAAGAGCGCTTCCCCAAGCATAAACGCCCGCAGACCTACGATTTTTTCTCCTAACGGGGCCATTTAAGCGGTCCCGTTACGCGTTCAACCTCATCTAGCGTCGTCACGCCAGAAAAGACTTTCAGTATTCCGTCTGTCTGCATTTCAATCATTCCTTGCTTCCGCGCAAATTCACTATTTGTCTCCTCTGTCACCTCCTCCG
>CAYZNQ010000013.1:0-8909 GCA_964479925.1 uncultured Candidatus Saccharibacteria bacterium | reverse complement strand
CCGCCGGACAAACCAACAAAGACCCTTCGGTGCGACTCAGGGCAAGCTCCTTCGGCAAATTCAGGGCAAGCTCCTTCGGCAAATTCAGGACAATTCTTAGGCCTTGGAGACGCGTTCAACGTACTCCCCGGTTTCGGTATTAACTTTGATAGTATCCCCTTCATTTACGAACATCGGCACCGACACCTTAGCTCCTCCTTCAATCGTTACAGTTTTAGTCCCACCCTGCACAGTGTTACCTTTAACCGCCGGTTCAGCTTCAGTAATTTTATATTCGGCTTTGATCGGCAGTTCAGCCGAGATTATTTCCCCGTCCATCGTGACCGCGGCGATTATCATACCAGGCCTCAAGTAAGCGGCTGATGGAGCAATCTGGCTCTCTTTCAATGAAAAACGCTTAGACGCGTCTTTCGGATCGTTGAACCAGCATTCTCCGCGGCTGGAGTAGATGAATCTAATTTCCTTGCGTTCCATATCGGCCTCTTCAATACGGTCATTTTGGTGGAAGGTACGTTTTTGGACCGCGCCGGTAATTAAATTACGCAGTTTGGTGCGGCTGACCGGTTTCCGCTGCTGCATACGCAAAAATTCGTACTCCAATACAACACATGGCTGCCCATCCAGGAGAATAATGTGTCCCGGTCTTAATTCGTTGTAGGAAAGCATATTTAAGAATTACCTTCGGCCTCGGAATTGTCCTCAGAACCCCCAGATTTATGCAACAACCGTCGCAATTCTTCAAGGTCTGCCGCCTTGCGGACTTTGCGGTGTGCTTCTTCGCCCTCCGGCTTCAGGATATCCAGAGGCTGTTCAACGCGCCTTTCGGCCCGCTCGCTCACTTCCTCGCGGCCGGCGCGCAGTTCTTCGCCAATTCTCTTATCAACGGCTTCTTTTGGAGAACCGTAGCGGCTGCGGCTGGTTTCTATTATCACGTCCTCGAAAGTGTGTTCCGACAATTCGTGCGGCGGCAGAGTCTCCGCCGAAAACGGCTGCGAGGCTACTCCATCAATTAGAAGCTTGATGTAAATATGATACTTGGAGAGATTCACCAAATCGTTTTCAGTGAAAGCCGGCAGAAACTCGCGTTCCAGGAATCGGGCGTCATCCGCGCCAACGCGGAAAAGGATGATTGTGCCGACATTGCCGAAGACCGCGTCCCGAACTTTGGTAACTGTGGAGGTTACAAGCTGGGCGATATACTGATGTGCTAACACTAGGCTCAAATGGTATTTGCGAGCTTCTGATAAGATATTCGCGAAGGATTCAGTGGAAAAGTTTTGGAACTCGTCGATATAGAGATAGAAATCGCGCCGCTTGGTCTCGGCTGTATCCACGCGACCCATCGCCGCGAGCTGCATTTTAGTCACGAGCATCGCCCCTAAGAGCGCGGAATTGTCCTCCCCCACCCGCCCCTTGGAAAGGTTTGCTATGAAAATCTTGCCCTCGTCCATAATTTTCCTTAAATCAATTGTAGAATGCGGCTGGCCAATAATGCGCCGGATAATCGGATTGGATACGAACTGGCCAACCTTATTTAGAATCGCGGCAGTAGCTTCGGTCTCAAAACGTTGCGTGTAGCGCGCGAATTCATTCACCCAGAAACTCTTTACAACCGGATCGGTAAGATTGCTTACCACCTCGTTCCTATAACTGCGGTCGGTCAGCAATCTCATCACTCCCAGGAGAGTTGACCCGGGATACTCCAAGAGCGAAAGTAAAGAGTTGTTTAAGATATATTCCATCCGCGGCGACCAAACATCAGGCCAAATTTTCTTGAAAACGCCCATCAGGCCCGACGCGACCAAGTGATGATGCTCATCGCCCACGCGCTCTAAGGGATTGAATCCTATCGGCTGATCGACGTCGGCCGGGTTGAAGTAAATCACATCCTCAATGCGCTCCTCGGGTACGAACCTCAAAATACGCTCGGCGAACTCGCCGTGCGGGTCAATCACTCCTACGCCCCGGCCGGCTAAGATATCGTCCACCACCATGTTTTCCATCAAGGTAGTTTTGCCGGTGCCGGTTTTACCGATTACATAGATGTGCTGGCGGCGGTCTTTCTCTTTGATGCCAAAAGTCACATTCCGGTTGTGGGATGTAGTTCGGCCAATCACAGTTATACCGTTTTCTTTCTCGTCCATATTATTTATATTTTTCTATTGAGGTATTACTGGCAAGTCCGGCGGCGGCCCGCCTTTCTTCATACTTAGGCGAACCAACCTCTCGGCGCCAACGCTCGAGAGCGGCGGGTGATATAAAGTGGCCAGTTCTTCCACGGAGAGGATCGAGGTCTTAAAGTTCAGGGCGAACAGACGTTTCGGCTCAAGCGGCATTTCCCTTTTCAGATAACTCTTAAATAATTCTTTCTTTCGCCTGAGAAGCCTGGCTTTCCTGCGGATTCTCCCTGTTAATTCCGCGACAGTAATCGTCGCAATATTCGGCCGAAGTGAATTCATATTCTGTGTGCCAAGCTGCCTCATAGCTCCCATAACCGCCGTTACGTTAGACGCAGTAAAAGAGTTCTTTTTGTCCAAATAAATAAACCTTAGTATCGTTTCATAACCCAACTTGGAAATTTTATTCTCGATGCCCTCCAAAATTTCGTGCTCACCCGGCGTAAGTATTTTCACCGGTCCGAACGGTTTATCTTCACCGCCGCTACCCCATTTCGGATGTTCAACGGGTGCCCAAATAAAGTTCCTGATGAACTCGATGAGCGCCCCGCCTATCGAAGGCTTGGATTTCTTTTTGCGTTCGGTGATTGCACTGATCAGGTCTTTGGCCTTGGATGCCCAGGCATCTCCGGTAGGTCTTATCAGAAGCTGAAGCCATATCATCTCGTCTTCTTTCAACCCGGACATCACTTCGGAGATCGCTGCTATGGGATCTAAACGCCTCTCCTCAACCGTTTCTTCAAAGAAGTGATAGGTTTTAATGGGGTAAGCATCTTCTTTATTCAGCATGAAGTCGGTGCCGAACAAGTCGTAAGTATCGTTGGGTAGATCGGAACCAAACGCCGTGGCGTAATCATCAACAACATGAATTTCCGCGCCCGGATACTGCGAGAATAAGGCAGCCTCTACTAAATTCCTGTATTTTTCGGGTACATAGGCGTAGAACCTGATGCCGTGGGCGTGACCTACCATTTCAAAAGACATCCACTCTTCTACCCTGCCGCGCCACCATTTATACATGAATTTAAATCCAAAACTGTAGGTGGCATGCAGATTGGCGAAGACTTGTTCCATTGCCTTCGGCGACCTCAAATTTTCTTTGGGGATTTTTATCTCCAAAGTAACCCACTTAATGCCGTCTATGAACTTGCGTCTGATGTGATTTAACCAACACTCAATGCCGAAGGAAAATAAAAAGAAGAATAAAAATAGAAGAATAATCGCCCACCATGCCTCACCAAGCACCTGGATTATATTTACCGAGATGTTGTTGAGCATTACTTTTTCAAGTGATCTCGCAGGGCGTAAGTGCCCCGGCCTACCCAGATAAACCTTGGGTCTTTGATTAATTCATTATGCACGGTCTGCTTGTGGACCGGCTTGCCACCTAAAGCATTCACCAACTCGGCCACCTCACGGAAGTGCAGCGGCTTATCTGATTTTACGAGCACCAGATGACTTTTATCGCGAACTGTTTTAGGATTCACATGCGCCCAGTGGTCGGCACCAAGATCACCTAATGGCCCCACTGCGAAGTGTTTGGATATAGAAAGGTAATTCAGGAGCAGGGGTTCGGGCATATCATACTTCTCCGATATAGTTTCCAAGAAGGAGTCGAAATCGTGGTCGCGGCTAGCGAGAAGCGCCGCGACTATTTTCCGGGCGGTACGATGGGCTTCTTTATCCCGCAGCCAAATGTCATGCCAGTCCTCATCACCTTCGATCAGTTCCGGCGAATCTATCAGATCGGCTAAAAACCTAAGAGTGTTCGCGAATTCCTTCAAGGAGCCCGGCTGGCCCCAGAGGTGATATAAATCGTGGGTCAAGAAATCGCTGCGACGCAGATTGCACACCTGCTCCAGATACTCATGCAGAAACTTAATGAAATATTCCAATTCACTGTCGCGTTCGAGTTCTTCTTTGGCGGCTTTCAGGGCATAAGACTCGATCTGACGCACCCGCTCCCGAGTGAGCCCGTACGAACGCCCTAAATCGGCGAGGGTTTTAGATCCCCCGCCGGAAAGACCGTAGCGACCCGTGAGTATTTTGGCTGAACGGCGATCTAGTTTCTTTAAAGCCCTCTCAACCAATCCTTTAACTTTAACAGGCTTACGCGGCATAGCCGAAGAATACAATTTTGTTGCGATCTCGTCAACCCGTTCGACTACCGCTCAGGGTTGACTCTGAGCGCAGTCGAATGAGTCAACCCCGAAACAACCGAAAATATACTTTGAATTATGCGACCTATCGGACTTAGACCCGCTTACGCTCCGAAAGCTTTTGCCACACCACCAAAAGCGGGCTCGCGATGAAAATCGAGGAGTAAGTGCCGACTACAGTTCCCACTAATATAGTGAGCACGAAGAATCTCAAGCTCAATGGCCCCATAAAGAATATGGCGAGGAGCACCAAAATCAACGTGAACGATGTGCTCACGGAGCGGCGCATTGTCTCGTTAATGCTGCGATTGACGATCCCGCTCAAATCCTCCTTGCCGCGGTAGATAATCAGGTTTTCCCGAATGCGGTCAAAGACCACAATCGTGTCGTGAACCGAGAATCCCATTACCACGAGGAGCGCCACCATAAAATTGGTATCGGCAGCCACGCCAAGATACTTACCAAGTACGGCATACATCCCGGCGGGGATGATGACATCGTGGGCCAGAGAGAGGAGCGTAATGAAGCCGTACTTCCAGGAATTAACAGGCCGCGAAACTTTGCGGAAGGCGAAAGCAACATAGAGTGAAATCCCAATCAAGACAAAAGCGATCGCAAGCACGGCGTTTTGTTTCAGCTCCTTGGAGACCGACGGACTCACATTCCAGAAATCAACGTCCTTCACGCCGTCACCAAAGCGCTGCTTCAATTCACCGAGATATTGCTGCCGAGCCTGATCCGAAATTTCCTTGGATGTGATAGAGTAGACTCCGCTCTGCGAATCATAAGAAACATTGGAAGTTTCAATATGAAGCGTGGACGTGAAAAAAGTATTTACCGTGTTTGCATCCGTCGCGGGTATCTCAAGCTGCCACAGTGAACCGCTTGTAAAATCAATCCCCAATCGGAATCCGAAGACTAAAACCGCGGCGATGCCGGCTGCGACAAGAACGCCGGAAATCCAGAAAAATAGATTGCGATGTTTGATGAAATTAATCATGGCGTTATTTTTCTAAAAATGATTCGAGCATCGTTCGAGTGACGAAGATCGCCGAGAACATACTCACTAGCACTCCTAACCCCAGTGTGAGCGCGAAACCCCTCACGAAATCCGAAGTGAAGAAGTAGAGTATCGCCGAGGTAATAATAGTGCTCATATTGGAATCGCGGATTGATGGCCAGGCGCGCCGAAAACCCTCTTCAATCGCTGCGTGCCAGCTTAAACCTTTTTTTACCTCCTCGCGCGAACGTTCAAAGATCAAAATGTTGGCATCAACCGCCATTCCGATCGATAGGATGAATCCAGCAATGCCAGCGAGGGTCAAAGTAAATCCTCCCGGGACAGCCATCTTGAATATCCCTAAGGAAAGAATGGTGTACATAATAAGGGCAATACAAGCGAAGACGCCCAATGTGCCGTAAGACAAAAGCATAAACAGGGCCACGAGCAGAGTCCCAACCGCTCCAGCTATAAGAATCTTATGTAGCGCGTCCGCAGCGGCGGAAGCGGAGACTGTCCTCTGATTCACGAGCGTAATCGGCGCAGCCAGTGCCCCGGCGTTGAAGCGGTCAACCAATTGTTTAGCCACATCCGCTGTAATACCGCTCCCGGAAATTTGGGCCTTGCCGCCCGAGATAACTTCGTTTACACGCGGGCATGAACCGCTCGGGTCATCGGGAAAGATGAAATTGTTGTCCACAAAGATACAAATAGGCTTATTGACGTTACGGCTTGTGAGATCTTCAAAGATCTTCGCGCCTTCATCGTTAAGCGTGAACGTGAAAATGGGTTTACTCAACGAATCGAACCCCAAAGCGGCATTGGTGACATAGCGACCGGTGAGCGAGGTCGGAGAGAAGCTAACGCTCTGGCCGCTCTGTTGCACTTCACGGAAATCAAGGACTGGCACCGCCCCTATTTGCTTGACCGCGTCGCCCAAATCTTTCACCCCGGCAAGCTCTACCACCAATTGATAAGTGTCGCCCTTTTGGGCGATATTCACTCGCGGCTCAGCCACACCGTAGAGATTGACTCTCTTACTTATAACGTCTTTCAGCCCGGCAACAACCGCACTGTAGTCCTTCTGGTTTATCCCGGAGAGGTCGATTTGGTAGACAAGAGCGCTCCCACCCACAATATCCAAACCCATTCTCCACGGGCTATGCGTCGCGCCCCACTTCGCGGGGTACACAAAAGCGGCTGTAACGGCCGTCACGACGAGAACTAGTATGAAGATTGCGAAATTAACTTTCCAGCTTTTCACCATTATAAACTGCTTAGCTTTTTGGTGCCCCCACCAGGACAGGCTCTGGAACCATCTCCTTACAATTGGCAGCGAGGATGGAATGAATGTGCCCCGTGAGGGAATTGAACCCCCGACCATCTCCTTAAAAGGGAGCTGCTCTACCAACTGAGCTAACGGGGCAGATTCACTAGATTCCCTTTAGGGAGTCAAACTGCCTAACAGATTATTCTTCTCCCAGAAGTTTTTCAAGTTCTTCGACCAGCTTCTTCGCTTTAGAGTTCAGCCTCGGAGTCTTAATTTTCAGGCGCACGATCAGACTCGCGTGTTTAGTCATCCCTTCTCCGTGTATTTTCAATTCCTGCGATGGATCGAATCCGGCAGGGATCACGAGTTCGGCTTTCCCGCCGCCAAGAACGATAATAGTCCTTTTTTTGCCTAGAATGATATCTGTGACCGGCACCTCCAGATCCATATACAAATCATCGCCGCGTCTCTCAAAGCTAGGATGAGATTTAACGTGCACCCGCACGTAAAGGTCGCCAGCTTCGGCTTTGCGTTCCCCGGCCTCGCCCATACCTTTAACTTTTATGATCTGTCCATCGGCTACACCGGAACGTATCTCTACCTGTACGGAGCGCTTGCCGCTATTTCGCCCCTCCCCTTTACAATCATGGCAGAGCGCCACCGGCACTTCGCCGGTTCCGCGGCACTCATTGCAAGTCACCACCTGCACAAAGTTGCCAAAGAAAGTATTGCGGGATTCACGGATCTCGCCGCGGCCGCCGCAGTGCTCACACCTCTTTAGACCGGCGTCCGCCCTATAACCCAAGCCCTTGCAGGCTTCGCAGGCTACGCGGGTCCCATATTCCAGATTAACCGTTTTACCGAACTTGGCTTCTTCAAGCGTGACCTCCACTCCCAATTCCAAATCCGTTCCGCGTTCGTAAGCCTTGCGGCGGGGCTTCATACCCATTCCTTCAAAAAAGGTCTCGAAGATATCACCCAAGTCCCCGAAGTTCCCCATATCGCCGAAATTGACATCCCAACCCCATCCAGCGGGACCTCCAAAGCCGTCCCCGCCAGAGGCGGGTCCGCCTCCGGCGGAAAAAGTGCGTCCAAAGCGATCGTATTCCGCGCGCTTTTTTACGTCTGAGAGAATCTGATAGGCTTCATTCACTTCCTTGAATTTAGCCTCATCTCCCCCGGCCTTGTCAGGATGATATTTGTGCGCCAGACCGCGATAAGCTTTTTTAATTTCTTCGGGACTCGCGCCGCGAGAAACACCCAAAACTTGGTAGTAATCCTTCATTGTTTATTATTACGACAACAGTACTATCTCGCGGCTTCGGGATTCAAGTTGAATCACCGCAAAGCCGCTGGCGACTGCAATTTCAAAGGAGATAAAAGCGGTGATGAGGAGCGGGTAAGACAAAATGGCCGCGACAAAACGGACGGTAATCCATAGCAACAAAAACACTACGGCGTAGATAAGCAACTGAACCGGCAAACCTGTTGTTTCAATCTTCTTGGCTAAAAGGTCAGTAACGTTAGCCGAGACAGTCGCGTCTAAATTAACTTCGACACCAAGGGAATCCTTAAGTTGTGCCGCCGCCGTGTTGACGAGATCGTTTAAAGCCTTATCCCCAACCTTCTGCGGCAGACTATCAATAGTAGGCTGGGCACGACGTATGATATGGGCCAAAACCCCGCGAACTGTCATGCTGGGAGTGTAATCCGGAGAATAATACTTCATAACCGGTGTGATCGCCGGATCGAGAACGACCTTGATAAGATTCTCATACGAAAACGGTGAGCTGCCGCTACCAACGGTGCCCAGCACCGCAGCGCCAAACAAAACTCCGGTCATACCGCCAACCAAAGCCTTCCTCGCAACCCGCGAGAAAGGAACTTTGAGGGCATTCTCCAATTCCCTTCGTCCCGAAAGTACGCCGCCCAAGAAACAAACGAAAATTATCGCAGCGGAGAGAATAAGATAGCTGAACGAAGTATGGTAGTAGGGGGCAACTAGCGCCGCAGTTTCAAGGAAGAGCGCAAGCGCGATATAGCCGAACTCTTTAAGAAAGAAAGCTTGCAGCGCGAGGAGACTCAAGAAAATAACGGCCAGAATCCCGCACCAGAGTAAGTTCCCGTTTATAAATAAATAGCTCGCGCCGAAAGCAACGAAGGCCGGAACAATTACGGTCACCCAGGTTTTCCAAATTGACCTGTTCACGTCCGCCACTTCTGGACCTTTCGTGATAAGCGAGTCTTCGGGCATACCCAGTAGTGAAACTGCGATTGCAAGTTATTTGATTAACTTGTCGCTA
>CAYZNQ010000012.1:0-9354 GCA_964479925.1 uncultured Candidatus Saccharibacteria bacterium | reverse complement strand
CGCGGTGCCGTAGCCCGCTTCGGCGAGGCGGAGGCCCGCCTTCGCGGTGCCGTAGCCCGCTTCGGCGAGGCGGAGGCCCGCAGGGGCGGAAATGATGGTGCGGTTAAACTCGATCAATTCATCACTAAAGCCCGGCGCGAGGTCGAGGATAAAACCCTTGGATATCAAAACTAAGGTCATAGTTGTCCTGGGGCTGACTTCCAGCGGGAAATCCGGTTTGGCCGTAAAGTTGGCCCTTCGGCTGCGTTCAGGGCAGGCGCGCCGATTAGGGTATAAAGGCGCAGAGATAATCTCGGCGGATTCGCGACAAGTCTATCGCGGTCTGGATATCGGGAGCGGCAAGATCACCAAAAAGGAAATGCGCGGCGTCCCCCACCACCTCCTGGGTGTCGCAAGCCCGAAAAGAGTTTTTACAGTCGCGAATTTCAAGTGCTTAGCCGATAAAAAAATAAAAGAGATAGTCTCCAGGGGTAAGATACCGATCGTTGTCGGGGGAACCGGATTTTACATCCGATCCGTTGTTCACAACGTTGTCATACCAGCGGTAAAACCTAACAAGAAATTGAGGCGAGAACTTGAAGATAAGACTCCGGAAGAACTGGCTCAAATTCTCCGAAGGCTGGACTACAGACGTTGGAAAGAAATAGATAAGAAAAATAAAAGGCGTTTAGCGCGGGCTATCGAGATCGCAGAGTCGCTTGGGAAAGTCCCGCCCCTCAAAGCCGACCCAATAAACGCTGATTTCAAGCTCATCGGAATCAAAACGGGCAAGGATAAGCTTAAAAAACTAATCACCAGACGCGTGAAAGGTATGGTAAAGCGCGGTCTCATTAATGAGACCGCGAGATTGCTTAAAAATGGGATTACAGAGAGAAGAATCCGCGAGTTCGGATTTGAATATCAGGATGCGCTTAAATATCTAAACGGCGAAATAGAGTCTAAAGAAGGGCTCGCGAATTCAATAATCCGTAGAACGCTAGACTATACGAAGCGTCAGATGACCTGGTTTAAGCGGGATAAAGATATTATTTGGATAACTGATCCACGAAAAGCTTACGCAACAGTTCGGGATTTCCTCGCCCACTAAGTTTACCCATCGCGCGTCCTACCAAGGCTTCGATGGCGCTAACTTTACCCTTTTTATAGTCCGCTACGGCTTGTGGAGACTGATCTATAACTTCGGTCACTATTTTAACAAGTTCAAATTCATCTTTTATCTGGCCTAAATCCGCAACTTTAACAATCTCGTGCGGATCGAGGCCGCTCTCCAGCATCTTCGGCAACATATCCTTCGCCGTGCGGCTGGAGATCTTGCCTACAGCAACAAGAGCGATAAGATGCGCGAAATTGACCGGCGGTATTTTTTCGGCAAGTTCGCTTATGCCCATCCCTGTTTTTTGCATCAGGCCCCTCAAATCGCTCAAAAGATAATTTACTAGCAGTCCGACCTGTTCTTCATTTTTCTCAGCAACGAACTCGGAAACGGCGTTTTCAAAATAAGACGCCAAATCTTGATCTTCAGTAAGCAAAACAGTTTGTTCCGGAGTAAGTTTGAATTCGCTCGCAAACCTCGCGCGTTTGGCCTCCGGCAGCTCGGGAATACCCGCCTTTATTTCTTCCACCTCTTCCCGATTTATCGTAAGCGGCGGCAGATCCGGCTCCGGCATATAGCGGTAATCGTGAGCTTCTTCCTTTATGCGCTGTGAGACCGTTACTCCCCGCTCGTCCCAGCCGCGAGTTTCTTGGATAACCGTTCCATCTCCCTCCAGGATTTTGGACTGGCGGTCTATTTCGTAAGCAATCGCATCCTTGACCGCGCGGAATGAGTTCAGATTTTTAACCTCTACTTTGGTTCCCAACTTTCCGCCGGGTTCGGCCACAGAAAGGTTAGCCTCAACGCGCATTTGCCCCTTTTCCATATCGGCATCGGAGGCGCCCAGATAGCGCAGGATAAGCTGCAGCTCTTTGGCGAATTCTAAAGCCTGTTCAGCGGAAGCTATATCCGGTTCGGTCACGAGTTCCATTAATGGAACACTCGAGCGATTGAAATCTACATAACTGTAATCGGCATCGCGGCCAGCCCCGCCAGTAAGGCTACGGCCGAGTGCTGCTCCTGGAAGTTGATGGAGCAAGCGGGCAGTATCCTCCTCAAGATGAATCCGTGTCAGCCGCACGCCTTTCAGCGAACCGCCCACTACCAACGGCTCGTCATATTGGCTGATTTGATAACCCTTGGGAAGATCGGGATAAAAATAATTCTTACGGTCGAATTTGGAAAACTCGGCGATTTTGCCGTTTAGGGCCAAACCGACCGCGATCACTTTCCGCACCGCTTCGCGATTTATGGTCGGGAGTACACCGGGGTGCCCCAGACAAACTGGGCAGACATTAATGTTGGGGTGGCGCTCGTCCGGATCATTCGCGCAGCCGCAGAACATTTTGGTTCCGGTTTTCAGTTCGGCGTGGATCTCGAGGCCGATAGTCGGAACGAAACTCATAATTAGATTATACCCTTATTCCTCTATCTCAATGCCCATACTGCGGGCCGTGCCGGCGATAACCTTCTCGGCGGCGGCGAGGTCGTTCGCATTCAGATCGCCCATCTTGCGCTCGGCTATCCTGCGCAGATCTTCGCGGGTTATCTTACCAACTTTTTGCTTGTTCGGGACGCCCGATCCTTTTTCTATCCCAGCAGCTTTGCGCAGCAGGTCTGAAGCAGGCGGTGTCTTCAGTTTGAAAGCAAAACTACGATCCTCGTAAATGGTAATTTCAGCGGGCACAATATCCCCTGCCATGTCCTTAGTAGCCTCGTTAAACTTGGCGCAGAATTCCTGAATATTCACGCCGTGCTGGCCCAAAGCTGGGCCGATAGGCGGCGCCGGGTTGGCCTTTGCGGCTTCAATCTGCAGCTTTAACACTGTCTTTATTTTCTTAGCCATTGTTTTAGGGTATAGCGACTAGGGTCTAGGGTATAGTTATTCAAAACTTTTTTCAACTTTTAAACTTTCTTTATTTGCAGCGAGTCTAACTCCACTGCGGTATCGCGGCCAAAAACCGGCACTAAAACTTTCACACGACCGCGCTCTTCATCCACCTCGGAAACCCGGCCGTCATAATCTTTGAACGGACCGTCGGTCACGCGAACTAAATCGCCGAGCCGGAAATCCACCTTGAACTTCGGCTCGCCAACGCCCATTCTCGCAATCAGAGAATCAACTTCCTCGCGCGAGAGCGGCGTGGGCTTGGTTGGATCGGCGCCGACAAATCCGGTTACCCGCGGCGTGTTCCGCACGACGTACCACAGGTTATCATCCAAAATCATCTCGATCAGAACATAACCGGGATAAATCTTTTCCTCGAAAGTGACGCGCTTGCCATTTTTAATCTTAATCTTCTTCTCTTTCGGCACAATCACCTTGAACACCTTGTCTTCGAGCCCCAAGGTATCAATGCGCTGTTCCAAATAGCGCTTGACCGCGTCTTCGTAGCCGGCATAGGTATGCACGGCATACCATTGCCGCACGCCTTGCTTTTCGTCTTCAGTTAAAATCTTTTTCCGAGGCATTGTCTAACTGGCGACTAAGAGGCTCAATAAATACAGGAATAAGTAATCTAACGCGCCCAAAAAAGCGGCAACGACGAGAGAAATACCGATCACAATCAAGACCATCCGTATGGTCTCTCGACGGGTCGGCCAGTTCACGTGTTGGAACTCCTGCCTGGATTCCTTCAAAAACGAAGTAAGGCGCTCAAACATCAAAAACTAATATTTAGAAGGTTAGCTTGAAAGGGCGCTACAAATCAAGGTTGGACACCAGGTGACCGCGGGTCATGATGAAATGCTTCCGCGGCATCACGTCAGAGCCCATCAAGATGTCGAACATCCGGTCGGCCTCGCGGGCATCCTCTATCGTGACCTGCTTTAAGATACGCGCTCCCGGATCCATAGTCGTTTCACGCAGCTGCTCTGGGTTCATTTCTCCAAGACCTTTGTAGCGCTGCACGTTTGCGTTCGCGCCTTTCAAATCTTTCAAGATGGAATCTTTCTCATCATCACTCCAGGCGTAACTAATATTCTTCCCGCTCTGAACGTGATAAAGCGGCGGCTGGGCGATGTAGAGGTAGCCCCCATTGATTACCGGCAGGAAGTGGCGGTAGAACAAGCTTAAAAGTAGGGTCCTGATGTGCGCGCCGTCCACATCTGCATCAGTCATCAAAATAATTTTATGATAGCGAAGTTTAGCTATATCAAATTCTTCGGCAATCGCTGTTCCCAAGGCGACGATCAATGCCGTGATCTCCTTGTTCATTAACATCTTATCTAGGCGGGACTTCTCAACATTTAGAATCTTGCCCCGCAATGGCAGAATGGCCTGGGTACGGCGGTCGCGAGCCTGTTTGGCGCTGCCTCCTGCGGAGTCTCCCTCTACAATAAATAACTCGGCGTCCTCCGCTTTCTTAGACTGACAGTCGGCGAGCTTGCCCGGCAAGGTAAGCCCTTCCAGAGCGCCTTTCCTAAGAATCGTGTCTTTGGCGGCTTTGGCGGCCTTTCTGGCCTTAGCGGCCAGAAGACATTTGCCAATAATGTGCTCCGCATCGCTCTTATATTTTTCCAGGAATTCCTTCAGGCTTACGTTCACCACCGTTTCTACGGCGGTACGCGCCTCCGGATTACCCAGCTTAGCCTTAGTCTGACCCTCAAACTGCGGATTTAAAATTTTAACCGACACTATCGCGGTCAAGCCCTCGCGCACATCCTCGCCGGAAAGGTTCTCTTCTTTTTCCTTAATGTAGCCCTCTGACCTCGCATAATCGTTCAGGGTACGAGTTAGGGCTGATTTAAAACCGGTAAGGTGCATTCCACCCTCGGGATTGTGAACATTGTTTGCAAAAGCGAGTTCTGATGTCTCAATGCCATCGTTATAAGAGAAGGCAACCTCAACATTTATGCCGTTATACTCCTTATCCACATAAAAAACGCGGTCTTGAATCGATTTGTCGCCATCAATATTCAAATAGTCCAAGAACGATTTGATCCCGCCCTCAAATCGAAATCCATAATAGAACGGCGGCGTCGAGCGGAGATCGCTAAAAATTATCCGCACACCCTTGGTGAGATAGGCCTGCTCGCGAAGGTATCCCAAAACTCTTTTGCAATCGAATTCCACTTTACCGAAAACTTGCTCATCAGGCGTGAAGGTAACGGTTGTGCCGGTTGTCTCCGCCTTCCCGATTTCCTTAACTTTGTATTTCGGCACGCCGCGGCTGTATTCTTGAACATAACGCTTGCCGTCGCGGCATACCTCAACTTTCATATCGCTGGAGAGCGCGTTTACAACCGACACGCCAACGCCGTGCAAACCCCCGGATACTTTGTACGAGCCGCCGCCGAATTTCCCCCCGGCATGGAGGGTAGTCAAAACTGTCTCCAACGCCGATTTCTTCGTCTGGGAGTGGATGTCAACCGGAATGCCGCGCCCGTCGTCGGACACCTCAACACTCCTGCCGTCCGGAAGCATAGTCACACTGATGTTTTTCGCGAAGCCGGCCATCGCCTCATCTCTAGAATTATCAACAACCTCTTTGATAAGGTGGTGTAAGCCATCTGGTCCAGTGGAGCCGACGTACATTCCAGGCCTTTTGCGGACCGGTTCCAGCCCCTCTAAAACAAGAATATCCTTGGCTGTATAAGATTCTTTATTTTGATCTTTAGACATAAAAAAGCCGACTTAAAGGCTGCTTAATTATACCCCAAAAAGTGGGGCAAAAACAAGGCCGATCTACCTCACCTCGAGGTTAAAACGGCCGCGTAAATACTTGATTATTCGACCCAGCTCGGCGTTTGCTTCCTCGTCGGTCAGGGTGTGGTCTGGTGCCCTGAAAACGATGCGAAAAGTGAAACGTGTCGGGTCATAATAATCAAGCAAATCAACGTCTTCAATGCGGTCAGATTTGACATTATTTATAGCCTCAAGTATGTCTCCTACTCGCGTATTCCCGCGGACGGTAAGCGAGAGATCGCGCGCAACCGCGGGATATTTCGGGAGAGGCTTGAACTCGTATTCCGCGCTGAAGAGTTCGGCGAGAGCGCCGAGATTTAATTCAGCGAAGACAGATTTACCGCTACCCGCCGAAGCGAACCCCAGGACTTCGTGGTCCGATTCTATAAGCACGGTCCTTCCCTCCGCCCGAAGCATAAATTCGGTGAGCCCAATGCGTTTTAGCAAGGTCTGGGTGACGCCTTTTAGATCCAGAAATGGTTCGCCACTCACGGCGTGGATGCCGATACCCAAGTGAAGTTCTTCTTTGGGAGTCCAAACTTTCCCGATTTCAAAGATCCGCAGCTCATCGAGCGTCCTGCGATTGTTTTCAATGTTTCCGGCGAGGCCGGTTACAAGCTCGGGCCGCAGGAAACGCCGTTCCTCCGAAATCGGATTTTCAATTTCCAGTCGTCGCGCATCGTCAAGCGGCAAAAAACGCGAGACGTTGCTGCGGCGGTTATCAAAGGAATAATTATAAACTTCATTAAAACCGAGGCCGACAAGAATCGAGCGCGTCTCATCCTTCAGCCGGATTTCATCCTCCACCTCCGGTGCAACCAAGCCGACTAGGGGTGGACTAGAAGGTAAATTGTTATAGCCATATAGACGCGCTACCTCCTCCGCTAAATCTTCAAAGATAGTTACGTCATCCCTCAATCGCGGAACTTCCACTATAAATCTGTCCTTCTTAACCTTGCCGACGTTCACCTTAAAACCAAGTCGCTCCAGATAATTGATTATGAGCCGCGGCTCCAAGTCCACACCAATGAGGCGGCTAAAACGAGTCACATCGAACTCAATCAATTCCCTGCCCGGAAGTTTCTTGTAAACATCTTTTGAATCAACTAGTTTCGCTTTTAGAATGTCGCTCAAAAGGACAGTGGCGCGGTCGGCGCCGATCTTAACGAGATACGGCGACAGACCCTGCGCAAAGCGGATGGAGGCGTCGGTCGTAAGCCCCAGCTGCCGCGAAGTGCGATAAATGTTCGCGCCCCAGAAACTAGCTGCTTCCACGACGATGCGGCGCGTCCCGCGGCCAACTTCGGCCTTCTTTCCACCCTTCACGCCAGCAATGGCGAGCGGCTCTTCAGCGTCAGCAATGACCAAAATATCTTGGTCAAGTTCAAACTTCTGGTCGTCTAAAGTCATAAATTTCTCTCCCTTCGCCGCCCGTCGCACAATGATTTGCGCTTTGCGCTTTGCGCTTTGCGCCAATTTATCCGCATCAAAAGCGTGCAACGGCTGGCCGGTCTCAAGCATCACGTAGTTCATGATATCCACAACGGCGTTGATCGGCCGCAGCCCGCAGGACTTGAGCGCTTTTTGCATCCAAGCCGGAGAACTTCCGACTTTAGGCACCTCAAAATAGCGGGCGCTGTAGCGCGGGCAAAGCGCCGGCTCCGAAATCTTAACCTTAACTTTCCCTAAATCTTCGGGAATATTTACTAACTCCTTGTCTGGAATACGCGTCTTCCGCCCGAAAATCGCCGCGGCCTCGCGCGCCATTCCCCAATGCGAGGCCGCGCTGGAGTAGCGGTTAAGCAGTTTTATATCCAGCGTGTCCCCCTTGCTGCTTTCAACCTCGAAAGCTTTCATATTCAGTCCGTCAGTAAGCTTCGCCTTAGGCGGAAGGCCGGGCACGAATTTCTTGATGAGCGCGTATGAGAACTTCATCTCTAAAATTGGCTTAAGAAGCGCAAATCGTTCGCGTAGAACATTCGGATGTCCGGAATGTTGTATTTAATCATCGCCAGCCGTTCGACGCCCATCCCGAAAGCAAACCCCGTGAGATCGCGCGGGTTTAAATGCGCCGCCTCAAATACTTTAGGGTGGACCATTCCGGCCCCCAATATTTCTAGCCATTTGCCTCGGAATTTTATGTCCACTTCTACCCCGGGCTCGACGAACGGAAAATAGCTGGGACGCAGACGGTACTCTACCCGCTCATTGAAAAACCTGCGGAAGAATTCTTCTATCACGAACTTGAAGTTCGCGAGACTCACGCTTTTGCCGACCATTAGCCCCTCAAGTTGATAAAAGTTAATTTCGTGCGACGCATCAGTCGCCTCGTAGCGAAACACCCGCCCTGGAACAACAATTTGGAAGGGCGGCTCGTGGGTTTCCATATATCTTATCTGCACAGGGCTGGTGTGGGTGCGCATCAAGAGGCGCGATTGCCGCTCGCCTTTTTTCCCCTTAATCCAAAAAGTGTCCCACATCTCGCGGGCCGGATGATCTGCTGGGATATTCAACGCGTCGAAATTATAGTACTCGGTTTCCACCTCTGGCCCCTCCACAACCGAAAAGTTCATCGAGGTGAAAATATCGCGCATCTCACTCTCTATTTTCGTAAGCGGATGAAGATGTCCTAGTCTGGGCCGCCGCCCCGGGCGAGTGACGTCAATATCCACCTCAGCGGACTCACCGCTCAATTCTTTCAGTTTAAAGGAGACTATTTCCTCCAAGTCTTTCCTAAGCCGCTGTGCTTCCGGACCGACAACGCGACGATCTTGGAGCGGTAGATTTTTCAGCGAACTTAATAGATCGCTTATCCTACTTTTTCTGCCCAAATACTTGACCCGAAAAGCATCAAAGCTCTTTGCGTCTTTGATCCCCTCCGAAACTTTCAATGCCTCTTCGCGGAGGCGTTTGATGTCGTTTAGCTTATCCGGATTCATTACTTATCAGTATTTTAGAAAATTGGCGCTGTTTTGACAATTGGCAGCGAGGCAACGCAAGAATAATTCATTATTCTTGTGATTGCCGAGCGAACCAAATGCAAAAATGCCCCGACGTTACGTCGGGGCATTTTTGACAACGAATATTTATGAGCCTAAGATTCAGTCGCCTGCGCGTTAGAATGCGCTAACGCGGGCCGGACGCGGGGTAGAGGAACGGTACCTCGGGAGCCTCATAAGCTTCAGGAGTGGGTTCGACTCCCGCCCCCGCAACCATTCGACGCGCCCTTCGCTTCGCTTCGCTCAGTGCAGGCACGTAACATGTATTATCTCTATCTCGTACTTTGTGAAGATAATAGCATCTATACCGGCATAACTACTGACTTAGACAGAAGACTAATTGAGCACAAGACAAAAAGCGGTGGCCGTTATACTAAACTACATCGAGCCACAAAGCTTTTATATTCAGAGAAATTCCTATCACAAGAAGAAGCTCTGAGAAGAGAACGGCAGATCAAGGGCTGGAGAAGAGAGAAGAAGTTGAACTTAATTAAACTAGGCAATAATATTGTTTAGTAGCGAGCCGGTGTAATCACTTCGCTCTTCACCGGCGGCGCTCGAGTTAAATAGTATAA
>CAYZNQ010000011.1:4197-10095 GCA_964479925.1 uncultured Candidatus Saccharibacteria bacterium | reverse complement strand
AAATAGCCTGACGATAACTTGAGTTAATCTTATCGCAGTTCTACTACTGGGCATATTCCGATTTTAGCTCAATTAGCTCTGGTCTGTCGAAGGGCTCGGAGGATTGCCCTTGCCGTACATCGATTCCCCTATCTTTTGGAGCTCGCGGGAGAGCTCGGCCGCGGCCGTATCCATTGCATTCTTATCCGAAGATTCAACCGCTTTTTTAAGGGCATCGATTTTAGCGCGGATGCCGCCCTTTATCTCAGCGGACACTTTGTCGCTGGCGTCGGTCAGGGATTTCTCCGCCGCATAGATCAGGGTTTCGGCGCGATTCTTGGATTCCACGAGTTCGCGCTTCACGCGGTCTTCCTCGGCGTGTGCGGAAGCTTCGGCGCGCAGACGTTCCACTTCTTCTTTGGATAACGAGGTTGAGGCTTCAATCCGCACCGCCTGACTCTTGCCGGTCGCTTTATCGAGCGCCTTGACGCTTAAGATACCATTTGCATCGATATCAAAAGCCACTTCAATTTGCGGAAGACCTCGCGGCGAGGGCGGCAAACCGTCCAGAATAAAGCGCGCGAGAGTCTTATTGTCGGCGGACATCGGCCGCTCGCCCTGCGTTACGTGCACCTCAACCGAAGTTTGGCTGTCGGCGGCGGTTGAGAAAATCTGCGTCTTGGCTGTCGGGACGGTAGTGTTTTTCGCGATCATCGGAGTAGCTACGCCGCCGAAGGTCTCAATAGCAAGCGTGAGCGGAGTTACATCCAAGAGCAAAATGTCTTTCATATCTCCCTGTAAAACACCTGCCTGCACCGCCGCGCCCACCGCCACGACTTCATCGGGATTGATGCCCCTGTGGGGTTCCTTACCGAATAATTTCTGCACAGCATCCTGCATCGCCGGCATTCTGGTCTGGCCGCCGACCATCACCACCTCGTCGATATCCTCCGTTTTGAAACCGGCATCGGCAACGGCTTTTTTAGTAAGTTCAATCGAACGGTCAATATAATCGCGAACCAGCTCTTCAAGTTTGGCTCGGGTCAGCTTCTTTAAAAAGTGTTTCGGGCCGGCGGCGTCGGAAGTGATATAAGGGAGATTTATTTCGGTTTCAACCGCGGTTGAGAGTTCGTGTTTCGCGCGCTCGGCCGCTTCTTTCAAACGCTGCAGCGCCAAGGGGTCGCTTGAAATATCTATGCCCTGTTCTTTCTTATACTCTGCAACGAGATACTCAATTATTCGCTTATCGAAGTCGTCTCCGCCCAGGTGAGTGTCGCCACCAGTCGCCTTAACTTCAACGGTGTCATCTCCAACTTCCAGAACGGAGATATCGAATGTTCCGCCGCCGAAATCGTAAACGACAATCTGTTCATTCTTATCGCGATTCAAACCGTAAGCCAGAGCGGCGGCGGTAGGTTCGTTGATAATCCGGCGCACTTTAAACCCGGCAATCTCGCCCGCGTTTTTGGTCGCCTGCCTCTGCGAATCGTCGAAATAAGCCGGGACGGTTATGACCGCTTCTTCAATCTTTTCGCCAAGGCGCATCTCGGCATCGGCTTTAAGCTTGGCCAAAACCATCGCCGAAATTTCTTCCGGCCGATAGTATTTAGCTTGTCCCGAGCTTGTCGAGGGATCGCCCATTTTGATTTCTACTCCGCCATCAGCGGCGGCGCGGATCTCGTAGGGAAGCCATGATTTATCTTTACCGACTTCCGCATCCGCAAACTTACGGCCGATTAAGCGCTTCACCGAGAAAATCGTGTTTTGCGGATTGGTAATCGCCTGTCGCTTGGCCACTAATCCCACCAACCGTTCATTGGCTTTTGAAATCGCGACAACTGACGGAGTGGTGCGGTTACCTTCGGCGTTCTCCAAAATTTTCGGCTCACCGCCCTCTACTACCGCCATCGCGGAGTTTGTCGTTCCTAAGTCTATTCCTAAAATCTTTGGCATTTTATATAAAATTATTTTACTAATCTTACCCTCGCCGGTCGCAACACTTTACTCTGAAGAACATACCCCGTCTCAACCTCTTCTGCAACTGTACCTGATTGATACGACGCAGTGGAAATGTTTGCTTCTACAGTCCCGACTGATTCATGATAAACGGGGTTGAAGACCTCGCCGGGCGTGACTTTTATTTTTTCCAAGCCACGGCGCCTCAAGACATCCTCCAGTTGGCCTTTAATCATATAGACTCCTTTCTCCACCGGCCCGGCTTTCTCGAGCGACGCGAGCCCCAGTTCAAAACTATCCAGAACCGGAATGAGATCTCGGATCACATCCTCACTCCCAAATTTGACGATTTCCTCCAGCCTAGCAAGTTCTTCTTTCTTATAGTTGATGAAGTCCGCTTTGGCCCTCTTCCAGCCGTCCAGATATTCATCGCGCTCACGGATACTCTTCTCGAGTTCCGCCTCTAGTTTCTCAAATTCGGAATCTTTAGGAGCTGCCTCTCCGGGTTTGATTTCGTTATTTTCGTTATTAACGTTGTTTTCTTCAGACATAGTTAGGAAGGTCCTCTAAACGGGCTAATTCGCTCAAAGGTTTACCGAATTAACCCCGCCTTGTCAAGGCTTCGCGGAGCGTTTCCTCGTCAGCAAACTCAATTTCACCGCCGGTGGGTATGCCCCGCCCCAATCGCGTTACTTTTTCGGCGAATGGCTTTAGTTCCTGCGTTATAAGCGAAGCAATCAAATCGGACGACGGCGCCGGGTTTACGGCAATAACTATCTCCTTAGCCTTTCCGCCCAGAGATTCTTTGATCCAAGCCTTCAGGCTCTGCAGCCTCAATCTCTGTTCGGTATCCAAAATGCCGCTTTTCTTCAAGTCGCCAACGACGAGATAGCGTCCGGTGAACTTCTTGGCGTTCTCAAGCGAGAGTAAATCGGTTTCTTTTTCCACCACCGCTATCACTGATTTGTCGCGGTGCGGATCAGCGCAGATATCACAAAGATCGCCCGCGCCATGATAAATAAAGAAACATTGTTTGCAAATTTTAACGCCCTTTAAGCCGGCGAGAACGCTCGCGGTCTCGCTCTGCAGCGCCTGGCCGCGATGGATGAAATGGAAAGCCAGCCGGATAGCCTGGCGCGGTCCGATCCCGGGAAGCTCGGAAAAAATTTCAACGAAGCGCCTAATTGGTTCCGGGACTCTCATGGTAAGTGTCAATATTGCGGAAACTGACTTTTTGTTTGTCGAAGAATAATTCTACCATCCCCAAGGGGCCGTTTCTGTGTTTCGCAACTCGGACTTCAACAATACCTTCGCCCTCGCCGCCCGAAGAAGTTTCGTGCCCGCGATCTTTGGGATTTAAAAGTATAACCACGTCGGCATCCTGCTCAATCGAACCAGATTCGCGTAAATCAGAAAGACGCGGTATGCGCGCCTCACGCTGATCTACCGCCCGCGAGAGCTGCGAGACCGCGACCACCGGTATATTCAACTCTCTGGCCAAAGCCTTCAGCCCGCGGGAAATCTCGGTCACTTGCTGCACGACGCTTTCATAATTCTTGCGCGGCTGCAGAAGCTGGAGATAATCCACGATTAATAGGCCCAAACCTTTTTGCTCTGCCTGCAAACGGCGCGCCATCGCGCGGATCTGCACGATGTTCGGCGAGGGCGTGTCATCAATGAAAAGTGTGGCGTGATTTAAGCGGTCCAGCGCCACCTGAATCATCTGAAAATCAGCATCGTCCCGCAGCCGTCCGGTGCGCAGTTTCCAAAGATCTACCCCGGCCTCGGCGGCAATAAACCGGTCGGTGACCTGCTCGCGGCTCATCTCCAGTGAAAACACGCCGACTATCTCATGGCCTTTAACTGCAGCATGGCGGGCAACGTCAAGCACGAAAGCCGTTTTGCCGTTTGATGGCCTTGCCCCCACAACAATCAAATCCGATTTCTGAAAGCCGGAGAGGATGTCATCAAGCTTGGTAAAGCCGGTCGCCACCCCGCGCAACCTTGCGTTTTCCCCATCTTGATGCAAGCGCTCAATGCGCTCGTAGGCACCCTTCAGTTCTTCCTTGATCGGGATGAAATTCTGCGAGGTCGAGCCCTCCGAAATTGCAAAGATGCGCTGCTCAATCGAATCCAAAAGTGTATCCAAATCTTCCTCCTGCGAAAAAGCGCTTTCGGTTATTTTAGCCGAAGCGTTGATAAGTTCCCTGAGAATCCTTTTTTCCTTCACGATCTTCGCGTAATGCAAGACGTGCGAGGAAGTCGGCACGGAATTTACAAGCTCGGTCAAATACGCCGCGCCGCCGACATCCTTTAACGCATCGGTCTTCTTGAGCTCGGAGGTAACGCTCAAAATATCAATCGGTTCATGTTTTTCCCATAACTTCGAGATTGCTTCATAAATAACGCTGTGAGCTTTTTTGTAAAAATCCTGCGGGACAAGAGTATCGGCAACAACAAAGATGGCGTCTTTATCGATCATTAAAGCGCCCAAAACGGACTGCTCCGCTTCGGTATCCTGCGGCGGCAATTTTAAATCTTTGGCATTCGACATAAGCGAGGGTTTAGGGTTTAGGGTTTAGGGTTTTAGAAACGATTGGCCCGTTTGCCGTGTCCTCTAATTTATATCCTAGTAGTTCTATTTGCCGCCTCAATAGGTCAGCCTTAACAAACTGTTTATAAGTTCGGAATTTTTCGCGTTCCGTGACCAGTTTTTTGATTTTCGCCGGCACTTCAAGGGGCTTGATGGAGGCCAAACCGAGGCCCAAGACTTTATCAAAACTAAGAATAATCCTTTTCTTTGCCTTAAAGGGCAGTTTGCTGTCCTTTATGACGCGCCAGACCAGAGCCAAGGCATGAGGGGTATTAAGGTCATCATTTAACGCCGCCAGGAATCTTTTCTCGTATTCTTTCATGGCCGTGATAGGCAATTTAGAATTCACTTTATTGTCTGGATAGCGCAGAAATTCGCGCAGACTGTTTAAGGCGTTCTTGCTCGCGGCAATAGATTCCCAAGTGAAATTGAGTTTGGAGCGATAGTGTGAAGTCAAAACTAAATAACGGAAGGCCAGCGGTTCTATCCCCTTATTGTCCAAGTCACGCAGCGTGTAGATATTGTGAAGTGATTTTGACATTTTCTCGCCTTCGACCAAAAGGTGCTCGTTATGGACCCAATAGCGTACAAACTTTTTCCCGGTTGCCGCCTCGGATTGGGCAATCTCGTTTTCATGATGCGGGAAAATAAGGTCAACCCCTCCGGTGTGGATATCAATAGTTTCCCCCAAATATTTCATGCTCATTACGGAACACTCAATATGCCAACCCGGCCGGCCTGGCCCCCACGGACTCGGCCAAGACGGCTCGCCTGGCTTGCGAGCTTTCCATAAAACGAAATCCCGCGCATTTTCCTTGTTATACTCATCGGCGCTCACCCGCGCGCCCAGTTTAAGCTGCCGCTTATCAAGACCCGACAGCCTCCCATAATTTTTAAATTTAGAAATGTCGAAATAAATCGATTTATCTTCGCCCTCGTAAGCAAACCTTTTGGCAATCAGTTTTTTGATTAAACTGACCATTTCCTTTATGTGAGCGGTGGCCGGCGTGTAATACTCGGCTTTTTCGATATTAAGTTTCTTTAGATCTCCAAAAAATAATTTTGTGTACGGTTTAGTCACGGCAGAAATGGTTTTTTGTTCAGAGAGAGCTTTTTTGATGATTTTGTCGTCAACGTCGGTGATATTCATCACCTGTTTTATTTTGTAACCGTCTGCCTCGAGCGTCCGCCGCAAAACATCCTCAAAGATGTAGGTGCGCAGGTTGCCGACGTGGGCATAGTCGTATACCGTCGGTCCGCAGGTGTAGATGCGCGCTGTTTTGCCCTTAAGCGGTCTAAATTTTTCTTTCTTGCGCGAAAGGGTGTTATAGAGATTGAGCATCAAACGGATTATAACACGCAAATTGCAC
>CAYZNQ010000011.1:0-4097 GCA_964479925.1 uncultured Candidatus Saccharibacteria bacterium | reverse complement strand
TCCTTCCGAAGCTCAAATGTTTCATTTGAGCGAAGGAGGAGACGATGAGGCCTCCCCTACGCTCCGATTACCATCGGAGCTTCGGAAGAGCAAGTAGTGGCGATTAACAGTTTACTTGTCCTTCCGAAGCTCAAATGTTTCATTTGAGCGAAGGAGGAGACGATGAGGCCTCCTCCGGAAACTATAAGTCCGCGCTACTATGTTTTCAACCACTTGCCGTACTGTCGCACCAGGAGTTCTAGAGCCTTTTCCGGCTCGGCCATGATTTCCAAAACGACTTTCTCCATCCGCATTGATTGCGAGCCTTTTACCAACACGATATCTTTCGGCTTCAGAAGTTTCTGGACTTCCGGCGCGGCCTCCAGAGCCGTGTCAAAGCTTAGAATGCTCCCTTTGTGCATTCTCTCCTTCGCGGCTTCTGCTGCGAGACGCATCCTGGACCCTACGGTTATAAAAATGTCCGCCGTTTCAGCCACGATTCTGCCGATATTTTCGTGAGCCGCAATGGTGTAACGGCCGAGTTCAGCCATATCGCCCAAAACGGCCACTTTCCGCGGCGCGGCAACAGTGCGGAGGATCTCAAGCGCGGACAAAACCGCCGCCGGCGAGGCATTGTAGGTGTCATCAATTATATATGAACCTTTAATACCTTCGATGAGCCGCGTCCGCCCGCGTTCCCCACGATAAAGAGCCAACATCTCAGAAATCTTAACGAGATTAAGTCCGCGGACAAGTCCGACTGCGGCGGCCGCGGCGGCGGCATAAGCTTGGGCTTCGCCGAATACGCCCTCGATTTTGACCGGTACAAAACTTCCGCCGTGTTCTAGCTTGAACGAAATGCCGATAGGCTTGCCGAACTCGCTTCTGTTCTCAAAAGCCGCGATACGCACGTCCGCTTCTTCACTAAAACCGAAAGTCATTACCCGGCCCTTAGCAACATCCCGCATCGCAAGCACTACTGGGTCGTCATAATTCAAAACTACCCAACCACCTTCGCTCACGCTCGAGACTAGTTTAGATTTCTCTTTAGCCACGTCTTCCGGCCCGCTATAAAACTCAACATGCACCGGAGTTTCTCCAACCGCGGTTACAACCGCTATGTCAGGTTTAACAATACTTAAGAGATATTCCAAATCGCCCGGTCTGTCGGCGCCGTATTCCAAGATAAGCGTCCGCGGATAGCGCCGCCCTACAAAGAGATTTATAAATCCAACGAATATCACCCTGACCCAAAAAGAAAACCCGCCGGGTAAATCGTAGTCGCCAAGGACCGCGAGCGGCAAACCGAATTCGTTGTTCAGATTACCCCCCGGAGCGCGCACCGAGCCAGCGCTGTTAAGAACCGCAAGGGTCGCCAATTTGGTCGAAGTTTTACCGACACTTCCGGTTATGCCAACCACCGACGGGCGGTGTTTCGCGAGCGTTGCCCGCGCTAAGAACTTTAATTTGGTTTTCAAAATGTTGCGCAGAAATGATCGCATCTTATGGAGTGTTTAAGTTGTCCGGCGGCACATTGTAATAGTTCAAAGCGAAATTAGCGATGTCGCGGAATGCCGGCACGATTGTAAGGCCAGCCAAAGGACTGCCTGCAGGCTCATCAAGTTTTATAAATACTATGAAGCGCGGATTATAAGCTGGCGCGAACCCGACATAGCTGTCAATAACTTTACCTGCATAGTACCCGCCGTGCGCCAAGTCTGGTACTTGAGCAGTACCCGTTTTCCCAGCGATGGTGTAGCCATTTATGTGCGCGATTCCGGCGTTATCAACCGCTGCGACCATCATCTGAACCATCTTACGGCTGGCGTCTTCGGAAATCACGCGGCGCACTGGCTGTGGAGACAAATCAGCATTTACGTATGGCCGCATCATCACGCCGCCGTTCGCGACCGCTCCTATAGCTTCAAGGAGGCGGATGGGCGTTGCTGACACACCCTGGCCAAAACTCGCAGTCGCAAAATTGATGTCGCGCTTGTCCTTCTCTAGTGGCGTGAGGCTCCCAACAACTTCTCCGGGCAAGTCCACGCCAGTTTTTTCCTTGAGACCGAATTTTGTCAGGTAATTGTAAAAGGCGTCATTGCCCAGCTGTTTTTCGGCGAACGCCGCGCCGGTATTCAGTGAATTTTCAATGACTTCAGTCATCGTCATTTTGCCGTGCGCTTTCATATCCCAGTTCTTGATGGTTTTGCCGCTAACCGTTATTGAACCGGTATCAACATAAGTAGTGTCTGGCGTAACTTTACCGGCATCCAGCGCCGACGACATGGTTATTACCTTAAAAATAGATCCTGGTTCGTACACTCCCTGCAGAGTCGGATTCATAAAATTTTTGATATCCGCCTGGCTGTAGTTGTTAGGATCGAAGCTCGGCGTGCCGGCCATCGCCAAGATTGCTCCGGTTTTCGGATTCGCGACCATAACCGTCCCGCCGGTTCCTTTATAATCCGAAACTAGTTTATCTAAAACGCTTTCGGCGTGGTTCTGGATATTGGCGTCAATGGTGAGATGAAGATCCCCTCCTCTCTCGCCCGGAGTAACTTTATCCCCTTCGGTATCGCCGGCTTTACCGGCAAGAGTGTCATTGTAATAAAGTTCCAAACCGTATTTACCCGCCGGGTTTTGCGCATCGAGGGAAACAAAACCTAAGAGCTGTGAAGCTATAGATTCTAACGGATAATAACGCAGTTTCTCCTCACCGATGGTGACGCCGGGGAGCGTCTGCGAGTTTATGGCGTTTACCTGATCATCGGAGGCCTTACGTAAAACCGGCACGTAGATGCTGCTGGCGTCGCTCAAAAGTTTTTTTAGGTCGTCGGGATTGCGGCCGGTAATGGTGGCTAGCGTATCGGCCAAACCGAATACGCTTATCTGCTCCGCTTGTTCAGCCTTGGCTATTTCTTTGGGATTAGCCGCGATAATCGGATACTCCTTGGTGATTGCGGCTGGAACATCGTTACCGCCATTGTCGGTGAAATAAATATTCCCCCGCTCGGGGGCTAAGAGACCGGTCATTTCATAAAACTGCTCGGCCTGCGCTTTATAGTTGCCGCCGTGCACAACCTGAATGTTGTAAACATTCAGTATCAAAATGGCGTATAAAATGCCCGCCACTACCGTTATTGCTGCGATGCGAAAGCCCATTCTGGATTCTTGTCCTGAACCATGCCTCGATCCGCTGCAAGTTTCTCCAACGCTTCGGAGCTGGTTTCCTGGTACAACTTATTCTTCAAGTCAGCATTTTTAACCTGTAAGGCGTCCAACTCTCCCCTAAGCGCGCTTAGATCATGGGCTAAGCTCACGCTCTTGGAGTAGAGCATCACATTGGAGACGGCGAACAAGACGAGGATTATACCTACCCCAACAATAAGTTGAACAACGTTCTTCTTTTGGTTCGGTTGGATAACTGTCATTTATTTTTATTATTACCGCTGATTTATACTGATATAGCTGATTTATGCGGATAAATTTAATAGGGTGAATTTATATGAGTTCTGCTGCCCGCAGTTTGGCTGAACGGCTTCTTGAATTCCTTAATATTTCTTCTTCTGCGGGGACGATGGGTTTTTTGGTGATTATTTTCAAAATTCCATCCCGCTCCGCTTCGCGGAAGCCATTTTTGGCTATGCGGTCCTCTAGAGAGTGGAATGAAATTATCGTGACCCTTCCGCCGGGAACAATTATTTCTTGGAGGCGGTTTAAAACTTTCTCTAACTCTCCAAGTTCATCATTCACGTAAATCCTTAGAGCCTGGAATACGCGCGTCGCCGGATTAATCCTCCCGCGCTCATAGCCACGCGGCACCGCCCTACGGATAGCTTCAACTAGATCGAATGTTGTAAGGATGCGCTTTTGCTTCCGGCCCGCTACGATTTCTTTCGCTATTTTCCTTGAAAATCTCTCCTCACCGTAGCGATAGAAAATATCAGCTAGCTCTTTCTCTTGACGCTGATTTACAACTTCCGCGGCGGTAACGCCAGTTCGCGTATCGTAGCGCATATCAAGCGGCTCATCGGCTTGGAAACTGAAACCTCTTCCTAAATCGAATTGTTCAGAGGAGAATCCCAAATCCAAGAGCAATCCATCCGCTTTAGGAAGTC
>CAYZNQ010000010.1:0-11038 GCA_964479925.1 uncultured Candidatus Saccharibacteria bacterium | reverse complement strand
GTCCCGACGCCTGAAAAGGGTGCGGGACTCCGACCTCGCAAGAGCGTCGGAGCTAACAGCCGCCGTGCGTAAGCATAGAGGTGCGAGCAGAAACGTCCTTGGGCGAAAGTCTAGGGAGGACCCGATCCCAACGTAGAAGGTCCGTCTCCGTTATAGGGATAAGAAAACGGAGCTGAAACGGCTAAATCCTTATGGGGTGCAAGGCCGTACTCCAATGCTTCGCACTGGAATTTTCAAGTAACAATTTTCAATTTACAAACAGTTTGAAAATTGATCATTGAAAATTGGAAATTCCAATGCGGAGCATTGGTTTGTGCCGCTTGAGCCCGAGAGCAATCAAGGGCCCAGACAAATTGCAGCCTCGTCCCGCCTTAAGGCGAGATCAGACAGAATCCGGCTTACGAATTGGCTAAATAAAAAACCGTCCTGAGTTTATCGAAGGACGGTTTTTTATCCTCACAATTCAGTCTCAGAACGCGCTTTACCGTAAGCACAGAAATCACACTCTAGTGAAGCCAATGGCAAAGAATCGCTCTCCAAACAATGTCTGGCCTTTTTAAGCGTTCCATCAATCCAGGAATCGTCACCGACATAGGGAATAAGCTTAATGTCGAACTCTAATTTGCCGTCGAAAGCTTCAGCGTCGGTTTTCCCGTTAACATATACGAAATAAGCGGTTTTAGACACCTTGAAATCGTTCCTGCGGAACAGCCACTGATAAACTTCAACCTGGCGCTTATAACTGTCCTGCCACTCGGCATCAAGATTTACCTCGCCGTTTTTGGAGGTAGCTTTGTAATCTACCACGATTAATTCGCCCTTAGGATTTACCCAAACGTCGTCAATCCCGCCTGTAACCCTGAAATTCGTCTCCGGATGGATGTACTCAACTCCGCCGCGGCGTGAATCGCGCCACAACTCAATGTATTCATGCTTGAACGGCACCGCCTCCAGTCCGTAGTGTTCCATCAGCGGATGCGGGTCGCCTTTCGCGCGGTAAATATCAAATTCTTTCTTCAAGAGCGCATCAACCGCAGAGTTTAATGAAAAGGGATACCCGGGCGGCTGGCTTATCCCGAGGCGCAGATCGAGATAGAAACAGCGCGGACACTTGATGAACGACTCTATTTTACTGCGGCTAAGTCTGAATGGTTCGGAGGCTTCAGGATCGAATAGTCCTCGCGTTTTTCGGGGATTGTAGTACTGCGACATAGTTCTTATGATACGCCATAGAGGCGTCTTTTTGTATCGTGTGATAATATATTTACTGATGGCTGTTGATAAATCTTCAGTCGAAAAGGAGCTGGCCCGGCCGGCCGGCGAGATTTCGATAATAAAACTGGTTGATTCGCTCGTTGATTACGCTTATGACTCTCGGGCCTCGGACATCCACTTTGATCCGACAGAAGACAAACTAAACGTCCGTCTCCGCATCGACGGGGTGATGCACGGCGCTTTCACTTTCCCCAAAGAAATCCAAGAGGAAATTATAAGCCGCATTAAGGTGCTATCGGGTTTGCGCACCGATGAGCATCAGGCAGCTCAAGACGGACGTTTCAAGTTCACCGCTTCCAAGGATTCCAAAAACAAGGTTAAATTTGATATCCGGGTTTCCGTTATCCCTACCTATTACGAGGAGAATGCCGTACTGAGGTTGCTCGCTGAACAAGGTCAGTCATTCACACTGGAAGCGATCGGTTTTTCGGACCATGATTTGAAGATTGTCAAAAAAGCGGTCACCAAGCCCTACGGTATGATCCTGGCGACTGGACCAACCGGTTCGGGAAAAACTACCACTCTTTATACCATTCTTAAAAATCTAAACACGCCGGAGGTTTCTATTATTACTATCGAAGATCCGATTGAATACTCCTTGGAAGGAGTAAATCAAATTCAGGTTAATAATCAAACCAGTCTAACTTTCGCGAACGGCCTACGCTCCGTTCTACGACAGGATCCCAACGTCATCATGGTCGGAGAGATACGCGACAAGGAAACCGCCGGGATAGCCGTGAACGCTGCCTTGACCGGCCACTTGCTCCTCTCAACCCTCCACACCAACGACGCCGCGACTACCTTGCCGCGACTTTTGGATATGGGCATTGAGCCATTCCTGATCGCCTCGACCGTAAACATCGCCATTGGCCAGCGATTGGTCCGCCGGATCTGCCCGGATTGCAAAACTAAGAAAGAACTTACGGCCGCCGAGTTCCAAAATCTTGGAAATAGCCTGCCGCCGGGAGTGCTGGGCCCAAATCGGACGTTCTACTACGGAAAGGGTTGTAAAACCTGCGGTGACAGCGGTTACCTAGGCCGCATCGGCATTCATGAAGTGCTGGAGGTTACCGAGGCAATCCGTGAGACCATAACATCGCATTCTTCTGCGATGGAGATTAGGAAAATCGCCGTAAAAGAGGGAATGACCACCATCCTGCAAGACGGCTTAAAAAAAGCAGAAGAAGGAATTACCTCTATTGAGGAAGTATTGCGAGTTATGCATGAGTAAGTTCTGGAATTCTGTTCAAAACGTTTTTCTCCGCATCCCCTTGGCCGAGCGCATTCTTTTCGCCAAGCATCTTTCTATGATGCTGAAGTCGGGTATGACGACTGTGGAGAGTTTAAAACTGGTGCGCCGGCAAATCAAAAGCCGCCGATTCGGGACGTTGCTCGACAGTGCGATAACCGACGTCGAAAACGGCCAGTTCCTCGCCGAGGCTTTTGCTCCCCTGGAACACGTCTTTGGGGAGCTGTTTATAAACATAGTTAAGCTTGGAGAAACGAGCGGCACACTTTCTGAAAATCTGGAGTACCTGGCCGGCGAGATGAAGAAAAGTCGCGGACTGCGAGCGAAAGTAAGGTCGGCCGTGATTTACCCAATCGTGATTCTGGTCGCTACTCTGGGCCTTACCGGTATACTGGTCTTTTTTGTATTGCCAAAAATCCTGCCGGTTTTCGCGAGCCTGCGGATAGATTTGCCTCTTTCAACTCGCATACTGGTCGGGACGGCGGTTTTCCTGAACAACTACTACCTTTGGCTCATCGGAGGATTTATAGCGGCAGCGCTCGTTCTGCCTCTCCTCCTGCGCTTGCCCAAAATCCGCTATGCCTACCACCGTCTCATACTTCTTACCCCGCTCGTCGGGAGAGTTTCGACAAACTACAATATCGCCAACTTGACCCGCACTCTGGGGCTCCTTCTTAAAAGCGGCGTCAAAATCGTGGAGGCAGTTACGACCGCCGCAGATATTATGCCCAACCTGATTTACCGCAGAGCTCTTAGGGAGGCGGCCGAGGAGGTAAAAAAAGGCGGCTCGCTCTACCGCTACTTCGAACAACATCCCCACGTTTTCCCCACGACTGTAAGCCGTATGATTGAAGTTGGGGAGAAAACCGGGAACTTGGACGCCAACCTCTTGTACCTGGCGGATTTCTACGAAAGTGAGGTTGACGACACGGTGAAAAACCTGGCGAGCACTCTGGAACCCGTTCTTCTGGTAACGATGGGGGCTTTGGTGGGGTTTGTCGTAATCTCAATCATCACTCCGATATACGAAGTCACTCAAAGCCTCGGCGGACCCCGCTAAAAATGAAACAAAAGGGGTTCACTCTGCTTGAGATCATAATCGTAGTCGCGTTGTTCGCAATCCTTGCGGCGCTGGGCCTTTTTATCGGTCTCGATCTCTATCGCGGCTACGCTCTCGCCTCCGAACGCTCGACTGTGGTGAATATTCTGGAGAAGGCTCGAAGTCAATCCGTAAATAATATCAATCAAACTCCGCACGGCGTCCACTTCACCGGCTCCGCCTACGTGATTTTCCAAGGAGCAAGCTACGCATCGCGGGACCAAAGCTACGATGAGGTTATTACCTCCGCCCCCGGCGTTACCGCAGGCGGCGTTACCGAGACGGTCTTCACTCAACTTGAAGGCAGCGCGAACCCAACGGGCGAAGTTACCGTGAGCAACGGCCTGAAATCTATGACTATCTCCATAAACAATGAAGGAAGGATCAATTGGTAACCGAGGGCAAAGTGCTCTTGAACTTCTTATTGCTCTTACGATACTCGCTTTGAGCATCTCAACCGTCATAGTTGTCGCTTTCAGCAACCAGTCTGTGTCGGTTGATTCAGCGCGCAACAACCAGGCCGTCTACCTGGCTCGCGAGAACTTGGAAACCGTCCGCGGCCAAGCCCGCCAAGATTTCAACTCCGTTACTTCCAATTCTTCCGCGAACGGTCCATATCTCCAAGAGACCATAGTCCAAAATATCGACCCCTATACCAAGAAGGTGACGAGTCGGATAAGCTGGACCACAGAACCTCTGCGGCCGCAGAAGATAGAACTCGTGACTATCCTTACCGACTGGCAGAATGTCATGTCGCCTCCCGATCCCGCGGATTCCGGCGGCGGAGGCATCTCTGGCGATTGGAAGAATCCGCGCACGCTCGGCTCCGTTGATTTAGGCCCGGGTAATTCGGCCACCGATTTGGACGTCATTTCGAAGATCGTCTATATATCGGCCGAAGCTTCAGCCGCCGCCAAACCAGACTTTTTTATCATTGACGCAACCGACGGTCAGAATCCTTTTATTGTCTCCAGTTTGAATACCGGTCCAAGTTTAAATTCGGTAGATGCCTCCGGAAATTACGCTTACGTAGCGAATAAAGAGACTGACGCCGAGCTTCAAGTGATTAATGTAAGCAATGTCGGCTCGCCGTCTCTTGCAGCCTCTTACGGTGTCCCCGGCGTTTCCGGGTCTTCAGAAGGAACTGCCGTTTTTTATTCAAATTCAAAAGTTTATCTCACAATGAACAAAGCAGACGGCCCGGAGTTTCACGTCATTGACGTTTCAAACCCGACATCCCCCTCTCTTTTGGGCTCATTCGAGGTCGACGACAACGTAAACGATGTTTACGTAAGAGGGGACAGGGCCTATCTTGCGACCGATCTGGGAAGCGCGGGCCTCGTGATACTTGATGTCTCAAACCCGGCCTCTATTACTCTTTTGGGGCAAGGGTACTCGGGCGATACCAATAGCGTCGCTAATATTAATGATTCTCTTACAGTTATCGGACCTGCCCAAGATTTCTACACAATCGATACAACAAATCCGGCAGATATTACGACGTTGGGCTCTCTTAACGTCGGGGATGTTATGAACGATTTGTACCCTCGGGATTATCTTGCGTTTATTGCTACCTCAAACAGTAACCGCGAATTTCAGGTAATTAATATTGCTTCAAGCACCGACCCGACGCTTTGGAGTTATTTTAATTTCCCTCAAGTCGCGACGGGCATTGATTACGAAGACAATATTGTTTACGTCTCCGTTCGCAGCAACGACGCTCTGCGCATAATTGTTCCATCACCGTAAATAGATATGAAAACCAAGGGATTCACTTTAATTGAGACTGTAATTTATGCAGCCATTATCTCGATGATGATCGGGTTTGCCTTGGCTACGGCCTACCAACTGATCCAAGGCAGTCAGAACCTGAACGACAAAGCGATAGCGGAAGAAGAGGCTAATTTCATCATCCGTAAAATCGAGTGGACCTTAACCGGTCTCGTGTCTGTGAACTTGCCTTCTGCCGGCAGTTCGGCTCCGACTCTCTCGGTCAACAAGATTAGTTTTGCTTCAAACCCTCTCGTCTTCAGCGCCGATGACGAGCGCAACATTCTTTTGCAACGAGGTCTCGACCCCGCCACGCTCCTGAACAGTCAAAACGTCGCAGTAAACAACCTGAACTTCACTCATCTTGCCGCCGTCGGCAACACCCCCGAGGCGGTGAAGGCCAGCTTTCAGATCAACGGCAATTCTTACGAGACCACCATTTATGTAAGGAAATGAAGGTAAGGTTTACTTCGGGCTATATCGCCATAACCTCGGCCATAATAATCTCGGTGCTTGTAATGACGCTGGTCTTCGCAACAAGTTTTTCGGGGTTTTCGGGCCGATCCAATATTCTTGACGCCTACTACAAAGAGACAAGTAATGCCTTGGCCGAGGCCTGCGTCGCCACGGCACTGTCCAAACTTGCGGCCAATGGCTCCTATACTGGTAACGAAAACATCACTGTGGACGGCAACCAGTGTGCTGTGCTGCTAATTGAAACAGCCGGCGGACAAAAGATAATTAAAACCAAAGCAATCTTTCAAAAAACCGTGACCAACTTGAAAGCGGTGGTAGCCGCTGCGGATCTATCCATAGTTTCATGGGAAGAACTGCCGGTGCTCTAACTGGCTGTTAATAACTAAAACCAAGACAGTCGGGAATATAGTATAATTATGAAAAGGTCGAAACGAGTAACACAATAATGTCGCATAAAAAAGGTTTTACCTTAATCGAAATTTTAATCGTAATAGGCATTATCGCCATACTTGCGGGAATAGTCATCGTCGCTCTGAATCCGGCAAGGCAGTTCGCCCAAGCACGGGACACCCAGCGGTGGAGTAACGTTAACACCATCCTGAATGCTATAGGCCAAAGGACGGCTGACAACAAGGGGATATTCGAAACAGGATGTGCCGCTGGCGTCATACCCACTACTTCAACCAATATGGCTGTAGGAGCGGGGAATTACGATATAGCCCCGTGCATCGTTCCGACTTACGTCTCCACGATGCCGTTCGACCCCAGAACAACGGGGGCTCACTACACTTCGAACACTGACTACGATTCCGAGTACAATGTATCTCGGGACGCTACGACCGGTCGGATAACCGTGAACGCTCTAGGAGCTGAATTGGCAACCATTTCGGTAACCAGGTAGCGGACTGCTTGAGGCAACAAGTTAATAAATCCGCCCAGCCCTCCGTGTGTGAATTACATTAGAAGATGACTCCACATGTTTAGAGGGCTGGGCGGATTTTCTTAAATTTATGGCTGTAAAGATTAGAAACATAGCGATTATCGCGCACGTTGACCACGGCAAAACCACTCTGGTTGATGCTTTATTAAAACAATCCCAGAGCTTCCGGCTGAAATCCGGCGCGGAGTCCAACCTTATTATGGATTCGAATGAACTGGAGCGAGAACGCGGAATTACTATTTTTTCCAAAAATGCTGCAGTAATTTACTCGCCCAGCGGCGAAGCGGGCGGCGACGTGAAAATAAACATTGTGGACACTCCCGGCCACGCCGATTTCGGCGGAGAAGTGGAGCGAATAATGAGGATGGTTGACGGCGCTTTGCTCTTGATTGACGCCAAGGAAGGCCCGATGCCGCAAACCAAGTTTGTCTTGAAAAAGGCGATTCAGGCCGGACACAAAATAATCGTGGTTATAAATAAGATCGATAAACCTGACGCCCGCCCGGTCTGGGCGCTCGACCGCACTTTCGACCTTTTCGTGGAGCTCGGCGCCTCCGATGAACAAACCGACTTCCCAATAATCTACGCTTCCGGCGCGGCCGGCAAAGCAGGGTATGACCACAATTTGTATAACATGACCGATATCCGTCCGCTCTTTGACGCGATTATAAAATACATCCCCGAGCCCAAAGTTGACGCTTCTTTACCGTTGCAAATGCTCACTGTGAACCTGGCTTATGACAACTACAAAGGCAGGATCGCGATCGGACGCCTATACTCCGGAACCCTAAAGAAGGGGACGAGGGTCGCGCATATTGATCGTTCAGGGACAATCAAAAAAACTCAACTTACCTCGGTCATGGTTTTTGATGGGTTGAGTCGGATCGAAGTCGAATCTGCTTTAGCCGGCGACATCGTGGCCATAGCCGGCATACCCGATATTTCCATCGGTGAAACTATCACCGACCCGGAAAATCCGCGGCCGCTGCCCACGATTGAAATTGAAGAGCCGACGGTCAAGATCAATTTTTCTATAAATACATCGCCGTTTGCCGGCAGAGAAGGAAAGTACTCGACATCGAATAATCTCCGCGACCGCCTGATGCACGAATTAGAAACCGACGTAGCGCTTAAAGTTGAATCGGCCGGGGCTTCTGACTCCTGGGTGGTTTCCGGGCGCGGCGAGCTGCACCTTTCAATCCTGATAGAGAAAATGCGACGCGAGGGGTACGAGTTTCAAGTCTCGCGACCGCAGGTGATCGTAAAAGAAATGGACGGTCCTCCTTCGCCTGATGGCTCCGGACGGACAAGTATAAAACTGGAGCCGATCGAGCGCGTCTCAATTGAAGTCCCGGAAAATCTTATGGGTACGGTAATAAATGAGATGGGCGTGCGCAAAGGAACGATGGTTGATATGCGGGTGGAGCACGGGACGGCCTTCATAGAATTTTTAACCCCGACTCGCGGGCTTATCGGTTTCCGCAACCAGTTTTTGGCTAGTACCAAGGGCCTGGGAATAATGAACTCGCTTTTCGAAAAATACGGCGAATATAAGGGTGATTTTGAATCTAACCCCCACGGATCGCTTATAGCATCCGAGAGCGGCGCCACCACCACTTATGGCCTCTTGAACGCCGAAGGCCGCGGAGAATTGTTCCTGGGGCCGGGCGTAGAAGTATATGAAGGTATGGTTGTAGGCGAGAACGCTAAGGATAGTGACATTAGGGTTAATGTCTGCAAGGAGAAGCAGCTTTCTAATATGCGTGCCAAGTCCGACGGCGGAATGGAATTTTTAAAGACTCCCCGGGATATGACTTTAGAGGAAGCAATTGAGTTCATTGGTGACGATGAGTTGGTGGAAATAACGCCAAAATCAATAAGGCTCCGCAAATACTGGCTTAGAGAAGGGGATAAAGAGCGGACCAAAAAAGGACTGTTGTAAATCGCAAATCGGAAGGTTCATAATCATAGTTTTATTTCTTTTTCCAACCACGGAATATGTTTGTGCTCCCGTTTCCAAAATAAATCCTCCCAAATATAATGCACCGCGAGTTGTTTATATTTCCCGTACCGTTCAAAATGTTTGAGGAGTTTTGGAACCGGAACAGGATTTTCTGGGTTACGATTGAAGAAAAGTTTAGAGTAAATTTTCTGCTCCCATGGAGAAACGTGATTGAAGAAATCCCAGTGATGGAAAACGTCAAAAAGAAGATACCAGATGGTTGCCGGCCCAACGCCATACAATTTAAGAAGTTCCTTCATCTGCTCATCTCTATTTTGCAATCGTAATTTAGCCCCATCAATTAGCCCTTTCCTAAACTGCTCGTCTATCTTTTTTATTGATTTTGCTCGATAGCCAACCTTAAGTTTTCTCAAATCACTTTCTGAAACCCTCGCCAAATCACCTGGATTCCAGAAGCACCATAGTTTTTTGCCATCAAATTCAAGCTGGGTGCCATAATTTTCAAGGAGAGCCTTGAACATTTGGATAGATCTTCTTACTGTGGCATTTTGAAGCACTATGCCTATAATCAGGTATTCGTAAAGACAACTGGGATGACCGGGTCTCATCCCTTTCCATTTTTTAATGATAGAACTTAGGATTTTGTCGTTTTTGAAGAGCTTATAGAAGTCGGAAAGGTCGAGGTTTAAATTATACAAATACTTTATTTCTTCAATGAGTGATGCAACTGTTTGGTCAGAAATTCGCTTGGCTGTATAGATTTTAATCTTAATACGCGGCATGTTTATTGTGCCGTTATTAATGAATTTGATGCCGAGAGGTAATCGTTGCCACCTCCATGTCTGCCAACGAATGCCTGGCTCCCAATGATTATCGCCCGAGGTAAAATGGTCCGGTTTATGGAAAGTTGGATCGAACGCAAATGGAGGGGTTGGAATAACTGTTATAGTTTTCCGTAATTTAAGTCTTACAAGTTTCATTTTTCTAATTGTTTTTTGCCTTAATAACCATTTCTGTATCAGGAATAATGACGCCACTTTTCATCCTAAAGTGCTCGTTTTGAAATTGTTTACCCGTCTCAACAAAACCGAGTTTCCTATAAAAATTAATCGCATTGGTGTTATAGGTTGCTACTTGCACGATTGTGTCTTTATCGAGATCTAAATCCTTCTTGGCTCTTTCCCAAAGTAAATTACCAATTCCTTTACCTTGATACTCCGGAAGAACATACATCGCTTGTAGTTGGTTTTTATCTGGGTGTTTTACAATATTACAAACACCGACAACTCTATCGCTATCTTTTGCCAAGAAGAACACTTCATTATCTTTCGGGTGAGCAATACGATCTGCTCTTTTTGCTAACGATTCTTCGGTAAACGAATTTTTGAATCTATCCTCAATATCGTCCACCGTAATGCCTACCTTCTCGTTGGGGTAGGTTACAAGCCAAGTTTTATAAAATACTTCAGCGATTCCCCGTGCATCTTCCGGATTCGCTATAGAGATTTTTATTTCGGGCATTTTTCTTTATTTTCCGTACTCATATGGAGGTTCTGTAGCTCGGACAAAACAAGAGGAAATTTTGTAAATCCATCCTCAGCGGTCATATGGCCCGCTCCGGGTAAAATAACGATTTTAGAGCCAATCTCGCTAAATTTTTGTTTGTTTTCTTCGAGGGCCCCGTATGGATCATTATCCGAGATGATCAGCGTCGATCTTGGAAGCACTGTTCTTATCTTTTCGAAATTAATGGGCCCTTCTATCCAGGGTTTTGCTGTTTCTTTTACTTCCTCATTTTCTAAGTTTTCAAGATTAAACCAACCTGCGACAAATATTGCTCCGCCTACCGTCTCAAGCGGCCCAAAGCGATATGTATCTAAGTAACGCAGTATTGCCTGACATCCTATACTGTGACCTATAAAGTAAGTGTCTTTGTCCGGTGTTCCTACTACATTCGCCAGGTGGCCTACCCACTTTTCTATCACGGGCGTATCAATGTCGGGCATATCAGGAACTAAAACCTCATAGCCCCCTTTTTCGAGTTCAGATTTGAGCCATGGCCGCCAATCACCGTCAGCTCCCGCCATCCATTGATGAACAATAATTACCCTTTTCATTTATTCAATTGTAGCAAAGTTAAATCTAGATTATCTGCTGTCTGTCTTGGACAAAATCCCTGCCCCGTAGTGAAACGAAGTTTCTACTACTGGGGCGAACTTTTTTCAAGGAAAATCCGGACGCTGAATTTTGATAATTTTCGCTCGG
>CAYZNQ010000009.1:10717-12126 GCA_964479925.1 uncultured Candidatus Saccharibacteria bacterium | reverse complement strand
TACTGGGTTTACTATAGTCCGAGAATGTGGCACCATCAATTTTGCCAACATTATCTTGCCGCGGTGGCGCCTGCCTGCCGGCAGGCAGGGAATGGCAGATTTATCCCGCACTAATTTTGTTTAATCATATGGGCGAGTGGCGGAATGGCAGACGCGCACGACTCAAAATCGTGTGGGGAAACTCATGAGGGTTCGACTCCCTCCCCGCCCACAAAACAAGATTTAGTGCGGGACGCGCACGACTCCCCGCACCAGAGTAAAGCTCGGTGCGGGGCAGGCAAAATCCTGTGACCGCAAGGTCGTGAGAGCTCGACTCTCTCCCGCGGCACAAATATAAAAGTAACAAAACCTGCCCCGGTTGGGGCAGGTTTTAAGAACACGTTTCTAGGCGGAGAGTTATCTCTTTCTCTTACCGCCCTTCTTGGCCTTCTTAGCAGCCTTCCTCTTTTTCGCCATTTGTTTTCTTAACGATTAACCTTGCTAGGTGCTCGACCTTTATCAAAAATTTAAAACTCGCTTCTCAATCTTTATTATATCAGAAATGAAAAATTAAAAACGGTGGATAACTCGCGCTTGGCGCGCGCGCAATAAAAATTTCCACGAAAACAGTCGCGCTTAGCGCGACTGTAAATAAAATTTATCCTTCCAGAATGATTATTGCGCACCTGATGCCGCATCTGCCTTGCGCAAAAACGGCCTGATTGCGAAGAAGCTCGCCAATCCTATCAACAATCCACACAATATGTCGCTTGGATAATGTAGCCCTGCAATAACCCTGGCAATGCCCACTAGCAAGGTTAACGCTATAAACCAATTCCCTTTTTTACGGTCCATATACCAGAACACAAGCGCCAATGGAGCCAAAAATGCCATATGCCCGGAGGGGAAAGCGGCCTCGGCGGCGGACTGCGCGACAAGCGGGCTAAACGCCAAAGCCGCGAAGGGCCGCAGGCGGAAGAAGAAAAATCGGATCAGCTCTGTAATGATACCGCGGGAAAGGATTGTGGATATCGCCGCCAGCGCGAAGAAGTACATTTTGCGCCCTCGGGCAGCTTTAAATAAAAAATACAAAAACGCCGCGACCATAAAATAGATTAAATACTCCGCGAAGAAGATAATTAACCAATCGGTAAGTTTAGATATACCAACAAGATGCCGGAGAGCCTGCAGGATGAATACGTCTAATGCAAACATCGGTTTCAGCGCCGTACGTACGGCAGTAGACCCATGAATCTCGCGCGCTTGATTGCGCGAGCCAAACGGCGCTGGTGTTTGGAACAAGTACCCGTATGCACCGGGTCAACGATTTTAGCTTGTCCGGAAACGAAACGCCTGATAAGCTCGACTTCTTTGTAGTCGATGTCCTCGGCATTCTGCGAGCAAAAAAAGCACTGTTCTTTCCTCTTCAT
>CAYZNQ010000009.1:0-10617 GCA_964479925.1 uncultured Candidatus Saccharibacteria bacterium | reverse complement strand
TTAGAACGGCAGGTCTTCGGGTTTTACTTCTTCATCCCCTATTTCAATCACCGGCATCTTCTCGGCCGCGGGGGCATCAGTGCCCTCTTTTCTCGGCGCATCTTTGGAACCTTTGGAACCCACGTCACCGCGAGGTGCCCCGCCCGGCCGCGGACCGAGCTGCATCCGTTCCGTGACTATCTCTGTGGTTTTCCGCAATTGGCCGTCCTTGCCTTCCCAAGATCTAGTCTGTAATCTCCCTTCAATTAGGACGGTGCTACCGCGGGTCAGAAACTCCGCCGCAATTTCCGCTTGCCGTCCCCAAATTACCACATTGTGGAACTCGGTCGATTCCTTCTTAGAGCCGTTCTTATCTGTCCAAGAACGGTTGGTCGCCACCGAAAAAGTGGTGACCTGCGCGCCGCCGGGGGTAGTCCGGGACTGCGGGTCGGCAGTTAGCCTTCCGATAATGAATACCTTATTGAGATTCATTGATTTACTTTGAGATTTCCTCGAGCTTTTCCTCTAGCTCGGCGTTAGAGAGTGGTTCGACCTTGGGCGCGATTACAGGAAGTTCGGCGCCGCGGTCGGTTTGGCGCCGAAAGTCCAGACGGCGTGGAATAGTTTTTTCGAGAGGCGGGGTGACAACAAGAAAACGAAGAATTTTAGGCTCTAGTTTCAGTGAATCACTAACACTCTTAATTGCTTCCGGCGCCGCCTTGAAGTGAACGTAGCCGAAGTATGCCGATTCTTCCTTTTTTATCGGATAAGTGAGGCGGATGTAGCTCACCGCGCCCTCGCCTATGATCTCCGCTCCGTGGTCCGAAAGTTTTTTCACGACCAACGCGGCATCTTCCTCGTTCTTGAGTAAAAATGAGATTTCGTATGGTTTTATATCCTTTTCCTCTTCCATTTCAGCTAGCCTAGGTTAGCAGGTTGGCCACAAGAAATCAATCTTTCGGCTTGCTCAGGATTGGACATTCGGCCGAGCTCAGTCGAAGCCATGCTGAGTTTGCCGAACGCATCAACGTCACCCCGCAGCGTTTTCTCTTGGAGCCTCGGCAACCGTGGTTTCTTCTTCCCGCGGTATTTCAACCACTAACGTTTCACCACGGAAGACCGGGCCGATCGGGAGGAGTCTGCCGATAATCACGTTTTCCTTAAGACCGATCAGGCGATCAACTCGTCCCTCCACCGCCGAACGTATCAAGACCCTCGCGGTTTCCTGGAAAGAGGCGGCGGCGAGCCAACCCTCGGCGTGCAACGCAGATTGGCCGATACCAAGAAGAATTTCACCCTCTTTTGCTTGCAGACCGCCGTCGGCTTTGACCGCCTGGTTTACTTCAATAAAACGGGACTTGCCTACAATGTCGCCCACCACTAGATCAGTATCGCCGGATTCCATTATTCTCACGTGGCTAAACATCTGGCGAACTATGACCTCAAGGTGCTTCATGCTTAACAGGACTCCCTCACTCGCATAAATTTTTTCAACCTCGTTTATGATGTAGCGGTAAGTTTCCTCTTTACCCTTGAGGCGGAATAATTCCTGAAGATCGACATTGCCTTCGGTCAAAACTTGGCCGACTTCTACTTTATCGCCCTCACTCACTCTCACGGTGGTGGATCGTGGAATTTGATACTCAACCAGTTTCTTTTTGCCGCGCACGACAGTATCGATACCGATGGTTCTCAAAAGACCCCGATCCTCAATTTTCGCGATTCTACCTTCATATTCAGACAGGGTCGCCATGTTTTTAGGCGAACGGGCTTCAAAAACCTCCTCCACCCTCGGCAAACCTTTAGTTATATCCATAGCCACTGCTATGCCTCCGGCATGTTTAGTGCGAAGCACAAGTTGTGTGCCTGGCTCGCCAATTGACTGAGCTGCGATAACTCCCACCGCCTCTCCTACCTGGACCGGCTCGTTTCTGCCCAAATCCAGTCCGTAGCACTTGGAACAGATACCGTAAAGCGTCTTACAGGTTATGGGTGAGCGGACTTTAACCTCGTTCAGACTGGACTTTTCAATCTCCTCGGCCGCAGCGCGGTCAATAATTTCGCCAGTTTTAACAATGGTCTTGCGGCCGATTTTAATATTCTCAAGCGCCGTCCGCGATGACAGATGCCGCGCGAAGCTGTAATTGACTATTCCGCCGCCATCGCGATAAATCGAAATACCATTCTTGGTCTTACAGTCCTCTTCTTTAACTACGACCGATTGTGAGACATCAATCAATCGGCGGGTGAGGTAACCGGCCTTGGCGGTTCCCAGCGCGGTATCAGCCAATACCTTCCTCGCACCGTGGGCCGTGGTGAAATACTCCAGCACAGTGTGCCCTTCCTTCAGAGAGCTTGTCACTGCGAGTTCAATAGGTTCGCCTTTCGTGTTGATCACAACTCCCTTCATCCCGACCATCTGCTGGAGCTGATGTGAGGAGCCACGCGATCCGGAACTAAAGATAATATTGATAGAGTTGCCGCTGGGCAACGTCCTTGATGCCGCCTCGCCGACTTTATCCGCGGTATTCTCCCAAATTTCGACTATGCGCTTGCGGCGTTCTTTCACCGTAAGTAGCCCGTTTGTATAATGACCCCACACTTCGCCAATTTTCGTTCTGGCCTCTTCAATCAGACCGGCCTTCTCCTTTAGTTCAGGTATATCGTCCATACCCCAACTGATGCCGGAAGTGCTGGCATAGCGGTAACCTAGTTCCTTTATAGCATCCAAGACATCTTTAGTGCCCTCCTGCCCATAACGCTCTATTAAACGATTTACCAGTCTGCTTAGGCTTTTCTTAGTCTGGGTTTCATTCACGAAACCGAAGTCTCCCGGCAGAATCTCGTTAAAGATAATCCGCCCGGCGCTGGTCTCAAACCCACCCTTGCCAAATATACCAATCATAATCGGAGCGCTAATATCAATGAAATTATTGTTATATGCCAGTCGTGCCTCGCCTGTGGTAGCAAATATCTTGCCAGCTCCCTTCGCTCCTAGGTTGAGCAGCGTAAGATAATAGCAGCCCAATACCACATCCTTGTCCGGCTTAGCAACCGACTCGCCAGATGCAGGTTTCAACAGATTGCGCGAGGAAAGCATTATATCGTTAGCTTCCGCTTGCGCTTCTTCGGAGAGTGGAACATGCACAGCCATCTGATCGCCGTCAAAGTCGGCGTTAAAGGCGGTACATACGAACGGCGGGATTTGAATACATAAGTCCTCAATGAGGCGTGGCTTAAAGGCTTGGATGTTCAGCCGGTGGAGAGTCGGCGCGCGGTTCAAGAGCACTTTCTTGTCGGCGATAATTTCTTCCAAAATGGCCCAAATCTCCGGCGACGCTTCGTCAATCAAGCGACTCGCGTTCCGAATGTTATGGGCAAGCTCCCGCTTCAACACTTCCCTTATAACGAATGGACGAAAGAGTTCCAACGCCATCTTCTTCGGAAGGCCACACTCGTCGAGCCTGAGGTGCGGCCCAACCACGATTACCGAGCGGCCGGAATAATCCACGCGCTTTCCAAGCAGGTTTTGGCGGAAACGGCCCTGTTTACCCTTCAATATGTCCGCCAATGAACGAAGCGCGCGCTTGCCGCCAACTGTCTGCTTGGAGGCTGGGCGCGCGGCATTATCAATCAGGGCGTCAACCGCCTCCTGTAGCATCCTTTTCTCGTTAATCACAATTACATCTGGAGCTTTGAGCTCCAAAAGTTTTTTCAAACGATTGTTGCGGTTGATGACGCGGCGGTATAAGTCGTTCAAGTCCGAGGTTGCGTAGCGGCCGCCGTCCAAGGCCACCATCGGGCGGAGATCCGGCGGGAGAACGGGTAAAACAGTCATCACCATCCACTCTGGACGGAGATTGTTCTTAATCATTGACTTAAAGAATTTCAATCTCTTCAGGAGTTTCTTTCTCCTTGCGTCGTCCTCCACAACTTTCAGTTCTAACTCGATCGCTTTCAGCCCTTTATTCAAGTCAATCTCCTCCAAAACTTTACGGATGCCTTCGCCGCCCGAGCCGACGGTAAAAATATTGCCGAAACGCTTGCCCAAGAAATTGAATTCTACTTCTTCCAGAACTTTGCCGGGCCGCAGGCCCATAAGCATCGTCTTCGCCGAGGCCGCCGCCGTTTCCAACATTGTTTGTTCTTTGCCCTTCATACTGCCGCGCTTGGACTTAAGTTCGCGGGCGATTTCATCGAGCGCCACCTTGCGTTTCGTCTCGTCAATAGAGGTAACGATGTATGCCGCGTGATAGGTTACTCGTTCCAACTTACGAACGGCTTCATCTAGAGCGAGACCGACCCGCGAGGGGGCACTCTTTAAGAACCATGGGTGCACAACATCGGATGCGAGCTTGATGTGCCCCATTCGCTCGCGGCGCACCGAGGAGCGTGTAACCTCCACGCCGCACTTGTCGCAGACCACGCCGCGATAACGGATCTTCCTGTATTTGCCGCAGTAACATTCCCAGTCTTTGGTTGGGCCGAAAATACGCTCGGAAAACAGCCCATCTTTTTCGGGGCGTTGCGTCCGGTAGTTGATCGTTTCCGGTTTTAACACCTCGCCATAAGACCAGTTCAAAATATCAGCCGGCGACGCCAGTGTCAGCTTCAATCCGCTGAAGTTCAGCGATCTGAAAACTGACGTGTCTTTTTTTGTTTCTTTTACTTCCATATCAATTTTCTTCAGCTTGCGAACCGGCAGCCTCTCCAGAATCTGCCACTTCGTCGTAGAGCGGCTCGACCGAAAGCCCCAAAGCCTTCAATTCATTCACCATCACATTGAATGAAGCTGGTACATTTGGCTTCTTAATTTTGTCGCCGCGTATAATAGACTCGTAAGCGGCAGCTCTCCCAACTATGTCATCAGATTTGATAGTAAGCATCTCTTGAAGCGTGTGGGCCGCGCCATAGCCTTCCAAAGCCCAAACCTCCATTTCGCCGAAGCGCTGTCCGCCCAGATGAGCTTTACCTCCTAGGGGCTGCTGGGTAATCAGGGAATACGGACCGATGGAACGCATATGCATTTTGTCTACCACCAAGTGATTGAGTTTCATCATATAAATAACTCCCACCGTCACCTTGCGGTCGAACGGTTTGCCTGTACGACCGTCATATAAAGTGACCTGGCCGCTTTCGGGCAGGTCGGCATCTTTTAGCGCTTTTTTAATATCTTCCTCCGAAGCTCCGACGAAGACCGGCGTTTCCACCCGGTAGCCCATCTTCTTCGCCGCCCAGCCCATGTGAGTTTCAAAAACCTGGCCCAAGTTCATGCGCGAGGCAATACCCAAAGGATTCAAAATAATATCTACCGGCGTCCCATCCTCAAGATAAGGCATATCTTCAACCGGACGAATTTGTGAGACTACACCCTTATTACCGTGGCGGCCCGCCATCTTATCGCCCGCGCGGATGTTCCTTAACTCCGCGACCTGCACTTGGATTTTCGAAATTACTCCCGGTTCAAGCTTATCACCCTCCTCGCGGTGGAAAATCTTGATTCCGACGACGCGCCCGGACTTGCCGTGCGGAAGCTCCAATGAAGTGTCCTTAACGTCGCGGGCTTTCTCGCCGAAGATCGCCTGCACTAGCCGCTCCTCCGGGGTAAGCTCGCTTTCCCCTTTCGGCGAAATCTTGCCGACTAGAATATCGCCGTTGCGGACCTCCGCTCCGATGCGAATAATGCCGTATTCATCAAGGTTTCTCAGTTTATCTTCGGAGACATTAGGAATGTCCGGCGTGGTGATTTCCGGCCCAAGTTTTGTGTCACGCACCTCCACCGAAAAGTCCTCAACATGAATTGAAGTAAATAGGTCTTCGTGCTGCACGCGCTCCGAAAGCACAATCGCGTCCTCAAAGTTGGCGCCCTCGAATGACACGAAGGCTACCGTAAGATTCTGTCCAAGCGCGACCCGTTCATCGTCCATACTGTGGCCGCTTACCAATGCGTCGCCCTTCTCCACTTTTTCACCTCTCCTAACCAACGGCCGCTGGTTAATCGCGGTATACTGGTTGGACATCTTAAATTTCAATAGATCAAGACGGCGCGTCTTGCCGCTCTTGCCCTTCAGAGTTACTCTCCCGCCGTCAACTTCGATAATTTCCCCGTCTTCTGGAGCGGTTAAAAGATAGCCGGAATCGCGCGCCACAATCTCCTCCATCCCGGTGCCGATGTAAGGAGCAGTGGGTTTTATGCATGGCACTGCCTGGCTTTGCATATTGGAAGCCATAAGCGCGCGCTGGGCATCGTCATGCTCCAAAAAGGGAATGAGCGATGTGGCGGTGGAGACTAATTGCTCCGGCGCAACATCCATAAACTCGACGTCTTCGCGGCTGCACATCACCGGCTTGTCGCCAAAACGCACCTCAACCTCGCGATCAACGATACGGTTGTTCTTATCGAGTTTGGTATTTGCGCCCGCGATGTGATATTTCATCTCGTCGGTCGCGTTCAACCATGCAATCTCCCCGGACACTTTCCCTTTTTTAACGCCAACATATGGAGTGATTAGAAATCCGTATTCATCCAGTTTGGCGAAATTGGAAAGTTGGCTGACTAAACCGATGCTTTGTCCCTCGGGCGTTTGCACAGGGCAGATGCGGCCGTAGTAGGATTCATGCACATCTCTAACTTCGATGCCGGCGCGCTCGCGAGAAAGCCCCCCGGGGCCCAAAACAGTGAGGCGGCGTTTGTGCTCCACCTCCGACAAGGGGTTCACCTGGTTCATAAATTGCGACATCTGCGAAGAGGAGAAGAATTCGCGGACAAAAGAGATGAGCGGCTGTGGGTTGATAAGTTGAACGGGTGTCATTAGTTCCGGCTCAACCATCGACATCCGATCCTGAATATTGCGGCGGAGTCTCGCGAACCCGACACGGAGGCGACTCTGTAAGAGCTCCCCCATCGGGCGAACGCGGCGGTTGCCCAAGTGGTCGATGTCGTCGTCCTCGGACTTATCTGAAGAATTAAGCCGGATAAGTTCCTGAACTATTTTCACCATATCCTCGAGCGTAAGAAGGCGACTCGAAGAATTCTTAATGCCTAGGCGCTGGTTTAACTTGAAGCGTCCCACCGCCGAAAGGTCATAGCGATCGGTTTTATGGAACATGGCGCCAATTAATCTACCCGCATCGGCCGCGGTTGCAATGTCGCCTGGCCGGATACGCTTATAAATTTCTAGGTAGGCTTCCTCCGGCGTGTGCGCTCCGTCTTTCTTCAACGTCGGCTCTATCACCTTTCCGAAGGCGGAAAGTATGTCCTCATCCTTCAGGCCAAAGGTGCGAAGAAGCGAAGTCACTGCGACTTTGCGGTGGCGATCAATTTTCACGCTGACCGCGCCATCGGAGTCAGTCTCGAATTCCAGCCAAACTCCCCGGTTGGGAATGAGCTTCGCGCCGAAAAGCTTCCGACCGCGATACATACCGGAGGTGAAGTAAACTCCGGGAGAGCGGATAAGCTGCGAAATGATGACCCGTTCCACCCCATTAACAATAAAAGTGCCGCGTTCGGTCATAAGCGGGTAGTCGCCTAGATAAACCTCCTGTTCCTTTTCTATCTTGAGTTTTTTGTTCAGAAGCTTGACCTTAACCCGGAGCGGCGCCTCGTAAGTTATGCTCTTGGAGGCGGATTTTTCCTCGGAGTGTTTAGGCTCGCCGAAACCGTAATCCAAAAAATGGATCTCGATGTCCTTTCCGGAGTAATCCGAAATCGGCGAGATCTCATCGAACAATTCCCTCAATCCTTTCTCCCGAAACCAGCGATAGGAATCAAGCTGGATGGTAACCAGATTCGGCTGCGGAAGGAAGTTTCCGGGGTGGGACGAAAATTTTTTTACTGGTAGCTTGGCGGGCATTAAATAAATCCCTTGGAGGTCATTCGAGGGTTGTATTTAAACGTTTTCAGGCGTTTTATTCCAAATATTTGACAATATTTCTGTTATGTTCGTCAATGGTTTTCGCGAAGATTGTTTTCTTAGTTTTGGGGTCGGATAAGAAAAACCAATAGGACGACTGGGTAGGATGCAGAGCGGCGGAAATCGCGTCGGCGCTGGGACTCCCTATGGGCGATGGCGGCAATCCGGCATAACGATAGGTATTGTACGGGGAATCTGTCGTCATATCGCTTTTTATAAGAGGAAAACAAGGCTCCGGCTTTGTGTAGCACAAAGTGGCATCAATTTGGAGCGGCACACCGGCATCAAGGCGCTTCCAAATTATGCCGGAGACTTGTTGGCGATCGCCGCCATCGGGCGGCACTTCCTTCTCAATGAGCGAGGCTACAGTGAGCACATCTCTGAAACTTCGGTCACCCACAAACAGTAGGGCAGCTTTAGAGTTGAATGCGTCTAAAAATTTTTGCAAAACAACGTCCTCCCCGGACGGCACAAAGAACTCATAGGTGTCGGGGTAAAGGTATCCCTCAAGATTCGAGGGCAACTCGTAGTTTGAAAAAACTCCCGCCGCCTTAAGTTTCTTGTTTATGCCCGCCACTGTTTCCCCTTCTTTGATCCTAACCGTGACCTTTTTGGCCGGTACGATCTCCGAAGCCCGGTATAACGAGACTAATAAGTAAAGAACTATTAAGCCGAGAAGGGCGTATATTACCGCCCACCATAACTTTTGCCGCATCTAAAAAGCCGCCCGCCCGGCAATATTTTGGATAATACCTATAAGCACCGCGGCTGTCAATAGGTTCGACCCCCCGTAGCTTACTAATGGCAGTCCGATGCCGATCACGGGGAGAACGCCGAGGTTGGAGCCGAAATTTATGATGAGATGCGTAAGAATAAAAATGGCGGTGCCGATGCAAATAAACCGCGAAAAATTATCCTCGGCCGCAATCCCGATCCGCAAGATTCTATAAATCAAAAGTAAAAAGGCAGCGATGAGTAACGTGGCTCCTAACAAGCCCCACTCTTCAGTGAAAGCCGAGAACGCAAAGTCGGTCGCGGCGGCCGGGAGAAACCCTAATTGTACCTGCGTCCCCTGCTCAAATCCCTTGCCAAAGATCCCCGCTGAGCCAACGGCAATCTTCGCCTGGATGACATTGTAGTTGATGCCCAACGGTTCATATGATGGATTAAACAAACCGCGGATGCGCTCCTTCTGATAGTTGGCCAACCCGAAATTCCAAGCGAGTACCCCAACGACCGCGAACGCCAAAAAGAACGCAATGAGATATCTCCAAGGAATCCCGCTTACTAATAGGTATCCGAACCAAATCGCGAACAGGACGATAGCCGTGCCGGTATCCGGCTGCAGCAGGATGAAAATCGTCGGCACGATGAAGTAGATGAAAGACACGGCGATTGTCCCCCAATGGGCGATTGAAACATGCCGCAGAGCGAAAAACCTAGAGAAAAGAACTATAAGCGCCGCCTTCATAAATTCCGAAGGTTGAATTTGGAAAGAACCGAAGTCTATCCAGCTCCTGTGCCCGCGCACCGCCGGAGCGACAAAATAGGTGAAAATTAATAGCGCTAGAACGCCTAGGTAGATTCCTAGGATCACCCATCGGTAACTGAACGCCGCGCGCAGATTCAACCGCGGCAAAGCAAAAATTATGATCAGTGCGATTGCGACCCAGACGAGTTGGCGCACGAAAAGCTGCGAGCTTATCGAAGCTTGGACAGCGAGCCCCGCGACAATAAGAAACAGTACCGAACCCAGAAGCCAGGGATCAGCTCTTAACCACTTCATAGAATACTTTGGTTTTAGACCGGTCTACCGCGTTCCCTATACGGCCGAGCGGCGGAAAATAAATTTGAAATTGCTGCGCGCTGAACGGCGCAAGATCCTGAACCGGCCCGGCGGAGGCGCTTATCAGGCCGCCCTTCGCATCAAATAAGAGCGCGGTAAGGCGAAGCGGGATATTTGATGGGGATTTGTTGGCGACCTTACCGTCCACTTCCCCGCCTGATGCGGCGAGTGCGGTAGTAACGTCGCTCACTTGTAAATCATAGTTAGTGAAGGTCTCCGCAGAGATCCACACTACATCGCTCACTTCTAGAGGGGCGATTGGCTGTTCAACGTTTGCCGCCGCGGATGCTAGATTAGGGAAGACAAGATAGCGCGTTCCGCCAGGCGCAATATAGGACGAGCCGGTAAAAGTTGTGATCGGCACCCCGAGCACACTCCAAACCTGAATGCGATAAGAGAAACTCTTGACCGCGTAAGCGTTTGACGGATTAACCACCTTGGCAAAAAGGATGGACTGGCTCGCAGTCGCCGGGAAAACGCGCGGAGTTTCGGACACATCGAGTTTCAGATTCTTGATCGCGCAGGGGACGCATGACCCGCCGCAGTCCACCCCGATTTCGGAACCGTTCTGGATATTGTCGAAACAAGTCGGCGTCTTATGGAACCAGATCCGATAGACGCCGAGGGCGACGAGAGCAATGGCCGCGAGGAATAAAGTTCCGTAAAGAAATTGTTTAACCGTGCGGTTCATGGATAAAGATTAACAGCATTATAATCCATCACTGGTGGGTAATAAAAATCCGCCCACGGGCGGACTCTAAATTTTTTAGAATGCCGGCAAAGCCTACTTTCGCCCTTGCGAACTATCATCGGCCCCGCGCGCTTTCATCCCGTAGTAGAGCGAAGCTCACTACGGGACTTCGCTTCTCTGTCCCCGCA
>CAYZNQ010000008.1:0-12525 GCA_964479925.1 uncultured Candidatus Saccharibacteria bacterium | reverse complement strand
ATGCCCAGTAGTGAATCGAGCGCTGCGTTTTCCATAACGCCCTTAGGTTTATCAAGGCTTTTATTATAAAATGACACTTTCAATATTAAAACGTCAATCAAGGAAAACGACCGGGCGTTAATGCGCTCGATCTACTACTGGGAATGTTTGTAAATCGCATCGGCATAGATCTCGGGACCACCAACACGGTGGTTTTTGTACCCGGAAAAGGATTCGTAGTGAACGAGCCGACGATTGTCGCGCTCACGCTCCCGGACAATACCGTGATGGCGGTGGGGAGAGAAGCGAAGGAGATGATCGGCCGCACGCCGGGTGATATTGCCGCCTATCGGCCGCTCAAAGATGGCGTAGTTGCAGATTATTACATCACCCGGGCGATGCTTAAATATTTTATCAGCCGCGCCACCGGCCGCTGGAATTTACTTAGGCCTGATGTGGTCATCTCGGTGCCGGCTGGGATTACAGCGACCGAGCGCAGGGCGGTAGTAAATGCCGCCGAAGAAGCCGGAGCGAAAAATGCCTATGTCGTCCGCGAGCCTTTATTGGCTGCGCTTGGGGCTGGTATCGCTATCAACTCTTCTTCCGGCAATATGATTATTAACATCGGCGGCGGCACGTCAGAGGTGGCAGTGATATCGCTTGGTGGAATAGTTTGCTGGTCGAGCATGCGTGTGGCAGGCAATAAGTTCGATGAAGCTATTGTTAACTTTGTGAAGAAAAAATACGGGGTCGCGATCGGCGAGCAGAGCGCAGAGGCATCCAAAATTTCCGCTGGCTCTGCAATGCCGCTTAAGAGCAAACTGGAAGTGCAAGTTCGCGGGCGCGACCTCTTAAGCAGCTTGCCGAAAGATGTAACCTTAAACTCCAACGAAATAGCCGAAGCGCTAAACCCTTATCTTATGGAAGTAGCCGCTACGGTGCAGAACGTTTTCAGTGAAACCCCGCCGGAGCTTGTTGCCGACGTGATGGAAAAGGGAATTATTCTGTCGGGCGGCAGCGCAAATCTGCGCAATATAGACGGCTTCTTTGAGCGGCTGATTGGCGTGCCGACCTATGTCGCCGAAGATTCTATCCTCTGTGTTGCTAAGGGTTCCGGCATAATCATTGATCACCTTGATGTCTACAAGCGAACACTCCTCAATAAAAGGTAAGTTCGTGGGTTACGAACGGCTTGTTAAAATTTTTACCGCTCTCGCCGACCGGCACGAGCTTGCTCACGGCTATATCTTCTTCGGGGAACAAGGTATCGGGAAATTCACCTTTGCTTCCCGTTTAGCTGATTACCTGGAATTCGGCAGTTTCGAGCCGTCCAAAACTCCCAAGAGCGAAAGTATGCTAGTTAACCCTTCTGGCGAGGAGAGTATCGGGATTGACCAGGTCCGCGATATAAAATACTTCCTCTCCAAACAACCTGCCGCCTCTTTCTACCGCACAGTTATAATTGATAACGCGGAGGTTCTTACGGATCAGGCTCAAAATGCGCTCTTGAAAATATCCGAGGAACCGCCGCCGCACGGTTTGGTAATCCTCATCGTCGCCAATCCGGAGAGTCTCCTCCCGACTTTACAGTCGCGTTTCCAGAAGATATATTTCCCTCGTCTTTCCCGAAACGAGATTGAACGGCGCCTCCGTTCTTCCTACGGCATCGGAGAGAAACTGGCCAACGAGGCCGCCATTTACTCCTTCGGCCGAATTGGACGAGCGCTTGAATTCGCATTTGGTAAAGAAACGTTAAAGACGGCACGCAAAGGCGCCCTTGAGCTGTTAAGGAACAAGAGCGGTATTGCGCTTACAAACGCGCTGGATAATCCGGAACGGCTAGAGGGCTTGGTGCGGGAAATGATCGCGGAACTTTACAGAAACCCGGAGCGTAATCTTTCAACCTTAAAAGAACTGCTTAGGCGTTCGACATTGAACTCATCGCTAAACACCAATAAAAGGCTACAATTAGAAACAGTACTATGGACTATCTAGACAAATTGGAGACTGAGTTTAACCGGATTGCCGGAGCTCTAAAAGAGGAGCTTACATCTTTTAGGACCAACCGACCCAGCCCGAAACTAATTGAAAACATAAAAGTTGATTTCCTCGGCCAGTCCCTGATTATAAAACAGCTGGGTTCGATTACTATTGAGCCTCCGCGCGATTTGGTTATCTCGGTATGGGATAAAAACGCCCTGCCGGCGGTGGTGAAAGCGATTGAGTCCGGAAATCTTGGTTTGGGCGTTTCTCCCCAGGGCGCGACCATACGTGTTAGAACTCCAGAGCTTACCGAAGAGCGACGGCGGGAATTGGAGAAACTGATTAGAGCCGCGGCCGAGAGCACTCGCATCAAGATGCGCGTGGAACGCGACGCCGCGAACAAAATTATCAATGCGGAGATTGATAAGGACGTGAAATTCCGGGCCAAAGAAAAACTGCAGAAACTGGTTGATAAATTTAACGAAGTTGTGGAGACCGCGCTCAAGGACAAGCTCCGCGACATAGCTAGTTAAAATGGCGCCTAAACCCTATATCAATAATACCTTCGGTCGCGATACGAACCAATTTTGTGCGGCACAAGGAGCGACGACACAGGTGTGCTGGATGCACTCCGAGGAGGAGCGACGCAGTGATCGCGCGAAATTGGCCGCATCCCTTCGGGTTGCTGATATTTTCTCGTCCCGCTGCGTTGCTCCTCGTCGCAGTAGCTACCGCTACAACTTCCTCGTCGCGCCTTGCGGATACGAGAAAATTTCTTGCAACGCGACTAGAATGTATTTTTGAGATGGGGTTTGCAATAGTAATCGCCCTAATCTTTTTAATGGTGCTCATAATCGGGCACGAGTTCGGCCACTTTGTCGCGGCTAAACTTCTGGGCGCGACTGTGGAAGAATTCGGCCTAGGCTTCCCGCCGCGCCTTGCATCAAAGCGAATTGGCGAAACCGAGTACAGCGTAAACGCTATCCCGTTCGGCGGCTTCGTGAGAATCCACGGCGAGAACGGCACGGAAGAAGAGCTAGGAAGAGGTACAAACGACAAAACCGGAAAACACAGCTTCCGCGATTTCTCCGCTACACGTAAGATCATCACTTTAGCCGCCGGCATATTTATGAATCTTTTGATCGGCTGGCTCGCCATTTCGGCTGTCTTTATGATTGGTATCCCGTCCGGGGTGGTGATAAGCGAGGTGGCGCCAAATAGCCCTGCCGCCGCGGCAGGTCTGGCTCCCGGCGACCAAATCACGAGTTTCGGCACGCCGGAGGCATTCACTTCCTATATCGCCGTTAATACCGGCAAGGAAATTCGCCTCAAGATTTCACGCGATGGTAACGAACAGGATATTACCGCTACGCCGCGGATAAGCCCGCCAGTTGGCGAAGGACGTTTGGGCGTAGCTGTCGCTGAAAGCGGGATACCGAAGGAGAATTTCCTTAAAGCGCTCTCGGACGGCGCAAAACTCACTGTTAATTCCGCCGCGTCAATTTTTCTGGCGATCGCCGGGATAATCAAAGGCGCGCTGGTCGGACAGTTTGGCGGTTTATCCAATATAACGGGCCCAGTCGGTCTTTTCTCCACGGTCGGCGCGGCGGCCAAGATGGGCGTGGTTTATCTTTTTGAACTCCTTGGGCTAATCTCGGTGAGTCTCGCTGTGGTAAACGCCTTGCCGTTTCCGGCTTTAGACGGCGGCCGAATCTTTGTCGTCCTTGGAGAAAAACTTTTCCGTCGTCCCCTAAGCCGCCGCTTAGAGGCTGCAGTGAACACCGTCGGTTTAATATTTTTGCTATTTTTGATGCTCCTTATTACTATTAGAGATATAAGCCACATTTAAAGGGCTTTATCTCCGACGTAACGTCGGAGCTATAAAACCTTTACCCCGCCCCATTTGCAAAAATGATTACCGATAAAACAACAATTGAAAGGCGAAGCCGCCTTACGGCTCCAATTTTACATTGGCACAATCTGTGCCACAAGTGGGGCGGGGTGCTCAATGTTGTAATAAAATTTACTTCACATTGGGCTCGTAAATTTTAACAACATTGGCATGAAGCAAAGCGAATTATTCACTAAAACTCTCCGCGAGGCGCCGAAGGATGAAGAAGCGTTTAACGCTCAGCTCTTGGCCCGTGCCGGTTTCACTGAAAAACTGATGGCTGGCGTTTATTCTTATCTGCCGCTCGGCTTGCGCGTCTTGAAGAAAATAGAAAACATTGTCCGCGAGGAAATGGACAAGATCGGCGGCCAGGAAATCCTGATGCCGATACTTCATCCAAAAACCATCTGGGAAACGACCGGCGGCTGGGACAAGATTGACGTTCTCTTCAAAATAAAGAGCCGGACTGGTAAGGAATACGCCCTAGGGCAAAGCGAGGAAGAAGTAGTGACCCCGCTCGTCCTAAAGCGCGCCGTGGCTTACCGCGACTTGCCACTTGCGGTTTACCAGATTAACTGGAAATTCCGCGATGAATTACGGGCTAAATCCGGCCTGCTCCGCGGCCGCGAGTTCTATATGAAGGATATGTATAGCTTCCACGCGACCCAAGAAGATTTCGAACGTTTCTACGCGATTGCGAAGGGAGCCTACCTCAAGATTTATAAACGGCTGGGACTTACGGCAAAGGTGACTGAAGCCTCCGGAGGCAGCTTCAGTGAGAAGATTTCTTATGAATTCATGGTTTTAACCGGTGCCGGCGAGGACGATATTTTTTACTGTAACAGGTGCGCATATTGCATAAACGCAGGAATAGCCAAGGTGAAAGCTGGCGACAAATGCCCCAAGTGCGGCAAGGGGGCACTCACTGCCAGCCGCGCCTCCGAGGTAGGCAACGTGTTCGATTTGGGGCAGAAATACGGCAAGGACTTCAACCTTACTTTCACCGATAAGGACGGCACAAAGAAATACCCCGTGATGGGTTGCTATGGCATTGGCATTTCCCGCTTGATGGGCGTTATCGCGGAAAAATGCCACGACGAAAGAGGGATCATTTGGCCCGAAAGTGTTGCGCCGTTCCGCTTCCACTTGGTTGAACTGAAGCGCGGCTCGGGTAAGGATATTTACCGCCGCCTGCAGGCAAAGAGTGATGAGGTACTGTATGACGACCGGGAGATCTCCGCCGGCGAGAAGTTCGCTGACGCTGACCTTATCGGGATTCCTTACCGTCTGGTGGTGAGCGATAAGACTAAAGGCAGAGTGGAAATAAAAAAGCGCGACAGTAAAACTACAAAAATTGTGAGCTATGCCACTATTTCGAAGCTTTTATAAAAACGTCGGGGTTGATTTGGGCACCACCAACTTCTTGATTTATCTGGAAGGGCGTGGAATCGCTGTGAATGAACCGACCCTTATCGCATTGAATAATCGCACCGGGCAAATTTTGACTATCGGCGGTGAAGCCAAGAAAATGCTCGACCGCGCCCCGGCGCACATCAGCCTGGTGAAACCCTTGATCAACGGCGTAATCTCCGATTTCGAGATGACTGAGGCAATTATGAAATTCTTTTTAAGAAAGATCAGCGGCGGGGGTTTGTTCTCGCGTTACTACCTTGCAGCAATGAGCGTACCAACCAATCTTACCGAGGTGGAGAGGAAGTCGGTGGAGGACGCCGCCGTATCGGCGGGCATTTCAAAGGTTCTTTTAGTTGAGGAACCGATCGCTTCGGCGATAGGCGCGAGGCTGCCGATTGAAGAAGCCTCGGCCAATATGATCGTGGATATCGGCGGTGGCTCGACCGAAGTATCAGTGATCTCGGTTGGCGGGACAGTAGTTTCCAAAAGTTTGAAGGTCGCCGGGCAGAAGCTAAACGACGACATCGTTCACTATATTCGCGATGAATTCAAGCTTTTAATCGGCGAACCTACCGCCGAGGAATTAAAAATAACCGTCGGCTCGGCAATCCCCACAGATGAAAAGCTGGAGATGCCTGTACGGGGCCGCGATATGGCGACAGGTCTTCCGAAAGAAATCGTTGTAAAGAGCGGCAACGTTCGCGCCGCGATGCAAAAATCGCTGAAAGCGATTGTGGAAGCGATCCGCGAGCTAATCGAAGAGGCCCCGCCGGAGCTGGTGGGCGACATTTTGAAGCGTGGAATCTATCTCTCGGGCGGGGGCAGCTTATTGTCCGGTCTAGACCGTTACATCGAGCGCGAGGTCACCGTTAAGACTTCTGTGGTCGATGACCCGCTGACCTGCGTTGTGCGCGGACTGGGAATAATCATAGAAAACCTGCCAAAGTACGAGTCTATCCTCTCTAACCAGCCTAAACCAAAAGTTATAAACGCATGAAGCGCGCCATCGCCCTAATCGTCGCTGGAGTTGCCCTAGTTCTGATATTCAGCCAGACAAATTTGCTCTCACGAAGCAAATTGGCGGGCGGTTCGTTCCTAAGCCGGATGAGTGACGCCGTTCCTGCCTCTACCCCCGATCTGCTGCGGCAGTTGGACGAGCTTAAGCAGGAAAATGCGACTTTAAAAATGCAGCTTCTCGGCCAAAATATTTTTAAACCGAGCACGGTCGAAGTTTATTCAAGTTATCCTCTGAACGGCAAGCGCGAAATCGCTATTGCCGCCGGCAGCTCTCAGGGCGTCCGTGAGGGCGATGCTGTGACATGGGGGGAGAAAGTACTGATCGGCAAAGTTATCTCGGTCTCCGAGAACTCCAGCATAGTCGCAACCATCTTTGATCCCTCTTGGGAAATGGCGGTACGGATAGGCGTGAGTGAGGTCAACGCTCTATTCAAGGGCGGCAACACGCCTACGGCCACTCTCATCCCGCATGAGGGTACTATCCAATCGGGGGACGTCGCCATAACTGCCAGTAAAGGCTTCCCATACGGTCTGGAAGTTGGGAAGATAAAAGACCTGAAAGATATGGCTGGCGCGCTTTTTCGCGAGGCGAATATAGAAACCGAGGTACAGCTAAGCGATTTGAGGTATGTTACGGTTCATAACTAGCTTAGTAAGCGTTGTAATCGCCGGTTTTATCCAGAGCGCGCCGTGGTTCGCAATTGCTGGCGTAAAACCAGATCTCGTTCTTATCCTGACACTCATCTTCTTCATTGTTTTGGGGCACGATTGGATTGAACGCTTGGCGTTGGCCTTAACCGCCGAGCTTTCACTTCAATTTGCCCCCACCCCGGATGCCTACGGGTTCACATTTTTAGGGGCGGCCATAGTTTGCGGCCTTGCGATGGATTATCTACGCCTACAGCCGCGGCTGACACTTGCTGTGACCACAGTATTCGCGACTGTAGCGTTGAATGTCGTGGGTTCTCTGCAGTGGGTGGTAATGATCGAAGAAACAATTTACAACCTGGCCCTTGCGATGGCAATCTACACTTTTATTGAATTCGCTTATGGCAAGAAATTATTCGCGCGATAGAGACCTCGGCTTTGACGAAACGGTGGCTGACAGCGCCTTCCCGGGGTTGGAACACAAAGAACAGCCGCTCCAGACTAGGGTGTTTTGGGGCCTCTTATCAATAGCAATCTTGGTTTCACTATCTACGATCCTGCGGCTCGTCGCGTTAGGCGCGACGCAGCACGAACACTATGCCGGATTGGCGGCGGTAAATGCCAATGAGGAAACTACGATCATCGCGCGGCGCGGAGTGATCACCGACAGCTACGGCAAACCTCTAGTGGGGAATAAGCAAGCCTTCAGCGTCTTTCTAAATGTCGCGGCGATGGTTAAGAACGGTGAAGAAGATAAAGTTTTAGATGCCGCAGAAAACGTCTTGGGGCTTAACCGGGATGAAATCTATACAAAAATCAAAGCGGTGAACCTTGAAGAGGCGAATGATATTCCTCTTGCCCGCGACATCAGTCGCGACCAAGATATCGCGATAGAGAGTTTAAACACCTCTTCGCTGCACATTGAGTACGACTACGCAAGAACCTATACCGACGGGGAGGTTTTCTCACACGTCGTCGGCTTCGTTGGCCAGAGCGATAAAGATAACTCGGTTAAAGGCCGCGCCGGCCTGGAAGCATACTACGACAGCGAACTTAGAGGGGAAGACGGTGTAAGGATGACGCCGCGCAACGCCAAAGGCGTCGCCCAGGGCCCAGAGACAATTAAGCCGCCCATCGCCGGCAAAGATCTGACGACAACGATTGACGCTGATTTCCAAAAATACTTTTACGCTAGGATGTTATCTGGGCTCCAAAGTCTGGGCCGCGTAAGCGGGGTGGGACTGGCGGTGAATCCAACCTCCGGCGCAGTCATCGCGCTCTTAAGCTTCCCGAGTTTTGACCCCGATAATGTTGCTGCATCCATAAACAATAGCAACAATCCTCTGTTCGACCGCGCCGTAAGTGGTTCCTACAGCCCCGGATCGACTATAAAACCGCTGGTTGGGGTGGCAGCTCTTAAAGAGGGGGTGGTAACGCCTGATCGCAAAGTCTTTTCACCTGGCTACTTGCTTGTACCGAATCCCTACGACCCCTCATCGTCAAGCCGCTACCTTGATTGGCGTTATCAAGGGTACGTGGACTTAAGCTCAGCCATAGCGCAGTCCTCAAACGTCTATTTCTATCTTATGGGCGGCGGGTCGCCACCGCAGAGTTCGCCGCTGTTAAATGACGCCATAGACTACGGTATAAGCGGCCTTGGCGTGAGCCGCCTCAATAGCTGGTGGCAGACCTTCGGACTGGGAAAAGTAACCGGGATTGATTTACCGGGGGAGGCCGCCGGATTCCTGCCCACCCCCGACTGGAAAGAAAAATACTACGGCACTCCGTGGCTCCTCGGCGACACCTATAACGTTTCGATCGGGCAGGGCGACCTCTCCATCACAACACTCCAACTTTTAGATTATATTTCCGCTATAGCAAACGGCGGGAAGATTTATCGTCCATTTATAAATTCGGCACTTACTCCAACTATCTTAGAAGATCTTTCTAATTTATTGCCGCAGATCAAAGAGGTCCAGAGGGGGATGCGTGAAGCGGTAACATCTAAACTCGGCAGTGCCTATACGATGAATGACCTACCTTTCCCAATTTGCGCCAAGACTGGCAGCGCCCAGGTGCAGAACAACGCCAAAGAAAACGCAATGTTTGTCGGCTACACCCCGTGCGATAATCCCAAAATCGCCGTTTTAGTTCTAATTGAGAATTCAAAACAGGGAAGTCTAAACGCTGTGCCGATAGCGAAGGACGTACTCTCGTGGTACTATGAGCACAGATTGAAAAAATAGTGGATCGCAATGGAACAATCGGAGTTAAGACAGGATATCGTATCCGGCGATTGGATCTTAATTGCGCCCGGAAGGGGAAAAAGACCGCAGCAATTCGCCGGCAAAAAAAAACCAAAACCGTCTCCAAAGAAAGGATGTCTATTCGAACATCCAGAGAATGCGAGTGGCGGAGCGCCGAGTATCGTTAATCCTGTAGGGCCGAACTGGCGCATCCAAGTAGTCCCGAACAGATATCCAGCGGTAAGCCACAGCGGTGTAAGGGCCGTTGTAGGAAAACAAGGCCCGTTTTTTGTGATCCCCGGCGTCGGTCACCACGACTTAGTCATAACCCGTGATCACAACAAAAATTTTCCGGCGCTGTCCAGGAAAGACGCAGAGCTTGTCCTCCAAACTTTTAAGGAGCGATACCTGATGCTGAAGCACGACCGCTACGTCGCCTATGTATCGATTTTCCACAATTGGGGATTAAGAGCTGGAGCGTCAATCTATCACCCGCACTATCAAATCATTGCTCTGCCGGTGATCCCGCCGGACGTGGAACATTCTTTAGCCGGTTCCAAGAGGTACGACAATAAGCACCACCGCTGCGTTCACTGCGATATTATGAAGTGGGAGAAGAAGGAAGGTAAACGCATCATCTATGAGAACAGCGGAGCAATAGCTTTTGCACCTTTCGTTTCCCGCGAACCGATGGAGATCCGCATCTTCCCCAAAATTCACTCGCCATTCTTTGAGAGATCCACAAAAACTGAGCTTGCGCACATTGCCGACGCGCTGCAAAAGGTACTGCGCATGGTTGAGAAAAAACTTAAGCACCCGGACTACAACTTTTTCATTCATACCGCCCCGGTCCGCAAGAAGTATAATTATCACCATTATCACTGGCACATTGAGATTCAACCCAAACTGGATATTGAGGGAGGATTTGAGTTGGGTACGGGCATAGAAATAAACATTATCGATCCAGACGAAGCTGCGGAGTTTTTGCGCAGTAAATAGTTACTGCCCAAATGGTTGACTCCCTGCTCGCGGGCCTATCCTCACTAATCCTCAATATCATCTCCTGGTGGGGTTATTGGGGGATTTTATTCCTAACTGCGCTTTCAAGCGCCAACATCCCTTTCCCGTCGGAGGTTATCCTAATCTTCGCCGGTTTTTTGGCCTCTACGGGCAGCCTCAATTTTACCTCCGTGGTACTTGTAAGCGCGCTGGGAAATCTCTTGGGGTCGCTCTTGAGCTACGCCATCGCTTACCGCTATCGTGAAAAAGCGGCTGCGTTGCTTATACGCACATATCTTGTAACCGATGAGGAGCTCTCCCGCGCGACCGATTGGTTTCACCGCCGCGGGCTCGCTGCCGCTTTCCTAGGACGCCTTTTACCCGTTATTAGAACTTTCATTTCTTTCCCGGCCGGAATGTTCCGGGTAGATCTGGGACGGTTTTCAGTTCTCACATTCCTCGGCTCCTTCCTTTGGTCACTGGCTATCACGTATTTAGGCTACATAACCGGTTCCAATTGGAAGATTCTTGAGCCTTATTTCCGCCAGTTTGACTACATAATTGTGCTGGCGATAGTGACAGCGGCGCTCTTTGAAGTCAGGCGGCGTTTCAAGCGCAGCCGCAAAAATAACGGTCAAATGCTAAAATAAACTGATGGGCAAATTACTGATTGCGAATTGGAAATCCAATCCCGAAACGACAGTCAAGGCTGGCAAACTTGCTCGCGCTATCGCGAGAGAAACACGTTCGGCTGCGAGAAATGTGGAAATAGTAATTTGCCCTCCGTTTGTGTTTATAGAGTCAGTATCAAAAACCCTATACCCTATACCCTATACCCTAAACCCTAAACTGGGCGCTCAGGATGTTTTCTGGTCAGGCGGCCCTTATACCGGTGAGGTTTCGATAAACCAGCTTAAAAAACTGGGAGTGAAATATGTGATAGTGGGACATTCCGAACGCCGCCGGTACCTGAATGAGTCCGATGAAATCATAAATCGCAAACTCAAGGCGGTCCTTGATGCAGGAATGAAGGCTGTCTTATGTGTCGGCGAACCGAAACGGGAATCAGGAATTAAGAATTATGAATTAAGAATAAAAAAGGCGAAAGCTTACGTAAGGAAACAATTAGAAAAAGATTTGCGCGGTATTCATAATTCACAATTCAAACTTCATAATTCACTAATAATTGCTTACGAGCCGGTCTGGGCCATCGGCACCGGTTTAGCTGATTCGCCCGAACACGCCGCAGAAATGGCAAGATTTATAAAGAATTTTCTAAACCCTAAACCCTATACCCTATACCCTAAAATATTGTACGGCGGATCGGTCACGGAGAAGAACGCCAAGCGATTTTTGTCCTTACCGGAAATCTCCGGCGCTCTGGTCGGTAGTGCGAGCCTTAACGCGAAGGAATTTAATAGAATAATCCACATTATGAAAAACTCAAAACGCTAAGTCTGCTATAATGAAGCCATGATAGAAAACATTTATGAAAAATTAAAAGCGGGGCTCGTGGTCGCGGGTATAATACTCGTGCTCGTATCCATACCAACAGCCATAAGCTGGAGCAATTCGCTTTACCCGTCGCGCACCGTAACCGTAAGCGCTGAAGGTAAGACGATTGTTTCGCCCGATCTTGCGACGGTATCGTTTTCCGTGCTCACGCAAGGCAGCGACCCGGCCAAACTGGAATCAGACAATGCCCAGAAAATGACTGACGCGATAGATTTCGTTAAATCTAAGGGTATTGACGCCAAAGATATCGCGACGACAGCCTACAATCTTTCTCCAAATTACAATTACGGCAAATACGGTTCCAATCCCAAGATTGTCGGCTATACGCTTACCCAAACTGCCACGCTAAAAATCAGGGATTTCTCCAAGGTGGCGCCGATTGTGGGCGGCCTCTCGGATAAGGGAGTAAACCAAATCGGCTCGGTAACATTCAGCGTGGAAGATTCTGATAAATATATGGCCCCAGCGAGGAGTGAGGCTTTTGCGAAGGCGGAAGCCAAAGCCGCGGAAATGGCAAAATCAACCGGAACACATCTCGGCAGGATATTAAACTTCTCTGATTACCAGAGCACTCCTCAACCCTACGCTATCTATAACTCCGATCGCGCAATGGGCGGCGCGGCGACAGCGAGTTCCATCACCCCAACCATAGAGCCAGGAACGCAAAACCTGACCGTCCAGGTGAGCATCACTTACGAACTTAACTAGAATGTGGCCTAAACTGGCCGGGCAATTCGGTAAGTTCGCTGTTGTAGGCATATCAAACACGCTCGTGGATTTCGTGATCCTGAATATCTTGAGTTACCTTACACACACCTATTCCGGCAGCTACCT
>CAYZNQ010000007.1:6899-12923 GCA_964479925.1 uncultured Candidatus Saccharibacteria bacterium | reverse complement strand
TTGCACTCTCCCGTTCCGGCGAAAGCGGTCGGATAACCATCGCGTTTTATTCACCCGAAGAGCTGCATGGGATATTGGAGAAGATTCTTAGAGTTAGAGAAAGTGGTACTCAAGCTCTTTAATTTCTTTGACCCCTTTTAGTTTTACTAGCAGCTTGGGGACTTTGTCGCGGTCGGCCGTGTCAATCACGATCTTCAGGGTATGGAAGCGGCCTTTGCGCTCCGAGCTGGAGTGAATTTGTAGGATATTGAAGTGCGAGCGCGATATTACCGCAGCGATGTCTTTGAGCACGCCGACGGAATCCTCCGAGGTTATTTTGAGTTCGGTTTTCAATCCAATCTTTTTTAGAAGTCCGCTCTCACCCCGCAAGGCGGCTTTTATTTTCTTCTTGGCGTACCCGGTCACGACGAAATTCAGCCACGAGGCCGAAGGTTTTTTGCCTTTTTGGACTAGAATCTCAACAACATCCTGCGATTGCAATTTATGGTCCAGTGATACGATCTTTCCGTTCACTTTCGCTCCGCTGCACTGGTTGCCCAATGTCGTGTGGATGCAGTAAGCGAAGTCGACTGGCGTTGCTCCCTGCGGCAGGTCCACAATCTCGCCGCGGGGAGTGATAACGAAAATGCGGTCTTTGAAGAAGTCGATTTTTAACGAATTCAAAAATTCTTTCGGGTCGGCAAACTCGTTCTGCCAGGCACTGAGCTGTTTCACCCAAGCCAACTCACGGTGATTGGTAGTCGAGATTTCGCGTCCGGCGTATCCCTCGCCCTTCATCGCTTTGTAAATCCAGTGGGCGGCGATTCCGTTCTCGGCTTCCTCGTGCATCTCTTTGGTGCGAATTTGAAATTCCACGAAATACCCGCCCGGCCCTATCACGGTGGTGTGCAAGCTGCGGTAACCGTTTGGCTTGGGCATCGCTATATAATCCTTGATTCTGCCCGGCGCCGGCGGCCACAGTTTGTGGATGATACCCAAGGTGGCGTAGCACTCCTCTACATTGGAAACGATTATGCGGAACGCAACCAAGTCGTAGATTTTGTCTAGATCCATATCGTAGCGCTGCATTTTCTTGAGGAGGCTGGAATAACGCTTGGCTCGGAAGTCTATAGTGAAGGGGCTGATACCGCCTTCGTGTAACGCTCTTTCTACAACTGGCCTTATTGTTGTTGTCATATACTTCTCTCGTTCTTCGTAGCGCTCAGGCACGTTCTCTGTAAGCCAGTTATATTCTTTCGCGTGGGTGTACGGCAAGGCTAAATCTTCCAGTTCGCCTGACAAGCTCTGCATCCCGAGGCGATAAGCCAGCGGCGCGTATATCTCGGAGGTTTCCGCTGCTATTCTTTTCTGTTTTTGGGGCGGGAGGGCGCTCAATGTCGCCATATTGTGCTTGCGGTCAGCCAGTTTGATTAAGATGACGCGGATATCCTCCGCCATCGCGAGAATCATGCGGCGGATATTGTCAGCCTGCTCTTCTTCGCCGCGGTACTTGACCTTGCCTAATTTAGTAACACCCTCAACTAGGAACCTTATCTCTCCGCCGAATTCTTTTTCGATATCCTCGAGCGTCCGAGGCGTGTCTTCCACGGTGTCGTGGAGCAATCCGGCCGCGATCGTAGTTTCGTCCAAACCCCATTTGGCGAGTGATTCCGCGGTGGCAATACTGTGGTTGATATATAGCCCGCCGCTCTTGCGAGTTTGGCCAGCGTGGGCACTGCGGGCGAACTCATAAGCCCGTCCTATCAAACCGGACTTATCTTTTATCGCTTTCTGGAGGTCTATCAATGCACCTCCTTTTTAGCTCCTTCGCTCGGCTTTGTCTAGTTTCGGTTTGGTCTCCCACCGCTCGTAAAGTTCTCGGAGTTTCACCTCGCTTTCAGGCTTCTTATTGATGATAAATGTACAATCGGGGAATCGCGTACAACCGTAGAACAGTTTGCCGCGTCCGCGTGACTTACGCTCAACAATATCCCCTGGGTCACCGCGCCGTTCCGGCGCGGCTATGCAATTCGGACATTTGAAGCCGATTTTATTCCAGATCTTTTTAATACCTTTACATTTCGGATAGTCCGTGCATCCCAGGAAGTAGCCGAATCGTCCGCGCTTCACCGCCATCGGTTTCCCGCAGATGGGGCAACGCTCGTCCATAGTCTTCTCTTGTAGCTCTTTTATTCTCGCCGCTTCTTCGGGCATGGGCAACGTCACTTTAGATTCCGGATCGGGGCAGGCCAGGAATTTGCCCATCCTCCCGAACTTTATAAGCATCGGTTTCCCGCAGTGCGGACAAGGTACGTCTGAAACCTGAACTTGTTTCTCTACCGTAGCTTCTTTTTCTAAAAGTTCCTTCTTGAACGGCTCGTAAAATTCACGGCATACCTTTGTCCAATTTCTTTTACCTTCCGCGATTTCATCCAATTCTTCCTCAATATGCGAAGTAAAATTAATGTCCACGATTTCGGGGAAGTTCTCCACCAACATATCGTTTACTAATATCCCGATTTCTGTCGGCTGATATTTTTTATCCACTTTCTCCACGTAATCCCGTTCCTGGATCGTGGAGAGGGTCGGCGCGTATGTGGAAGGCCGGCCGATGCCATACGCCTCAAGCGCTTTCACCAGCGTTGCGTCAGTGTAACGCGGAGGCGGTTCGGTGAAGTGCTGGTAAGGTTTTATTTCCTTCGCCGTTACTTTGTCGCCGGTTTCAAGTGGCGGCAGAAGCCCCTCCTCATTCCCATTTTCGTCGTCTCGCCCCTCGGTATATACACGTATGAAACCGTCAAAAATCATAACCTGGCCACTCGCGCGGAAAACGTATTTTTTGTCTTCGCTCCTGATATCGGCTGCAGTTTGTTCCAGCGCCGCGGATTGCATTTGTGAGGCGATGGTGCGTTTCCAAATAAGCTCATAAAGTCGTTTTTGGCCGCGATCCGAGAGTTCGAGGTTCTCACCGACTCTACTTTCCAGGTTCGTCGGACGGACAGCCTCATGCGCCTCCTGTGCTCCTTTCGATCTGTTCGAAAAATGGCGCGGCGCGGCGAGAACGTATTTTTCGCCGAACTGCTCGCGGATTACCTCGCGGGCCTGCGTTGTCGCCGCAGTCGAAAGATTCAGACTGTCCGTGCGCATATAAGTGATATGACCGTTCTCATAAAGCTGTTGTGCGATCATCATCGTCTGTTTTGCGGAGAAACCCAATTTCCGCGCCGCTTCTTGTTGGAGCGTGGATGTGGTAAATGGAGGAGCGGGATTGCGTGAAATTTGTTTTACCGCGACATCGGAAACAGCATACTTAAGACCATTTAGATTCTTGAGGATGGCCGCTGTTTCTCCCCTGGTTTTAATGGCCATCTTCCCAAGAGACTTTCCATCCACCGAATATAATTTGGCCGCGAAGATTTGGTCGTCTTTGCGAAACTTACCCTCAATAGACCAGTACTCATCCTTCTTAAAGTCTTGGATTTCGCGCTCGCGCTCCACGATGAGCCGTACGGCTACCGACTGCACGCGCCCGGCCGAAAGACCGTAACGAATTTTGCGCCAGAGGAACGGTGAAAGTTCATAGCCTACCAAGCGATCCAGTACCCGCCTGGCTTGCTGGGCGTCCACCAGGTTGATATCCAGATCGCGAGGCTTTCCCAGCGCCTCCTCAATCGCTTGTTTGGTAATCTCGTGGAAAGCGATGCGTTTCAAGCTTTCGGACTTGCCTATAATCCCCGCGGCGCGGAATATCTCGGAAATGTGCCAGGCAATAGCTTCGCCCTCCCGATCCTCATCGGTTGCGAGAATTATGCGACTTGACTTAGCAGCCAGTTTCTTAAGGAGAGTAACTTGTTTCTGGCTGCCACGCGGCACGACGTACTGCGGCTCAAAGTCGTGTTTGACATCAACCCCCAGCTTGCCTTTCGGCAAGTCGCGGACGTGTCCGTATGACGATTCCACTTTAAAATCGGACCCGAGGAAGCGACCTATAGTTTTTGCTTTTGTAGGAGACTCTACAATTACTAATTTCATTTTTCTGCCGATAGTTTTTGTCCCGCCACTTCACGAGCGGAGCGAGTACGAAGTGGGCGAGGATCCAGCCCATATCCCGATGCTGATGTATGTACTTTAGGAGAGATAATGGAAGTGGCGGGATCAGCGCCCTTTAACCTCGCCGCGTTTCGGCTCGGGATATGGGCGGTGACCTTTGTTGGTGATTCCACTATCACTAAAGATTCCATAATTCGTATATACCGTTCCCTTCTTTAACTAATCCTTTAAGAACCAGGATAGCGACGGCGGTGTTTACGGTCTGGGGCTCAAGTCTAGTCAATTCAACCAGTCTGTCAATGTTAAGCCCACAGCCGGCGTTCCGTAAAGCTGAAACAATCACTGCTTCTTCTGGGTTCAAATCGTCCGTGGCGGCCTTGTGCTCTGTGGGCGGCATTACTCCAAGATCGTGGAGAATATCATCGGCGGATGCGGCTAGTCTCGCGCCGTCGCGGATTAAAGCGTGCGAGCCACGGTAATTCTGGTGGTTAGTCGGCCCCGGTACTACGAAGACTTCGCGGCCCTGCTCGGCTGCGTGACCCGCAGTTGAAAGCGACCCGGATCGCTCAGGAGCCTCGATTACGACGACTGCCTCCGATAGACCGCTTACTATCCTATTGCGGGCCAGGAAGTTGGCGGGGAGTGATGGTTTGCCTGCTTCGTATTCCGAAATTATGGTTCCGCCGGAACGGATGATTTCCAGTCCGAGCTTTTCGTTTGAAACGGGATAAATACGATCTATGCCGTTCCCCAGAACTGCGATGGTTTTACCGCCGGCTTTCAGAGCGCCGCGGTGAGCGGCTGCATCAATACCGAAAGCCAGCCCGCTTATGATCGCAAATCCCGCTGCGGCCAGTTTGGCCGCTATCTCCTCGGCGATCCTTATGCCGGCCGAAGTCGCTTTTCTGGTCCCAACTATGGCGATTGTCCTCTCGCTCGGGATAGGCAAAACGCCCCGTGCGAATAGCCGCGATGGCGGATTCGGTATTTCTAGGAGCAGCGGAGGATAGAACGGATCGTTTGGCATTATCAGTTTTGCGGCGTATTCGTTCATCCTCAACAATTATCTAGAACCTATCTCAATAATAGCTCCCAAGCGCGCTTAGGGATTATTGTTGAGACAGGTTCTGGCCTTATTATATACTATAATAGTAGCAATGCCTCGGGAATTCCGGATGAAATTGATCGTAAATTTAGCCGCGACTTCGGCAGTCCTTGCGGTCCTAATAAGTTTGATTTTTTACCTGCGCATGGATATTTCAACTAAAGCCGACGCCCTCTCGTCGGTGCGCGGAGAACTGGTCGGGAGGACGGAGGCGCTTGAAAGTTTGAACTCGCTTCGTGGGGATGCTAAAAGCGTCGCGCCGCTTTTTGATAAACTGCGCTCGGTTATGCCTAAGCGCGATTCGCTATTCAGTGTGCAGCGCGATTTCCAAAATCTGGCGCAGGTAAACAAGCTGGGTTTCAATTCGCAGTTCGGCGCGGAGTCTCCAGAAACGCCGGATTCACCCGGCAAAATCCGCCTTGAAATGGCCGCGCAGGGCAGCTACAATGGCATACTAGAATTCATTAAAAGTGTCGATGCCAATCCGTATTTCATTAGTATCGTGAACATGGATCTAGTACGGCAAGGCGGTAGTTTTAACGCCAACCTTTCAGGCGAGATATCCTTCCATGACTAAAAGACGTTTCGGCAAATCGGAGATATGGATGTTTGTGGGAGCGGCGTTGACTTTGGCTATAACGGTCGCCGCCGTAGTCTTATCGTTAGGATTCGTGAGTACTAATCTATACCGCGCCCTGTCGCCGGGTGAGAATGCGGAAGCCGCCGTGCATTTTGATATCGCTGGTTATAACGCACTCGGTCTGCAATAAAAAATGTCTCGGCGTTGTAACACCTTTCGCGCGTGTAGTTCAATGGTACCCCGTAGTAAAATTTGGGCGCATAGTTCAATGGTACCCCGTAGTAAAATTTGGGCGCATAGTTCAATGGTA
>CAYZNQ010000007.1:2237-6799 GCA_964479925.1 uncultured Candidatus Saccharibacteria bacterium | reverse complement strand
CCCGGCATTGTGCATCGCCTGGATCGCGATACGTCCGGCGTACTCTTAATTGCGAAAACCCAAAAGTATTTTGAATATCTAAAATCGCTCTTTCAAAATCACGAGGTTAAAAAAACTTATCTTGCGTTGGTTCGCGGCCGCGTGCGTCTAGAGACGGGAAGAATAGATAAACCAATCGGTTTGAAGAGTGGGAGCGTAAAACATACCGTCTCGCATGTAAAGGCGAAGATGATCAAAAACGCCGTGACCAACTACCGGGTCAAAAAATATATAAAAGCCGGCTCTGAGGAGCAAACTTTTCTGGAAGTCACGCCGGAAACCGGACGAACGCACCAAATCAGGGTACATCTGGCTTCAATCGGCCACCCGGTGGTAGGAGACAAACTCTACGGCGGCAAGAGCACGAAATCCGGCGAGCCGTTTTATCTTCACGCTTACGCCGTCGAATTTCCGGTTTCGCCCGGCCGGATGATTTGTATCGAGGCCGATCCGCCCGAGGGATTAGCCGATAAACTAAAATAACCTCTTCTTATTCTTAGCATCCCAGTATACTATAATACTGATCAGTGTTATAGTATACTTGCGGGTGAGTAATATTATGATTGATCATAATGGATCTTGACGTTGCCTTGGGGTACGATTAGACTTCACTCCGATGATAGATAAAGAAATTCTGGTGAAAATAAAGTCCGGCAGCCGAGTTAAAGTCCACGAAAAGAGCGGCAGTACTTTTGAGGGTATTGTTATCGCCCGCAAGCATGGCGAGGAGCCAGGCGCGACAATGACTGTCCGCGCCGTTGTAGCCGATGTTGGCGTTGAGAAAGTTTATCCGGTCCATTCGCCGACTATAGAGAAAGTTGAAGTGCTAAGTTCCCCTAAGAAGGTGCACCGTTCCAAGTTGTATTACCTCCGCAACCTTTCGGCGAAGAAAACCCGCCAGAAACTCGGGAGCCGGGGGAACAGTTAGGGGGTAATGACTAGGGTATAGCCAATAGGGTACGAATTTACTCAATCTTTTAAATTTTCTCTAAACCCTATACCCTAAACTCTAGACCCTTGTCAGGGGGCCCAGGTGGCGAAATTGGTACACGCGTGCGTTCGAGGTGCGCATGCCGCAAGGCTTGCGGGTTCAAATCCCGCCCTGGGCACAAGTAATTACAAGGTACCAAAAACCCTCCGACATAGGTCGGAGGGTTTTTGGTTAGAGTATCTCGATCCGTGTGCGAGCCACCCCGAACCGTAGCGCCTTTTGGGTATCGTTGAACCAAACGTCGATGGAGTTTCCTTGGTGCCTCTTATTCATGCGGTCTTCGACTGTAAAGACCTGGTCCCCGAAAAGTTCAGGGATCCTTACTTTTGTTCCGAAGGGCAGCCAGTTCACGGCCACGGTTCCTTCGTGTACTCGAGTACCGGAGGCGGTTGTAAACGGAGTATCGTCCGTTTCCCGCATCCGGCTGGAATAGCCCGTAACCACCACATTCACCCACTTATTGGAAGTAATAGGGGAGTTGGCGACAGCTGCGTCCTGGTATTGCGGCTGGATTTCAGGTTCAACCGCGCCATGGATAACCCCGACTTTTAAGGTTCCCGATACGACCAAAAGAGCCGCTAGAAGTATCTGTTTGCTCATTTTGGGCACTAAAAAACTCCCTTCTGGGAATTTATTTTGTGCAGGCACATCTTACCCCTAGGGGGTATAATTGTCAATGTAAACGATGCTTGAACATTATACGACAGCAATCGCGTTGGGGGTCGAGCCCCGCGGTGAAGTTGACGCCGCTGTGACACTCTATACCAAGGATTTTGGTAAGCTCACAGCCAAAACGAAGAGTCTTAGGAAGATCACCTCTAAGTTGGCTGGGCATCTTATGCCGGGCAATTTGGTTCAGGTGAGGTTAATTGAACACGGCGACGGGAACGGCCTGCAGATTTTGGACGCCCTCTCTGAAAAGCCCAAAGGCAGCCCGGATGACCTATTCCGTTTTCTAAACTTCCTTGTAAAAACGACTCCGACTGCTTTACCCGATCCAGGCTTGTGGTATGAGGCCGAACGGGCGGTCAAAGAAGGCGACTTCACCCCAAAACATTACCGCCGCATGCTCGCCGAACTCGGATTGGCTTCCGGGGCGCTTAGCTGTGACGATTGCGCTAGCAGGAACGTTGCTTACTTCGTGCCTGGGGAGGTAATATTTTTATGCGCGAACTCAATGCGGAAACTGAACGTTTCTGAAGACGATGCTATTAGAATCTAAAGCCAGGAATCCAAGAGTTATTTGGATAACAGTCATCGCAATCCTGATTATCGGAGCCGCCACTTTTTATTTCTGGGGTAGATTATCCTCGCAGGATATTTCGCTCGGGGCACAAGTTTCGCCGCAGACAGTTATAGTGGGGATGCCGTTTGCGGTCACGGTTAACTTGAGCAACAACTCTAGCAACGATTTGGGCGATGTGAACCTCTCGCTCGACTTGCCGGACTCGGTGCGGCCCGTTGGTGGGGGAAGCCGCGCTATTGAGACTAAAAGTGCCGGTGATATAAGCCGCGGCGGTTTCCACCAAGAGACCTTCCAACTGATTGCGCTGCCCTTGCAAGGAGGCGCTGAAAGGACGTTTAACGTGACGGCTTCTTACACTATCGGATCCATAACCGCGCGCTTCGATAAAACTTCTAAGGTTGATATAAATGTCCAAGATCTGCCACTGACTTTAGAGCTCACTGCTCCGGATAAGGTTTTCTCCGGAGAAGAGTTCGAGGTGACGGCGGCATACGGTCGCGATGCCTCTTCAAACATCACCAGCGATTTGCCTTTACTATCGTTGCGTTTTGATTACCCCGGCACTTTTGCGCTTACATCATCCGACCCGCAGGCCACCGGGACCGGGAGTAACATATGGCCGATTGCCGCGATGAAGGGCGGCGATATAGGGAAAGCCATTGTCCGCGGCAAGGTAAGTCTGCCGGATCAGGCGGCGTTTAATATGACCGCGGATCTCGTGGCCAGCATCCTCGGCAATGATTATGTTGTGCTCTCTAAGTCTGCGCAGGTTTCGGTTTCACCCTCTCCTCTGGCTTTCAATGTGTCGGTTGGTGATGGCAGCCGCGCTGTTTTTCAGCCCGGCGAGACGCTTAACTATATTTTAAGTTACAAGAATAACACCGCAGTTGCATTACAAAGCATCGTGATTAAAGCTAGTCTGAACGGCGAGATGTTGGACTTAAACTCACTCAAAACGAATGGCGCGCGCTTTAGTTCTTACGGCGATACTCTCACTTGGGACGCTAGCGGCGTTCCAGCACTCGCTTCCTTGGCGGCAGGGGTGGACGGTAATGTAACATTTTCCGTGAATCTTAAAAGCATTTATCCCATTCGCCGTCTGAACGACAAAAACTTCTCGGTAAAAGTTGATGCTAGGATTGAATCGCCGACCGTACCTTACCTCATCGCTGCTAACAGTACGGTGAACACCAGCGCCCTAATCGTAAAAGTTGCCGGACAGGTTGCCGTCGCGGCGCTCGGTTATTTCCGCGATGCGCCTTCAGGTTTGCTTAACAATGGCCCGTGGCCGCCAAAGGTCGGCGTTCCAACTGATTTTACTATTCATTGGAAGCTCACAGACTACTCCACTGACCTTGCTAGTGTAGAGGTCAGAGTTAAACTTGCCGACAACGTTAAGTTTACGGGCCAGGTTAAGGCAAACACGAGCGCGATGCCGCGATTTGATTCGTCAACGAATGAAGTGGTGTGGGATGTTGGCCAGGTGCCGGCGACAAGCGGGATTCTGACTGATGCGCCGGAAGCGATTTTCCAAGTTGAAGCGACACCGCAGGAATCGGATATCGGTAAATATATGAATCTCTTGATGCCCACGGGCGTTAAGGCGCAGGACAGTTTCACAAATCAACCGCTTACGGCCGGGGGCGATGCAATTTCCACCCGTCTTCCGTCCGATCCGACTGTGGGCCAAAACGACGGTCTAGTTGTAAACTAGAACCTATCTCAACCGAGAGCTATTATTGAGATAGGTTCTAAGAATGGCTACAAACCCCGAATTGATGGAAAAATTAGTGAGCTTGTGCAAAAGGCGCGCCGCCCCGATAAATCGGGGCGAGCCTCGCCTTTTGTAACAAGCATTGATTAACTTGAGGAATGGAAATAAAAGACAATAACTTAATGGAGAAAATAGTGTCCCTGGCAAAAAGGCGGGGTTTTGTTTTCCCCGGCTCGGAAATCTACGGCGGTCTGGGGAGCACCTACGACTACGGCCCGCTCGGAGTTGAGCTTAAAAATAACATCAAGCGTGAGTGGTGGAATTATTTTATTCACCAGCGCAACGATATGGTGGGGCTGGACGGCGGAATTCTATTAAGTCCGAAAGTTTGGGAGGCGAGCGGCCACGTCAAAAATTTCAAGGATGCGCTGGTAGAGTGCAAAAAATGCCACCACCGCTTTCGGCCGGATAAGCTCCGACGCCCTGAAGAGGTCGGAGCCCCGACCAATGCGTCGAGGCTCCGACGCCCTGAAGAGGTCGGAGCCCCGACCAATGCGTCGAGGCTCCGACGC
>CAYZNQ010000007.1:0-2137 GCA_964479925.1 uncultured Candidatus Saccharibacteria bacterium | reverse complement strand
GCTCCGACGCCCTGAAGAGGTCGGAGCCCCGACCAATGCGTCGAGGCTCCGACGCCCTGAAGAGGTCGGAGCCCCGACCAATGCGTCGAGGCTGAAAGATCCGTCGAAATGTCCCGACTGTGGCGGGGAGTTTACGGAAGCCAAGCTTTTTAGCGGGATGTTCAAGACTGTGATTGGTCCTATAGAAAAGGAGGGCGTTACAACCTATCTCCGGCCCGAGACGGCGCAGGCCATCTTCGCCGACTATAAAAATATTCTCTCTTCCGGCTCGAGGAAAATCCCGTTCGGCGTCGGCCAGATTGGCAAAGCTTTCAGGAACGAAGTGACGACCGGTAACTTTATTTTCCGCACGCTTGAATTCGAGCAGATGGAAATAGAATATTTCATCTCGCCGGATGATGATTGGCAGAAAATTTTCAAAGGCTGGGTGGATTATATCCACGGTTTCATGGATGTCGTCGGCTTGGAACGCAAGAGACTTTTCGACCATGAGATCCCCGATGCCGAACGCGCCTTTTACTCCAAACGGACTATTGATATGGAATACGAATTCCCGTTCGGTCAGGACGAACTTTGGGCCGTTGCTTACCGCACTGATTACGACCTCTCAAAGCACCAGGAATATTCCGGCGTGAATATGGAGTATCTCGACGACCGGACCGGTAAAAAGTACATTCCCCACGTTATAGAGCCGACCTTCGGAGTTGACCGCACTATCCTTGCTATCTTGAGCACAGCCTACAGCGAGGAAGGCGACCGGACGGTTTTGAAACTCAAACCCAACATAGCCCCTTATAAAGCCGCCGTTTTTCCGCTTTTAGCCAACAAACCGGATTTGGTGAACCTTGCTAAAAAAATCTACGGCGACCTTAAGAAATCCTTTTATGTCGCCTGGGATGACCGCGGGAATATCGGCAAACGTTACTATTCGCAGGACGAAATCGGCACACCCTATTGCATCACAGTTGATTTTGATTCGCTGGAAAGCGATGACGTCACGGTCCGCGACCGCGACACGATGAAACAGAAGCGCGTGGCTATCAAAGAGCTGGCTCCATACTTGGAGGAATATTGCAGCCGCTCCTAGGGGTAGAGTAGAATTAAAGTCAAGATGGATCATCTCCGCCTCGAAATCAGCTGGGGGAGTTTGTGGAGGATCGTTGCAATCACGGTTCTGCTCGCGCTCTTGTTCACCGTCCGTGAAACAATTATCATCCTTTCCCTCGCTATTCTAATTTCTTCGGCATTGGACCCAGCCGTGGAAAAGCTGGAAAAGTGGCATATCCCGCGCATTTTAGGAACTATCATCATATTTTTAGCCGGGCTGATATTCCTCGCGCTCCTCATATATACTATCGTGCCGCTTTCAATTCTGGAATTTAGGAGTCTCTTCACCAACTTGGGCGGTGTGGTTGGCCAACTCTTGGGCTCGGCGGTGCCGGACACAGTGGTGAACACGATTGTCCCGCGCCTGGACAATATCGCGAACCTCCTTCTCTCCGGGAGCACTTCATTTGTAGATGTCGTGAGCAAAATATTGGGCGGCGCCACATTTTTCTTGACCACGCTCGTTCTGTCTTTCTATCTTACGGCCAGTCGTGACGGCGTCGGCAAGTTCTTGCGGGCGATCCTGCCGAGCAGTCTGGAAGATAACGTCCTTGCGCTTTACTATCGCTCAAAGCGTCAGGTCGGCCGTTGGATGCAAGGTCAGATTGTTTTGTGTATGCTCGTTGCCGTTGCTGTGTTCTTTGGCCTGTGGTTCCTAGGAGTAAAGTACGCTCTACTACTGGCTATCTTAGCAGGCTTGTTCGAAATCGTACCTCTCGTCGGCCCCATTTTCGCGGGAGCGCTGTCGGTCGCTGTGGCCTTGAGCGACTCAAGTGGTCTTGCCATTTCAACCTTGATCTTCTTCGTGGTGATGCAGCAAATTGAAGGCCATGTGCTCGTGCCGCTCGTGATGCGCCGGGCGGTTGACGTTCACCCCGTTGTCGTCATTGCGGCTTTGTTGGGAGGATATCAGCTTGCCGGCATCCCGGGAATACTTTTGGCAGTTCCGGCGGCAGTCGTGTTCCAAGAAGTCGTGAATGAATGGGTGGCCAGGAAAGCCAGAAACCGTGAAACTCTCGAAATCTAAAAA
>CAYZNQ010000006.1:0-15426 GCA_964479925.1 uncultured Candidatus Saccharibacteria bacterium | reverse complement strand
ATTCTTCGGCTCGCTTTATTTTGCGCAGTCGAGTTTCTACTACTGGGTATGCCCAAAGCTAAAATCCAAAAAACCAATAATAAGGAGAAGGAGAAAGTTTCGTTCCAGACGCCGCGAGGGATGCGCGACATTTTGCCTTACGAGTGGCCGCTTTGGGAGAAAGTATACCGCGCCGCCAAGGAAGTCGCGGAGTCTTACAACTTTATAAAGATCGTGACGCCGGTTTTAGAACAAACCGACCTCTTCGTAAGAGGAGTCGGCGAGAGCACTGATATCGTGGAGAAGGAATTGTACAGCCTGCGCACTAAGGGAGGCGACCGACTTACGCTTCGGCCGGAGGGAACCGTGCCGGCAGTGCGTGCATATATCCAACACGGTATGCACAAACTGCCGCAGCCAGTGAGGCTTTATTATCTTGAGCCATTCTTCCGCCACGAGAATCCGCAAGCCGGGCGGTACCGCGAGTTCTATCAGTTCGGCTTGGAGGTTTTGGGGGGCGAGAACGACCCGATTTATGACGCGCAGGTTATCATCGCCACCAGCCGCTTTTTGGAGGAGCTCAAGCTCAAAGATACGATTGTGCACATAAACTCGATCGGTTGCCGGGTCTGCCGCCCCAACTACATCCGCAAGTTGAACGAATATTATAAGAGCAAAGCGGTCTGCAAGGACTGTGACCGGCGGCTGGAATCAAATCCGTTGCGTCTATTGGATTGCAAAAATAGTATCTGCGAGCCTGTGAAAGCCGGGGCCCCGAGCATACTCGATAATTTGTGTTCGGCCTGCAAGGCCCACCTCAAAGGCGTGCTGGAGTTTCTGGACGAGGTGTCAATATCCTATACTCTAGACCCTATGTTGGTGCGCGGCCTTGACTACTACAGCCGTACGGTATTTGAGATCGTTTCGGGAAGCGACAACCTCGCTTTGGCCGGCGGCGGGAGGTACGACTATTTGGCTGAAATGCTGGGCGGCCGGTCTATGCCGGCAGTCGGAATGGCGGCTGGAGTGGAAAGGTTGATCGAAGCTGCTGTCGCGGCCGGTGGGCTTGTACAGCCAAAACCAAAAGCGCGCATCTTTTTGGTGCATGTCGGCGAAATTACTAAACGCAAGGCCCTATCGCTCATCGAAGAATTTCGTCGCCATGGCGTGGGAGTTACCGAGGCTTTGGGTAAAGACTCGCTCTCTGCACAGCTTGAACGAGCGGCGAAACTCGGCGCGCCACTAGCGTTAATCTTCGGGCAAAAGGAAGCGTTTGAGGAAAGTATCATTATCCGTGATATGTCGACCGGCGTTCAGGAACCCGTGCCTCTTGAGAAAGCCGTTGAGGAAGTTAAAAAACGTCTCCACTAATTTTCAATTTTCAAGTACCAATTTCCAATGAATTTACAATGAAACAATTTTCAAACAAAACGATTATCGTGTTTGAGATTTTAGAATTGGAACATTGATTGAAAATTGTAAATTGGTAATTGAAAATTATTTATCTATGGATTGCCTTTTCTGCAAAATCGCGCGCAAGGAAATTCCCGCATTGGGAGTTTATGACGATAAGTGGGCGTTCGGCTTCCTTGACGTTAATCCGCTATCCTTGGGGCACGTTCTCGTCATACCGAAGGAGCACGCCGAAAACATAATTGATCTGCCGGAGGAATTGGTCGGGAAAGTATTCGAGGCTGTGCAAACAATCACCACGGCTCTAAGTGAAGCGTTTAGCCCGCAGGGTTTTACAATCGGCATAAATCACGGTAAGATAAGCGGGCAAGCGGTTGATCACCTCCACATTCACATTATTCCGCGCTATGAAGGGGATAACGGCGGGTCAATCCATTCGGTAGTGAAGAACCCGCCAGCCGAACCACTCGCAGAGGTGCAGCCAAAAGTAAAAGCTGCGGTTGAAAAACTGCAACATAGTAAATAGTAATAAGCAGACAATGGCGACAGGAGTAAGGAAGAAGGAAGGGGAATCAGCGAATTCCCTGATCTACCGCTTTGTGAAAAGAGTTCGGCAAAGCGGTGTTTTGCGTGAGTTTAAAAAGCGCCGTTTCACCTCCAGGCGCCCGAATGCTACCAGAATAAAACAATCCCGCCTCTACAAAATTAAGCGTACGGCCTCGATTGAGCGCGCGCGTAAATTGGGCGCGTTTTAGGCCGGCGTCCGTGAACCGGGGCAAAATAAATTTGTGAGATGACTTTACACCAGAGACTCCAGATCGATCTAAAGGAAGCGATGAAGGCGGGCCTTCGCCCAGCCGTAGTGGCTTCGGCCACGCAGGCGGGCCAAGAGGAACGTCTTGGGACATTGCGGATGATTCTGTCCGCTACCCATAACCGTGAGATTGAAGAACACGCCAAGGGCGTGGACGCGCTCACCGACGCTATGGTCGTGGATGTGATCCGCAAGGAGGCTAAAAAAAGAAAGGAAGCGGCGGAGATATATTCTAAAGCTGAACGCAAAGACCTGGCAGAGAAAGAAACGCGCGAACTGAAAATAATCAAAACATATCTGCCGGTGGAGATGGGCGAAGCTGAAATCGAAACCATCGTGCGTAAGGTGCTGGGCAGCGGCGTCAAAGATTTCGGCGCGGCGATGAAAGAAGTTATGAAGAAAATTGCCGGACGCGCCGAAGCCGGGGCGGTTGCCGGCATAGTGAAGCGCTTGTTGGAATGAGAAGGGGGGAGACCCGCCGCAGGCGAGGCCCGCTAGCAGCGAGGCTCGCCAAGGGCGGCTCGCCAAGGGCGGCGCGTCTCCGACTCCTCGCGCAAGATATTCTTGCGTCGTATTTTAAAAATAGAAGCGCGGCGGCGGAAGTCACGCTTGTAAATGCAAGGAAAATGCGCGCCTTAAACCGCGCCTTCCGCGGTTTGGATCGCGCGACAAGCGTGCTTTCGTTCGCGACCCCCGCTGATTTTCCTAATCCGCCGCGCACCCCGAAATTATTTGGGGAAATTTACCTTTGTCCCAGCGTTATTAGAGCGAGAGGCGAAAGTATTGATTACCTTTTAATCCATGGCCTTCTCCACCTTCTGGGGTTCGACCATAACATTAGCCGTGCTAAAATAAGGATGCAGAGGTTTGAACAAAAAATTCTCGCATGGCTCAAGAACAGGTCTTAGGTTTGGATATCGGCTCTTCGGGCGTGAAAGCCGTTATTGGTGAAGTAGTTGGGCCCGATAAGATCAAGCTTTATTCGGGTTTTTTGAAGCCTTCGAAGGGAGTGAGGAGAGGAATAGTGGTTGATATGGAAGAAGCGGCCGGGGTGATAACCTCCGTGCTGCAGGAAGTGAAAAGTTATTCCAAGGCGGCCCTCCGTAATATATATCTTGCGGTCGGGAGTTCGGACGTGCGCGCCCAGATGTCGCACGGAATCGTCGCGGTATCCCGCGCCAATGCCGAAATCTACAAGGACGATGTCTCAAGAGTGATCCAGGCGTCCGAAGCGATCAACTTGCCATCTAACCGGCTGCTTTTACATACGATCACGCGCGAATTTATCGTGGATGATATAGGCGACATCCGCGATCCTATGGGAATGGTGGGCACGCGCTTGGAGGTAATAAGTATGATCATAGACGCTTTCCAGCCGGCGGTGCGGAATCTGATGAAATGTGTAGAGCTTTCCGGCGGGAGCGTGAGCGGGGTTATTTTCACTCCGCTCGCCTCGGCCATCGCGGTCCTTACTAAAAACCAAAAAGAACTCGGTGTAGTTTTGATTGATATTGGTTACGGTACGACTGGTATGGCGGTTTACGAGGAAAACAAACTTTTGCATACAAAGACTTTCCCAGTGGGCGCCGGGCATGTCACTAATGACTTGGCGATCGCCTTGAAAATCCCAGTGGAGGCGGCGGAGCGGTTGAAACTCTCGTACGGTTACGCTCTCGCGCGCGAAGTTTCCGGCAAGGAAACGATTGACCTTAAGAAAGTGGACGCGAGTTTAAGGGGAGCGCCGTCGCGCAAATTCATCGCTGAAGTGATTGAAGCGCGGCTCTCGGAAATATGCGGTCTTGTGAATGCCGAGTTGCGTTCGATTGATCGTGCGGTAAAACTCCCGGCTGGAGCGGTCATAGTCGGTGGCGGAGCGAAACTGCCCGGAATAGCGGATCTCCTCCGTTCTGAGCTTAAACTTTCGGCGCAGGTGGGCCTGCCGCAACCGTCGGTATTTGAAGCGACTTCTCCGTACACGGCGGAACTGTTGGAATCCCCAGAAGGTACAGCGGCGCTGGGGTTGATCCGGTGGAGCGGAGAGCTTAATCCTCGGAAAGCGTCCCTAAAGGGCGGCGTTGTCGCTAAGTTTTTGAGGAATTTCCTGCCATAACTATGTCCAAATCTAGAAGAAAGCGGCGAGTCAAAATTATCGGCTCTGACTCCATGAAGGGAATGGCAGAGCGGCCGGTCGTGCGCATTAAAGTGGTGGGCGTGGGCGGCGGCGGGGGAAATGCCGTTACCCGAATGATTCGCAATTTTGCGCGCGGCATCGAGTTTATCGCCATTAATACCGACATCCAGGATTTGGAGTGCTGCGACGCCCGGCGGAAAATTCATATCGGGCGGATGGTCACTCACGGCATGGGAGCGGGGATGAACCCCGAACTCGGCCGGCAGGCGGCGGAGGAAAACCGCGCCGAGATTGCCGACGCTCTGAAGGACGCCGATATGGTATTTCTTACCGCCGGTTTCGGCGGCGGGACCGGGACCGGCGCGCTTCCGGTCGTGGCCGATATCGCGCGCGAGGAAGTCGGGGCTTTGACCGTCGCCATCGTAACCAAACCTTTTTCGTTCGAGGGCTCGCAGCGTATGCGAATTGCGGAAGAGGGCATACAGCGCTTGCGCGACCGGGTGGATGCGCTCATAACTATTCCCAATGACCGGGTATTTTCGATTATTGATAACGACACGCCGGTTTTGAAAGCGTTTGAGAAGATTGACGAAATCTTGAAAAGCGCAGTGCAGGGCATCGCGGAGATTATTGCATCGGCCGGTTTGGTGAACGTTGACTTCGCTGATGTGCGCGCGATCGTGCAGGACGCCGGCACGGCGATTATCGGCGTAGGGATTGCGAGCGGTCGGGATCGGGCAATGAAGGCGGTAGGTCAAGCGGTTAGTTCGCCGCTCTTGGAACATTCGATTGATGGAGCGAAAGGGGTGCTCTTTGGGATAGCCGGAGGGCGCGACTTAAAAATGTCGGAGATAAATGAGTCGGCCAAGATCATAACCGAAAATGTAGATTCAAGCGCGAAAATAATTTTCGGAGCGTATCATGATCGCAAACTGAAAGCCGGAAGTATTAAGATAATTCTTGTAGCCACTGGATTTAACGGCATGCCCTTGAAGCACGATCTGGATTCGATGAATTTGTTTACTGCTCCATCGCCGTCTACGGTTAAAACCGCGGCTCCGGCCGAGTCGTCAAAGAAAAATGAGACGGTTGCACCGGAAAGTAAAGGAGAGAAAGCCGATAAACCCGCCGGAAAGGAAGGAGGGAAAGGTGAAGACGTTTGGGATATTCCCGCGTTTTTGAGGAAGAAAAAACGCTGAAAATTTTTTCCTGTAACCCCTGTCAAACAGTTTCAAAAACTCCTCTGGCCGAGGGGTTTTTCTACCGAGTGAACAAGGTTATTCACATGAGGGCGATGCTAGAATGCTGTATGAAACTTTGTTTCATCAAAAAGAAATATAAAAGTAGAAAAGGAAGCAATTTTAATAAATGGTCAAGGCGAAGAATCGTGACGAGGTAATCAACGAGTCATTTTCCGATAATGCGCTGAAAATGATGCGCAAACGGTATCTCGTTACGGATGAGAATACCGGAAAACAGGAAACGCCAGCCGATATGTTCCACCGCGTCGCGCATGCTCTTGCCTCGACCGAGAAAAATTACGGCCACGATGCCAAGTTTATAAAGAAAACCGAGGAAGATTTCTTCAGCATTATGTCTTCCAAGGAATATACGCCGGCCGGTCGGACGATGACGAACGCTGGGAGCAATACGGCACTCGTCGCGAACTGCATCGTGCTTCCAATCCACGATTCGATGGAAAGTATTTTTCAGACTTTGAAAGATGCGGCGCTTTTGCAACAAGCCGGTTCGGGATTAGGATTCGCGCTTGATGAACTTCGCCCCGCGATGTCTCCCACCAAGCGCTCGCGTGGCGTGTCCTCCGGCGTGGTGTCGTTCCTGAAAGTTTATGACGCGGCGTTCGGCACGATAAAACAACAGGGCCGCCACGGTGCGAACATGGCAATGATCAGCGTGGATCATCCGGATGTTCTTGATTTCATTCGCTCCAAGGAAGTTGAGGGCCAGATCCGCAATTTCAACATCTCCGTGAAATTCACGGATGAATTTATGAATAAGCTTGTCAACGCTCCGAACGAACAATGGTACTGCACCTGGAAAGGCGAGAAAGTTAAGCCGCACAAAGTCCTGCGTCACCCGAACGGGTCGGTTTACGCTTATGAGGAAATTAATGTCACCGTAGCCGAACTCTTTGACGAATTCGTCCACTACGCGTGGGTGAACGGCGAGCCAGGAGCCGTATTCATCGATGAAATAAACCGGACCAATCCTTTGCCGGGTTTAGGGGAAATAATGTCCTCCAACCCCTGCGGCGAGCAATTTCTCCACCCTTATGATAACTGCAACTTAGGCTCAATTAACCTTGCTGAGTTCGTGAGAGACGGGGAAATCGATTGGACGCGGCTCAAGTTCGTGACCCGCACTGCTGTGCGCTTGATGGACAATGTGATTGACGGGTTCGATTTCCCGGTGCCGCAGGTGACCGAGTTGGCTAAGAAAAACCGCCGGATCGGCCTGGGGATAATGGGTCTTGCGGATATGTTTTACCAGCTTGGCGTCAAGTATAACTCCGAGAAAGGCTTTGAAATGGGTAAGAATGTAATGGGATTCATCACCAAGAATGCCCATCAGATGTCTAGGGAGCTTGCGAAAGAAAAGGGCGTTTTTCCGAACATAAAGTTGAGCATTTACGCCAAGAAGGGGATTAGAATGCGGAATGCGGCCCTGACTACTGTCGCGCCCACAGGCTCCATTTCGATGATGTTTGACACCTCAAGCGGCATCGAGCCGAATTTCGCGCTCGCCTACATCAAACAGGACAAGGACGGTTTGCAATATCCGTACCTGAATCGCCACTTTATAGCCGAGCTTGAGCGCCGCAAGTTCACGCCGGAAATAATTAATAAGGTCAAGGCGGAAGTTGTGAAAACCGGCACGATTCAGCACATGACCGAACTGCCGCAGGATCTGCGCGACACATTCGTTATCTCAATGGATATGTCCGGCGACGATCACGGGCGCATGCAGGCCGCTTTTCAATCAGTTGTTGATAACTCTATTTCCAAAACGATTAATTTTCCGAACAGCGCGGCGCACGAGGAAATTAAGCAGAGCTTTATCAACGCCTGGAGGATGAAATGCAAGAGCTGCACGGTTTACAGGGACGGTAGCCGCAACATGCAGGTGCTCAACCTTGGGACAGGCGAGAACATAGTGTCCTTGACTGGCGAGGCGAAAACTTTGGCCGTGGTGAAGTCCGCAGACACCCCACTTAATTTGGAAAGTGATAGAGGTAAGATTGCGCCGCGGGCGAGACCAGAAGTTTTGACGGGTCGGACTTACAGGACTAAGACCGGCTACGGAACTCTTTATGTCACGATCAACGACGACGAAAACGGCGCACCATTTGAAGTGTTCTCGACCATTGGTAAGAGCGGTGGCTTTTTCCAGGAACAGTCGGAAGCCATTTGCCGGCTGATATCGCTGTCGTTGCGGTCGGGGGTCAAGGTAGAAGAAATAATCAGCAACCTCAAGGGCATTCGCAGCCCTATGGTTATTATGACTATCAAGGGAACGGTGCTGTCACTGCCGGACGCCATTGGGCAGATTCTGGAGGAACATGTTAAGAATGCCAGCGCGGTGGTGCAGCTCCCGATAGGCGTGGCAGTTAATATTTCACTCGACCATCCGGAGCCCGCGGACAACAAGTTGCCTCTTGGCAAGGAAATAGCTGACTTTGGTTTTATGCCCGGCTGCCCCGAGTGCGGTAACGCGCTTGTAATGTCCGAGGGCTGCATCAGCTGCAAGAGCTGCGGTTTCAGTCGCTGCCTCTAAATCCGCGCTGGATTATAAATACCCGCTCCGAAGAGCGGGTATTTTAATTTCTTAAATAGATCTCTCTCAATTGCGACCTTTTTTATCCTGCTCCAAGTGATGCAAAATTCTCAGAATAAGTTCGTTCTGGTTTTCCAAGTGCAGCAGGATAGCCTCAGCTTCGCGCTCCGCCATTACGTTAACGTCAAAATCCGCCTCGGCTCTGGCCTCGGCATGCCTACCGGATAAATTCTGGCCGACTAAGAGGAGCGGCATCAAAAAGAGCTGGATCATGTTGGAGATGAATAGCCAGAGTACGAAAGCAGGGTAGGGATCAAAACGCAAATATTGTGGCCCGAACACGTTCCAGCCGAACCATAATACGGTCCAAGCAGCTACTATTATGAAAAAACCCATCGTGCCGACTCTCACGGTCACAAATAGCGCGAGCCGATCGAGTCGGTTTAACTTCTCGTAGTGCTCTACGTTTACGTTGCGTGTCGGCTTGCGCAGTCTTTTTAGTTCCGCCAAGCTCAATGGTTTTTCAGCCATCTCTTACGCTTACATTATACATTTATAACCAGCACGATTTACATATTAGTATACCATAATACTGATCAGTGCTTTAGTATACTGATAAGATAATCCAAAACTGGGCTCTATCTTTGCCGATCGTCGGTACTTTACACCCCGGCGTATCTGTGCTAGAGTAATGCCTAGAATAGGTTCGAAATCAAAAGGCATACGTTAACACGCGCCATTTTGTAGGAATCTAAATAAGTCGTAAAAAAGATTAATAAAATGGCGTTTAATAACGATCAGAATAGAGGCGGTTTCCAGCGTCCGATGTTCAAGGGTGACTGGAAGTGCTCCAAGTGCGGCGCGGCTATAACCGAGCTGCCTTTCGAGCCAGATCCCTCCAGGCTTGACCAACTTCTCTGCCGTGATTGTCACAGAGAGAAGCGGATGAGCCGTGGGAACTACCGCTAATTAACAAAAATCACCCCGATTTAAATCGGGGTGATTTTTAATCCCTCTTTTTTTAATCTTAATCTATTTTCAAAAGAGTGACGTCGAATATAAGTGTGGAGTTCGCGGGTATTTTACTTGATGGCGATTGGGCGCCATAGCCCAATTCCGGCGGGACCGTGAGTTTTCTCTCTTCACCAACCTTCATTCCTACTAAACCCTCGTCCCAACCTTTGATTACTTGTCCCGCGCCCAGGGTGAGAGTAAACGGCTCGCGTCCGGGGTCGAGGCTGGAATCAAATTTTGTGCCGTCCGTGAGCGTGCCCACGTAGTTTACAGTAAGCTTGTCGCCGTTTTCGGCTCCCACTCCACTGCCCTCCTTCACGGTTACAACATCAACTTTCGGTGTTGCGTTTGATGATTGCGCGTTTGTGTTTGTAGTTTGTTGCCCTCCCGTTGTGTTATCCGGCTTGAAATATCCTATGAGGTAAAACCCCGCGAATATTACGGCTAATACTACTAAAGTTATAACTACTGCTGTTTTGTTTATTTTCATTGTGTTTTTAGTGTTTTATTCTACAATTTATTTTCCAAAATTTGCAAGCCCGCTTAAGATGCCCTTTTGCGCCGTTCTCTGGTTCGCTGGTGTTCAAGGCGAGTAGCCTGATCCCACGGCCTCCAGGCGGCTTTCTTGTTCTTTATGGACTTATTGGCAATGAAACGGCTTGGCGTGCGGTAGGCCGGCTTGCCTTTTCTGTTCCCAACTTTGGCGTAGTCTTTCATCGGCGGCGTTTGATTTTGCCCTCCTTCAAGCGTTTGAAGAATTCTATCTGCCGCAGGCGCCGCTCCGCCTCCGCCTTGGTGCGGTAGCGTCCGAACGAGCGGCCAGTCGTTTCGGAAAACACTACGTATTCACGCCCTACTTTCTTAATCATTTTGCTGTGAAAAGTAGGTAATCCCTGGCGAATACTTTCTTCGCGATTACGAAGATGCCGTAGGTTATGAAAAGCGCCGAGAAAACGTCAATTGAGTAGTGGATATGGCCAAGTAAAACAGCCACGCCGCCTATGGCCGTCATCGCTATGAATATGTATCTCAACCATTTCTTGTCCCAGAAGGATAGGGCCAATAGAAACGGCATACCGGTATGGCCGGAGAAAAACAAGTCGTCGCCCGAGCTTATTCTATTAATAATGACGGCGTCAGTATCAATATAGGATTGGTATGGCGGAGGGGCGAGGTGGGTGAGGGTCATAAAGAGCGAACGGATGACCACAAAGACCGCGATACTTTTTAGCATGAAAGGAATCCGGCGAGGCTCAAGGATCATCAGTACCGAGATAAACAACATGAATATAATCGCCCCCTTATCTAACACAAAATTAACGTTCACTACCGGAACGCTGTCGAGGATAATGTCGGTTACGGAATTGCTGGCGTGGATTGTAGTATATGAATTTGCATAGTAAGTTACCAAAAGTCCAGCCGCAAGTAATAAAAGTCCTAGAGCCACGCTCCAAAGAAACGATTTCTGCGACCAGAGCGACCTATGTTTTTCTACTAACTCCGACATCAGTTTTGCGTCGAATCAACTAAGCCTTATTTTACCATTACTCGGGACCCCTTATAATATACCTTAAGCTAAATGGGTTCATCCTTGGGAGAGAAGTGGCTTCAAACCGCAAACGGGCGGATATGTTATTTCGTAAACGACAGTTTTAAGGGCAGGCCGACAGTGATTTTGCTTCACGGTCTTTCTGGGAATCACACTACCTGGCTCGAGGCCGAGCAGATCTTGAAGGAATTTAATCTTAATTATTTGATGCCGGATCTGCGCGGTCATGGTTATTCGGATAAAACCAAAAGGCGCAGTTTATACAGGTACTCCGTTTTCACCGAAGACTTAAAAGGAATAATCCAAAAAGAAAATTTATCTAAAGTGATACTGGTAGGATATTCTTTCGGCGGGTTCGTGGCGCTCGATTACGCGATAAAATATCCTTCATCTCTCGCCGCGCTCGTCTTGATAAGCGTAAACCATGTTAATCCATTCAGGTATAGAAAAATCAATTTTCTAATCTGGCCGACCTATTACTTGATGAATCTTTTAGCCTTCCTGCTTTTGTGGCAGAAGCGTAAGAGATATCATTACTTTAACCAGGAAACCGAGCGGGGATATTGGAGCTCCACTTTTAGGGGATTCACCACGATGCCCGTCTCAATAAATCTGTGGATGCTTTCCGAGACGGCCAACCTGGATTTACGGTGCGAGATCGAAAAAATTTCTTGTCCTACGCTTATAATAAAAAGCAGCAGTGACCCATTTCTCTCGCCGCGGGAGGCCGAGGATATGCGGCGCAAAATAAAGGATTCGGGAATTTTTATTTTAAAAACACCAACTCATTTTCTGGCTTCGCGGCGGCAGGAAGAAGTAACGAATGCTATTGCGGATTTCCTGAAGAAGAAAGAAATAATATGAGGATAGCGATTTTCAGTGATACATTTCCCCCGCAGGTTAACGGCGTTGCAAGTGCAGCTTATCAATCCGCCAAGGCGCTCGCCGAACGTGGACATCAGGTTATGGTCTTCACGGTGATGCGGAGCCGCGCTGCCGTGCGCTCTGCCCCTGTGAGCGACAAATTCTCCGTAGTTACAATCCCGTCTTTTGCCGTGCCTGCTTACCCCGGGGAACGATGCGGTTGGCTCATGGGAGCTTCCTTAAACCGGCTTAGGAAATTCCGGCCGGACGTTATCCACACTCACACGCCGTTTGTGGTCGGCTGGGAAGCGATTTTAGGAGGGAAACTGTTGGGTATACCGATCGTAGGCACGCACCATACTTTTTATGACCACTATTTGAAGCACGTAAAAGCTGATTATAAATGGACGCGGAAGTTTTCTTGGAGATACACCGTGGGTTTTTACAACCGTTGCGATGTGGTTTTAAGCCCTTCGCAGTCGCTCGCGGACGCAATGTTCCAGGCGGGATTAAAAAGGCCGATTGTAACGCTGCAGAATTTTGTTGATACCGATTTATTTCGGCCGGTTAAGAGCAAAAAGACTCGTGAAGAAATTAAGCGCGGCTTCGGGGTTCGTGGTCCATCGCTCGTATATATGGGCCGCGTGAGTTATGAGAAAAACATTGATGATGTGATAAAGGCTTTCGTCTCGGCGCATAAGCGGGATTATAGCCTGCAACTTATGATTGTGGGCGATGGGCCGGAGAAAAATAATTTACTTAAATTAGTTGTGGATCTTGGCGTGAAGTTAAGCGTCATTTTCACCGGGGTTTTGAAAGGGGAAGAATTAGTGCGGGCGCTCCAGGCCAACGATGTTTTCCTTACGGCCTCGCGGAGCGAGAATATGCCGCTCTCGCTTCTTGAAGCGATGGCGGTGGGATTGCCTTTTGTCACAGTCAGAGAAAAAGGACTCGCTGAAATAGTGAAAGATGGTGTGAATGGGTATTTTGCCGAGACCGGAAACGCGGAAGATATGGCCGACAAAACAATAAAACTCTTATCAAAGCCGGCGCTGCTTAAAAGGTTCGGCGATGCTTCAAGGTCACTTGCGATGGAGTATTCAAAAGACACCGTGATGTCTGAATTGGAGAAGATTTACGAGCGTGTAATAGCCCAAAATATGAATCCCGTTAGAGATAACCAGAACATTTAAATCTAAAATGACAATTAGCTATTGTATAAATATTGATACAGAAAAGGTCGGTTGTGTTACGGTCGCCTTTGGCGACCTATCTCTAACGGGATGAAAATCTGTCTGTATCTTGAGTTTTATGATTTCTGGGGCGGGATCTTGTTTAAGAACACCGGTACCGGTCTTTTGAGTTCTTACAAGAATCAGAAACGTGCGCTGCAGTCACTGGGGGTTGAATTCACCGAGAAATGGGACGATTCCTGCGACATCCTACAGATCAACACTCCGTGGCTGAAATCGCTTTATCTAATAAGGAGAGCCAAGCGGTTGGGCAAGAAGGTGATCATCTGGTCGCACGTGACTGCCGAGGACTTCGCGCAAGTTTTCTGGTTCAATAAATTTCTCGTGTGGCCGATGGAAAGGTACCTCGCTTACGCCTACGGGCGCGCCGATTTGGTGTTTTGCCCGTCGGCATACACAAAGTCGCTTCTCGTCGCCTACGGTCTTCCGGAAGAGAAACTGATTGTGCAATCTAACGGCGTGGACTCGAAGTTGTTCTACAAAGACGATAAGAAAAGAGACGAATGTCGCCGGCGCTACGGCTTAAAAGGTTTGGTCGTCGGCACAGCCGGCCTGGTTATCCCGCGCAAAGGCGTCGATGTTTTCTTGGAACTCGCGGTGAAGTATCCGCAATATCAGTTCATTTGGTTCGGAAAAATATACAGCAAGTTTGTGGCAAAGGGATTGCCCAAGGTCCTGCCGGCCAACGTTAAATTTACCGGCTACGTTGATGACATGTGCGCCGCGTTCAACGCCCTGGATATTTTTGTCTTTCCTTCTTATGAGGAAAACCAGGGGATGGTAATTCTTGAAGCGGCTGCGGTTGGGCTACCGATCTTGGTGCGGGACATATCGGTTTATAATCCTTGGCTTAAGGACAGCGAGAATTGCTTGAAAGCTAAAAGCGCGGACGAGTTTGCGCGCTGTATCGAACGTTTAGCGGGAGATAAGCGCTTAAGGGAGCGACTTATAGAAGGTGGTAAGACCCTCGCAGGGAAAGAAGATATTGAGGTTCTAAATAAGAAGCTTTTAGTTATCTATAGGAGATTGCTCGCGGCGAAGTAATCTGGTGTGCTAAACTCCATTGTGGCTGCGCGTTTTAATTTTCCCCTCCTTTTACGAAAGCGTTTTTATTCTTCCCCGCACGAATTTTCCGAAGCCGTAGGCTGCGAAAGCGGCGGCGGCGGCGAGCGCGATAATAGTCGCCCAACGCAAGCTCACGTCCACAAGCGTGTAAAGGTGGCCGAGGAAGTACCCCGCTCCAACAAGAAGCCCCGTCCAAATGAACTGGCCTGCGAAGTTAATAGCAAGGTACTTTTTGAAGGGGATTCTCGCGGCGCCCGCGGCTATGAGTGTGGCTAGAGAAAACCCAAGTCCCATTGTGATTTTGGAAATGAAAAGGATTTTTGTTTGGTGTTTATGGAACAACCTCTCCACCTTTTCCACGTTCCCTTCCGAGACGTTTAGCAACCAGCCGTAACGCTCAATAAGTGGCCGCGCGCCATGCCGGCCGACAAAGTACCAAATGACGTCACCCGTAAGGTCGCCAGCCATAAGGAGCAAGTACACCGGCCAGAAATTGAAGAATCCCGTGCGTATCAGAAAGCCTGATATAAGCATTAGCACCGGCCCCTCGGCCACAGCCAAAGGGTATACGATGGCGTAGCGATATATGAAAAGCCAGGCAGTGATGTATGAGACAATTGGCATTGTATAATTATACCGCGATCGGGTAGGCCGCGAATTAATCCGAAGCTATAAAATCTCGACAATCTTATTCTTCGCGGTGCGACCTGAAGTAATTCTCACTTGTGAAACGCTTTTGTCAAAGTATTCGGCGAGCAGTTTAGTTACCGCAGCGTTTGCCTTGCCTTCGACAGGAGGTTCTTTGACTGATATGGCGTAACGATTTTCACCTATCTTACGGACAGATTTACTTTTCGCGCCAGTTTTCACTTTGACGAATATTTTAGTCAAAAGAATCAGCTTTGATTACCAACCAGGCCTACTACAAGCATCATCAACTACTTTTTGCAGGCCCTTATCATTCCCGAAAGTTTGGTCAAGGGTATCCATATTCATGGTTCCCTTTGGAAAATGACAATCAAGATTTAACACGTCGTTTATCTTTCTTTGAAAATGACAAGTGTCATTTTCCACTCCCAGGATTGTTATCTCGATGGCCGTTTTATTGTCCGATCCTGTCATTTTAGCGGTTACGGGCAAACATTGACTCATTCTATTTATGAAGCATGAAGGGTCGCTCATCCCGCTGCAATCAACCATCGTCTGGTCAGCGGCAGATGTTTGCGTCCCAGTAGTAGGCGTTTGCGCCGCGGTTGATGGCGAAGCAGTTGTTTGCTCTCCGGCTCCAGTTTCTTTCTGCCCGCCCTTGTTGCCTAAAAAGAAAAATAGTCCGCCTCCAATAACAGCCAAGACTAAAACGGCTATAACGACGTATAGAATTTTATTGTTTATCATATTTTTAACTAAAGGTAATTATTTTGATCTTTGTCGACCTTTTTACCTCTTAAATATTATACAGTAAATCGCACATAACTTGGCTCCGCGTAGCGGTCTATCATACAGGGTTAGGTTCCCCGCTGTTCCGGTTGGCCGCCGCGAATTTGTCGGT
>CAYZNQ010000005.1:16654-18246 GCA_964479925.1 uncultured Candidatus Saccharibacteria bacterium | reverse complement strand
GCGGCGTGTTGAGAACGGCCGCATATATATCAACGCTTCGTTCAATAACACCTTTGTTACAGTTACCGACGAGAAAGGCAACGTGATTGCCTGGGCGACGGCGGGCGGCTTGGGATTCGCCGGTCCGAAAAAGGCAACGCCTTTCGCCGCATCCAAAGTCGTGGCAACCATAGCCGAGAAGATTTCCAAAACGGGGCCGTTTAACGTGGAGGTTTATGTGTCAGGCGCCGGTTCCGGCCGCGATTCGGCGGTGCGGTCGCTTGCCGGGTTTCCATTTAATATTCTTACAATCAAAGATGTGACCCCGATCCCGCACAACGGCCCGAAGCCGCCGAAAACAAGAAGGGTATAGATAGTCCGGTAAACTCACTACAAGATGCAGCACATTAAAGAAAAAAAGGAACGGGCGTTGGGCGTTAAGCTTTCAATTAAGGCCGGAAGATGTAATTCTCCGAAGTGCGCAACAGTCAGGCGCCCGTACCGTCCTGGAGCTCACGGTAAAGCTTTTCAGAGGGCGGGCAGCGAGTACAAGGTCCAACTTCAAGAGAAACAAAAAATTCGCTTCAGTTACGGGCTTAGTGATCGACAGCTGGAGACGATGTTCCAAAAAACTTCTTCCGGCGGCAATGTGGCTGAAACCGTGGTCCGGAAATTGGAGAGTCGGCTGGATAATGTGATTTACCGTTTAGGATTGGCGGAGAGCCGCTCAATCGCACGCCAGCTCATCAACCACGGCCACATTACGGTCAACGGCCGTAAGGTTTCTATTCCTTCTTATGCGGTGAGACCTGGCGATAAGATAGGCATCCGGCCGGAGTCCAAAGGACACCCTTACTTCAGAGAACTCGGCGAGCGGCTTAAGAATTATGTCGCGCCGACCTGGCTCACTATTGATCCGGAAAAGTTTGAGGGGGAGATGATTGCCAAACCAAAAGATGTAGAAATGCCGTTTGATATCAACGCCGTAGTCGACTATTATTCAAGATAACAATGGAATTTGTGCATTTAAGCGAGGCAGTAAAAATCAACCGCGTCTCCGAGGACGACAAGCGCGGGGTTTTTAATATCGAGGGTTTATACCGCGGATACGGGACAACTATCGGGAACGCGCTGCGGCGCGCGCTTTTATCTTCGTTGCCTGGCGCGGCGATCACTCGTTTTAAGATCAAGGGCGTGGGGCACGAGTTCACCACTGTCCCGGGTATGATGGAAGATGTGGTTGAGCTAGGACTCAATCTCAAACAGGTGCGCTTAAAATTTTTCGCTTCCGAGCCGCAGATACTTACTTTGACTGTTAAAGGCGAAAGAGAGGTGACGGCGGGGGATATCAAGGGGACCACTGACGTGGTGGTGGCAAATCCCGATTTGCATATCGCAACCCTCACAACCAGAAGTGCCGAGCTGGATATAGAACTCACTGTCGAGAAAGGTTTGGGTTACGCGCCTGTCGAGCTGCAGAAGACGGAAAAACTTCCTATCGGCTCTATCGCGCTCGATGCTAGTTTTTCGCCAGTCGTGAATGTAAACTTTAGCGTGGAAAATATGCGGGTGGAGGATCGCACCGACTACAACCGCCTGCGGATTGAAATTGA
>CAYZNQ010000005.1:0-16554 GCA_964479925.1 uncultured Candidatus Saccharibacteria bacterium | reverse complement strand
GAAGCACGAGCCAAGGAGGTAAAGCCGCGCATGGAGAAATTGGTGACCGTTGCAAGGAAACAGGATCTGGCCTCGATGCGGATTTTGTTGTCACGACTGCCGAAGGAAGCGGCCTTAAAGCTTTATTACGAACTCGCGCCGCGGTATAAGGAACGCCGCGGCGGATATTTGAGGATCGTAAAAATTGGAGCTGTGCGGAAGCGCGACGCCGCGCCGAAAACAATTATTGAATTCGTCTAATGGCTAAGTCCGAGCACATTATTGACGTGAAAGGCCAACCGCTTGGGAGAGCAGCGGCCAAAATCGCGGTGCTCCTGCAGGGGAAAGACAAAACTGACTATGAACAGCGGAAAGCAGGGGACGCGAAGGTGATTGTAAAGAATATTAAACTGATCAAAATAACCGGGAAGAAAGCGGTCCAGAAGATTTACTACAGTCACACAACCCAATTAGGGCACTTGAAAGAACGTAAGTATGCTGATGTGTTTGAACGAAGGCCGGACTGGATCCTGTGGCACGCCGTGCACGGGATGCTGCCGAAAAATGCCCTGCGGGCGAAGCGTTTGAAAAATCTCATCATTGAATAATGCCGGCAAAAAAAACCAAGAAAACCAAGCAGCCAATCGTTCTTAAACCGGAGAAGTATTTTGAGGGGATTGGACGGCGCAAGTCGGCCGTCGCAAGAGTGCGTTTTTACCCAAGTATTTCCAAAGCGGTGAAGCACGCCATCATGGTGAACGGCCGTGAACCTAATTCGTATTTTCCAGTGAAGCGGCTTCAGAACGATTTAATTAAACCGCTTAAAGTGGTCAAAACCATTCCTGAGAAATTCAGTATCAGCGCCAGTGTTGCGGGTGGAGGCTTAACTGCCCAGGAGGAAGCGATCCGGTTGGGGCTTGCGAGAGCGCTCACTAAATTTGCCCCGGAATCCAGGAAGGAGCTGAAGGATTTAGGGTTACTCACGCGCGATGCGCGGGTGGTGGAACGCAAGAAGTACGGTCTCCGCAAGGCCCGCCGCGCCCCGCAGTGGAAGAAGCGCTAAAACCAAAGAGAAATATTTCGCACGGCGTAAGATGAAAACAGACAGCGATAAACCATATCTATCGGTAATCATCCCAGCTTACAACGAAGCGAAGCGCTTGCCTCTTACATTAATAGATACAGATAAACATCTCTCGCGGGCTAAATTCTCTTACGAGATTATTGTTGTGAACGACTGTTCCAAGGATAACACCGCCGCGGTAGTCAGGAACTTTGCCGGTTTAATCCGGCATCTGCGCCTAATTGACAACGATGTGAACAAAGGAAAAGGCGGTGTGGTTCGCCAAGGGATGCTGGAAGCAAAGGGGACCTACCGCCTTTTTATGGACGCCGACAATTCTACCTCGGTTGATCAGTTTGAAAAGATGATTCCGTACCTGGAAAAAGGGTATGACGTGGTAATCGGCTCCCGAGCTGTCGCGGGAGCCGAACTTTCTCCGCCGCAGCCCTGGTATCGGCAGCTAAGCGGGAAAGTCGGTAACCTGATTATCCAAGCCCTGCTCCTGCCTGGCATTTGGGACACTCAGTGCGGTTTCAAGTGTTTCAGTATGCGGGCGGCCGAGAGGATTTTCCCATTGCAGCGAGTTAAAGGCTGGGGTTTCGATGTTGAGGTTATCTCTCTCGCGAGGGCTATGGGCTATAAGATAAAAGAAATGCCGGTAGTATGGGTAAATGATCCTGATTCAAGGATCAAAGGTTCTGCTTACCTCAAAGTTTTAATAGAGGTGCTGAAAATACGCGTATGGTTATGGAGGGATGTTTATGGTCTGGACCGCGCCAAGCGTGGTTTTGTGCAAGCTGTACCTTGCCGTCCGAGCTCCGAGGGCAAACACAAAGGGTTAAATAAATAATGACAGCGTACTATTTGACAAAGGAGCGCCTCGAGGAACTCAAAAACGAACTTAGCGAAATTAAGAACGTCGCGCTCCCAAGAGTGGCGGAACAGCTGAAACGCGCCAAGGAATTCGGCGATTTGTCCGAAAATGCCGAGTACGCCGGGGCCCGTGAAGAAAGGGAGCGTATAGAGTCAAGGATCGAAAACTTGGAGGCAATTTTGAAGGGGGCGATAGTAATTGAAAAGAAAATCGGCCATCCGGAGGTAGATATCGGTTCGACTGTGGAAGTAGTGCGGGACGGTAAACCCTACACTTTCACTATCGTCGGTTCGAGCGAGGCTAAACCAGAAGGAGGTTTAATCTCCAACGAGTCTCCGCTCGGTCATGCGCTATTGGGCTGCAAGGTTGGCGGCTCGGTGCAGGTGGAGACACCGGCTGGCAAGGTATCGTATACTATCACTAAGATCAGTTAGATACTTTAGTGAGATAGGTTCTATGATGCTCGATTCTCTAATGGAGGAGCGCGTAAGGAAACTGCGCCACTTGCAAGCTCTTGGTTTTGACGCTTATCCGGCGACGGTACGGCGCACTGCCGCTATCGGTAAAATATCGGACAGTTTCCCAGCGTGGAGCCGCGGCGGGAAGAAGGTTTATGTGGCCGCGCGCATAAAATCCCTGCGCGATCAGGGTGGAATAGTTTTTATAACCATCGCCGACGCGAGCGGCGAGATACAGGCAGTTTTACAGAAAACTAACTTAAAGGATTTTGATTTATGGAAAAGCTCGCTCGACATCGGCGATTTCGTGGAGGTCGGCGGGACGCTCTTCAAAACCAAGCGCGGCGAGAAAAGTATTGAAGCGAAAACTTTGCGTTTGATCGTTAAAGCACTGCGTCCCATCCCAAGCGAGTTCTACGGACTGCACAACACCGAAACGCGCCTGCGGAAACGCTACCTGGATTTGCTTACTCATCCCGAATTAAGAGACCTATTCCGCAGGAAAAATATTTTTTGGAAAACAATCCGCGAATTTCTCACCCGCGAAGGTTTTTTGGAAGTTGACACTCCTACCTTAGAAGCCACGCCTGGCGGAGCGGATGCGGAGCCATTCGTAACCCATCACAATGCGCTTGATACGGATTTTTATCTGCGGATTTCTTTGGAGATCGCGCTTAAAAAACTTTTGGTCGGCGGATACGACAAGGTGTTTGAGATCGGTCGGGTCTTCAGGAACGAGGGTATTGATGCTGAACATCTGCAGGACTACACCGCGATGGAATTCTACCTGGCTTATGCTGACCATGAGGATATGATGCGGTTGGTCGAGCGGATGTATAAGGAGCTTGTAAAAGCAGTTTGCGGGAGCACGATCACGGTTTATGACGGCAAAAAAATAGACTGGGGGAAGAAATGGCCGAAAATTGATTACTATACGATCTTCAGAGAAAAAACCGGTCTGGATTTGACGGGCGCGACCCGTGAGGAGTTGTTCCGCAAGGCGCAGGAAAAAAATCTGCAACCGGAACGTCGCTCCGGGCGCGGAAGGCTGATCGACTTTATTTTCAAAAAAACGGTTCGGCCCGAGTTTATCCAACCCTGTTTTTTGACCGGACACCCGCTCGATATTTCTCCGCTTGCGAAGAATGATGCCAAGAATCCCGATAAAGTGCTGCGTTTTCAGGTGATGGCAGCGGGTTCTGAGCTAGGGAACGGCTGGGCGGAGCTGAATAACCCGGAAGAACAGCGCCGTCGTTTTGGGGAACAGATGAAACTGCGAGAGGCAGGCGATAAGGAAGCGCAGCGGCTGGACGAGGACTTTTTGGAAGCGATGGAGTACGGTATGCCGCCCACCGCCGGATTCGGCTTGTCCGAGCGCGTCTTCGCGGTCTTGATGGATAAACCGATTAGGGAAACAGTCTTTTTCCCGCCGATGAGACGCAAAGATTAAACAATGCTTGATATTAAATACATACGCGAGCATCAGGATGAGCTCAAAACGGCTATAAAGAATAAAGGGATTGCTTTGGATCTCGACGAGCTCTTGGGAGCCGATAAAGAGCGCGTAGACTTGTTGCGCGCCATAGAGCAGCTTAAGGAAGAAAAAAATAAGTTGAATGATGAGATCGGCAGAGCAAAGACCGATGGTGAACGGAAAGCGGCTATAAGCAAGGGGAAAGAGGTGAAAGATAAATTGGCCGAGCTGGAGCCGAGCTTCGCGGAAGCTAACGCGAAATTCGAGAAACTTATGGTCAGCGTCCCGACGATCCCATCGCCGGACACCCCGATCGGCAAAAGCGACGCGGATAACAAGGAGATTTTCCGGTGGGGCGAACAAAAAAAGTTTGACTTCAAACCGAAGGATCACATAGAGCTTGGGAAAGCACTTGATATTCTGGATTTAGAAAAGGGCGCTAAGGTGGGCGGCTTCCGGGGTTATTACGTTAAAAATGACGGCGTGCTTTTAATGATGGGCATTATGATGTACGCGCTGAAGAAAATGGTGAGTAAGGGTTACGCGCCGATGATCCCACCGACGCTAGTTAAGGAATTTGCGCTTTTCGGGAGCGGTTGGTTTAAGGGTTTGGAATACGACCCTGAGGTTGATGAAATTTATCAGATTGCTACTTCGGATAAAGAGACAACAGGAGAACTCAGCAAGGATAAAAAATTTCTCATTGGAACTGCAGAGCCGTCTCTTCTCGCATATTATTCGGACGAAACTTTGAATGAGGAAGACTTGCCGATTAAGGTTTGTGGGTACAGCCAGTGTTATCGGAGCGAGATCGGGAGTTATGGTAAGGATGTTAAAGGAATATACCGCGTGCATGAGTTCATGAAGATAGAGCAAGTTGTAGTTGCCGAAGCTGACGTAGAGAAGTCCAATAAGTTGCAGGATGAGATGACCGCCATCTCCGGGGAAATGCACGAGGAACTTGGATTGCCGTATAGACGTATGCAGATTTGTACCGGCGATATGAGCCCCGGGAAATATCGGGCGTTTGATCTTGAGGCTTGGCTGCCGGGCATGAACCGGTGGGCGGAGACGGGATCAGCGAGCAATTTCCTGGACTGGCAGGCCAGGCGACTGAATGTGAAGTACGTGGACAAAAACGGGAGCAAGAAATATGTGTATATGCTCAACAATACCGCCCTTCCTAGCCCGCGCATTTTCATCGCTATTTTGGAAAATTATCAAACCGCCAAGGGGACGATAAAAGTTCCTCATGTCCTCCAGGAATATGTTGGTAAAAAAGAGATCGGGGGCATGGTATCGGTTTAAGGTAGCCCTGCTTGTAATCCTGCCGCTTTTGGTTCTCTGCGGCGGCATTTACGCGGTATTCTATTCTTCGCTCTTTTCAGTGCGGGCGATAGAGGTGCGCGGCGCGGATATAAAGGCCGATGATATTTTGGCCGGCCGCAGATTCACCAATATACTTTTTACCTTCCCCGCGATTGACCCCGCGAGATTCCCGGAAATAGCCGATTTCACGGTGAGTAAGAACTACCTTGCGCGAAAAGTTATAGTTGAAGCCACCCCGCGGGAACGTACCCTGATCTGGTGCCTAGCGCCCGCGGGCGGCTGCTTTTGGATTGATCCGAGTGGGTTCATATTCGAGGATGCGCTTGAGCCATCAGGTGGGAATATCAAAGCGGTTCATGACTCCACCGGGCGCGGGTTGGATGTCGGTGGCTACGCCCTGCCGGCCGATATGTTTACAAACCTGACCTCGGCTTTGAATCTCCTTAAGGAATCCGGGGTTACAATCTCGGAAGTGAGAATCGATAATCTTAACTTCCAGGAATTCACGGTTACCACTACGGGTGGCGCCAAGCTCCGCTTCAGTCTGCGGTACGACCCAGCATCCCAGGGAGGTAATGTGGCGTTGAAATCTGAAGCCGATGCAATTGGGCGCGGGAACGTATGTGTCGATATGCGTATCCTCCCGCGGGTTTATACCAGTAAGATCTGCTCTGATTAGCCCTGTGGGTAGTCGCTTAACTTGTAGATAAAGATAGATGTGCCCGCTTTGGTGTATGGCGCGTACGGGTTCGGCAGCCACTGGTACTCGTCCTCCGGACTGCGCTCTAGCCCCGGCGAAAGATGGCCCTTCGCGTCCTGCAGAGCATTTATTGAAACAGCCAGCCACTCTATACCGCTTTCCCTTGGGTCGCCCTTGGAGGATTTCCAGGTGACCGCCCGGTCGCCCAAATAATAATTCACATCGCCGCCGCCGAAATAATCCACTGCGATTTTCGGAATGTTGTTTTTATCCGCGAAGTCAGCCAGCCGTTTCAGATCCTGCCCCCAGTCGTAGTTGGAATCCGTCACGTATTTCCATCCGTTATTACGGCCGACAAACTCATTGAAGTACGAGAGATAGTAGGGATACGCGGCTACGGTCTCCGCAGCAAACCAAAGGAGTAAGATCGCGATCAGCCAGAATTTCAGCTGCACCTTGAAAAAGTTTCCGTGTATCCACTTTTTAAGTCCTACGGTGGCGAGAATGTAGGAGACTGGCAATATCGGCATAAGGTGCCGGAGGCCGATATTCAACGGGCTCATAATACTGTAAACGGAATAAAACACGACGAACGAAAACATCGCAAACTCGGCGAAGTTGGTGCCGAGATAGTCGGCAAAAGTGGGATGTTTTTTACGCAGGGCACGGATGATTTTCCAGAGCGCGACTATGGCCGTAATCCCGATCAAAATAAGGACTGGGATAGGCTCCTTTAGTGCATACACGACCGGGAAGTAAGCGTGGCTGCCCGAGGTCGAAACCTCCCCCAGGAAGTAGTTGGTGTTGCCGCCTTGGGACCGCTGACCAGCTAAGAGAATTCCCAGGACATATTGGGCATATGGGCGCGTTACCGGGTTCCCGGCCATCCAAACATCAATGTCTCCGAGGCAGCGCACCGGTTTGCAAATTTTCCCAGGTGGTGTAGGCCCGCCAGCGAAAGAACCTAAAGAGAAAGTAGTATCGGCCTGCTGTTTCGCAATCGGATAATTCAGTGTTGTAAAAAAGTAGAATGGATAAACCAAAAGGAAACCGATTATTAATATTGCAGCCGTTCCGAGAAGCCCTCTCCATAGGGCCTTGAGCCGCCGACCCGCGGGCGGAGTGGCAAGGTAGAAAAAGAACGCGAGGATGATGAGCACCGGCGCTAGAACCACCGCCGAAAATTTTAGAAGCTGGGCAACGCCGAAAGCGATCCCCGCCAAGATAAGTGTTTTCCGCGATGGCGAGGAAACATATTTGCTGTAAGCGTAGAGCGCAATAATAACTCCCAAGGCTGCGCCGATGTCGGTGGTCACGTAGTGGCCGTGGGCAAGCACGGTAGGCGAGAGCCCCACCAAGAATGCCGGTATTAGCGCCCACCATTCGCCTACAAGTTCCTTAGCCCAGATGTAAGATATAAGTATTAGGAGAAGCGTAAGCAGAATCGGGCCTACCCTCGCCCAGTCGATTACTTGGTCTGCGTTGTTGTCGGAGTGGTATAGGAATAAATTGCCGACGCTCCATTGTCCGTTAGCGTCGCTCTGCCACGCCGAGCTTGTTATCGGGAAGTTTAGATTCATGAGCAGTAAAGGCGCCGCCGCAATCATTTTAACGAGCGGCGGATGCTCGGGGTTCAGGCGATAATCCTGGTATTTAAGGTAACTGTAGCCGGCCGGAATGTGTGCCAATTCGTCCATGATTGGAGATTCCTGCCGGGAAATTGAGAACATTATCCCAAAAGATGTCAAAAGGAGCGCGGCTAATACTAGCGTGCTCCAGCGTTTCAAGAAATTCTTCATACTGTTAGTATTATAGCAGTAGCAATGGCTAAATTTCTGTTCACAAGGCATGCGCAGGCGAAGATGCGGTTCTGGTCCTTATCCGAGTCCCGGGTGAGGCGGGTAATGCATTCGCCGTTTCGGGTTGAGGAAGGCATTGCACCGCATACGGTCGCGATGTTGCAGGTCGCAGGGAGCGTAAAACGGCCTTATGAAATCTGGGTGATGGTGAATGATAAAGGAAAAGATCGGCGGGTGATCTCCGCTTGGAGATATCCCGCCCGTACCAAGCCCGGCGCGCCTTTGCCCTCAGAAATACTCCGTGAATTCCGCGAAGCGGTCCTATGAGGAAAGTTTTGAGCCGAGAGTTTTTCGACAGACCGACTTTGGAAGTAGCCAAGGATTTATTGGGTAAGTTTTTAGTCCGCCGGCGCGGGCGGAAAACGGAGGCCTATATGATTACCGAAGTAGAGGCCTACGACGGGTTTAGAGATAAAGCTTCCCATGCTCACCGCGGTCGGACCGCGAGGAATGCAGTTATGTTCGGCCCGGCCGGGCATTGGTACGTCTATTTCACCTACGGTATGCACTGGATGCTTAATATTGTAACCGGACCGAAGGATTATCCGGCAGCCGTTTTGATCCGTGGGGTGGATGGGATAAGCGGTCCGGCCAAAATCACCAAGGCGTTTGTGGTAGGCCGTGGTCTCAATAATAGGACCAGCTCGGTTAAGACCGGATTGTGGATAGAGAACCGCGGAGTGCGGGTGGGTAAAAAATTAATTAAGCGGACTGGCCGCGTCGGCGTGGCTTATGCCGGCCGCTATTGGGCCGGAAGAAAGTATCGTTTTGCATTAGGACAGCGTTGCTAAGAACGGTATTCAGGAAAAGTGTAAAATAGAATTAATGAAAAGGGCGTCTAAAATCGGGCTAGCTTTGGGCGGCGGAGGAGCGAGGGGCTTGGCGCACATCGGCGTCATAAAGGCGCTTGAAGCTGCCAGTATCCCGATTCACGCCGTTGCCGGCACGAGCATGGGTGCTCTAGTCGGCGCGTGGTACGCAGCGACTAAAGATATTCGTTCGCTTGAAGATGTCTTCTTGAAGATTCGCGAGAAGGATATGGCGCCGCTTACGAAAATATTCTGGAAGCATGACGGCGTGTTATTCAAAAACAAAACTGTCACCGATGCGGTCGAGAGCGGAGTAAAAGGAAAACGATTTAAAGATTGTCTTATCCCATTCGCGGCGGTGGCGACCAACGTCAAAAATGGAGACGAGATAATTATGAAAGACGGCAGTCTCTCCGAAGCGGTGCGCGCATCGATCGCGGTCCCGTTTGTTTTCCCGCCAGTCCAGAGTGACAGCAAACTACTAATGGACGGCGGGTTCGTGAACCCTATACCGGCAGATATAGTGAGAAATATGGGAGTCAATTTTGTGATCGCGGTTGATGTCACCACCGGTTGGGTGAATATTTCAGAAGAGGCGATTGACTTGAGGAACGCCTACAAATTGATGGATAGGGTAATAACCGCGATTGAATACCAGATCGCCCGCGAGCGGCTGCAGGACGCCGATCTTGTTGTCCACCCGGCAGTGAGCCATTTTGATTGGCTGGATTTTCCGCAAGCCGCGGAGATTATCCGGGCTGGCGAGGGAGAGACTCGCCGCCACCTCAAAGATATCTATTTTAAAACTGGCTACACCGCTCCGCCCAAAACTGCATTTGATAAATTCATCGATTTCCTGCTCTACCGAGAATGAAGTTATCCATTGGCATAGTCGGCCTGCCGAACGTAGGCAAATCGACCCTATTTAATCTATTGACCAAGCAGCAGGTAACTGCGGCAAATTATCCTTTCGCGACCATTGACCCTAATGTCGGCGTGGTAGCGGTGCCGGACGAGCGAGTGGATAAGCTCGCCAAAATGAGCAAGTCTGCCAAGGTAATTCCGGCGGTCGTGGAGTTTTACGATATCGCAGGCCTGGTTAAAGGCGCGAACAAGGGCGAGGGATTGGGGAACCAGTTTCTTGCGTTTATCCGCGATGTGAAGGCGATTGTACAGGTGGTGCGCTGCTTTCCGGCTGGTGAAATAATTCACGTTGAATCGAATATTGATCCCTTGCGCGATTTGAGTATCGTGAACACCGAGCTTATCCTGAAAGACTTGGAAAGCGTGGAGAAGCGGGTTCAGAAACTTGAGAGTGAAGCTAAGACTGGAGATAAAAACAAAATTGTAGACTTAAACGCGGTGCGTAAGGTGCGCGATATGCTTGCCACCGGATCACTCGCTAACCGCTTGAATCGCGAGGTTTTAAACGAACCCGCTGTTCAGGAACTGAATCTGCTTACAGCCAAAGCGCAGATTTATCTTTTGAACGGCGAGGAGAGAGATGTAACGGACACGCTGAAAAACGAGATCAAAAAGCTAGGTAGCGAATATTTGGTTTTCAATCTTAGCAGCGATGCGGACTTAGGCACGCTTATCCGTAAAGCCTACGAGGTATTAGGGCTTATCAGTTTCTTTACGACTGGTGAGGACGAAACAAGAAGCTGGACCATTGAACGCGGGACCAAAGCGCCGCAGGCCGCCGGCGTAATCCACACCGATTTTGAAAAGAAGTTCATCCGCGCCGAGGTTATCGCGTGGGATAAATTATTGGAAGCCGCCCATTCGGCAAGTCCTTCGACCCCGAGCTCAGGACCGAGGGGCTCAGGGCAGGGTTCGTGGGCGGCTGCGAGACAAAAGGGCTGGATGCGATTGGAGGGGAAGGAATATACGGTTTTGGATGGCGATGTGATGGAAATAAGGCACGGCTAATATCTTGATATTTGATATCTGATACCACAAATAGCCCTAACTAAGACTTAGTATACTATAATACTGATCAGTATTATAGTATACTAGAAGTTTGTCGATGATAAGATTGGGATGGCTGGGTGGGTACAGCGGGATTGGTGTGATAGGATGAGTGAGTGATGGCGGGAAGGGAAAGTTCAATGTTAGATGGCGAACTCGGGGGGCGTAAGATGGGGACGACCAGATTGAGAGTTTTGGTCGGGCTATTAGCGGTAGTCCTGGCCGCATCGGTGGTGGCTTATCTCTTGTATTTCAGGAAGCCTCATTCTTCGCCTGGTCAGGTTACTCAACCATCTAGTAACCAGACAACCCCCTCTACCACCACTGCCACCGTCCCACCATCTACTCCACCTGCGACGTCAGCAGGTCAACTTCAATTGCCAACTCTCGAAGAGCTGACAGCTAAAACTGTCAATTGGCTGACTTATGAGAATCAGGATTACGGGTTTAAAGTAAAATACCCATCTGGTTGGGGACATTGGGATAAAACCTCATTTCCTCAAGGGATTTCTGGCCAGTTAATGAAATACAAGGCAATCGAGATTTTCCGATCTAATAAATTATTTGATTCAGAAAATGGTGCGGGGGTAAGTGTTTATTACTCCGATAAACTTTCCTTGATACCGACAAAAGGATCTATTGCTAATGATTTTGAAAAAGAATATCAGTGGCACATAAAACATCAAATTAATACTTTCTCTTTAGGAAACGGGTTTGAAGGCGTGGTAGGTATAGGGGAAGGTAATAGTGGAAGGGCACAATTGGGTGAGGCTTTTAGAAAATTCGGCGACAAAGTCTTTTATGTAGAGTGGTATCTAACTGAAGATTATCAATCGGGTAAATCCAGTTATCCAGATATTACTTATCAGAATCAGTTTTTACCCTTTCTAGCTAGTTTCGAGATTACTAACTAGTATCTATTCCGCTACCGTTATCTGCCCGCACGACCAGAGGAAATAATATAATCAGTCCACTTTATATGAATAAATCTTTAACCGACGAATTGGAAGAGCGCAAAAAGCGTGCGGCAACGATAGTGAAGAGACTTAAAAAACTTATCCCCGACGCAGAAATCGCGCTCAAGTACTCCAATCCTTGGGAATTACTTGTCGCGGTGGTACTTTCGGCCCAATGTACCGACAAGAAAGTGAACGAGGTGACCGAAAAACTTTTCAAGAAGTACCGGACATTCGATGATTACGTTAAGGCGTCCGCCAGCCGGCGGACCATTGCCGAATTTGAGCAGAATATCCGCCCAACCGGTTTTTACCGCAACAAAGCCAAGAATATTCTGGCGGCGGCGAAAATAGTAGGAGGAAAATTTCACGGCGAGGTTCCTCGCACGATGAAAGAAATAACCACCATTCCCGGCGTGGCGCGGAAGAGCGCGAACGTGATTTTGGGGAACGCTTACGGTGTGGTGGAGGGGATCGCGGTGGATACGCACGTCATCCGCCTCTCGCGCGCCTTTAGTCTCACTGCGGAAAAGGATCCGGTGAAGATTGAGCGCGACCTTATGGCGATAATCCCCAAGAAAGACTGGTTTCAGTTCACTTATCTTATAATTGAATATGGCAGGCGGTATTGTCCGGCCAGGCCGCATAAACACGAGAACTGTCCGCTTAAAGATTTGACTAAAATATAAAATGATAAACATAGAAGATTTTAAGAATATTGATCTGCGGGTGGGCAAAGTGACATCAGCCGAAAGGGTGGAGGGATCGGAAAAGTTGGTTAAATTGGTTGTAGATCTGGGCAGTGAGACGCGCCAAATCATCGCCGGCATCGGCAGGAAGTACGCGCCGGAGAATTTGACCGCGCGGGAAATAATAGTTGTAGCCAATCTGGAGCCGCGCACCTTCACCCTTCGGTTCGACTCAGGGCAAGTGGCGCTTGAAAGCCAGGGGATGCTCCTCGCCGCCGCGAGTGGCGACGGGCCGGTAATCCTTATGCCCGCGGATGAAGTGCCGCCGGGAACGATTATACGTTAAAAAATGTCCAAACTTGTTTTTGATATTGAAACCGTAGGCGTGGATTTCGATTCGCTGGATGAAACCACGCAAGATGTTTTGACGCGGTGGATTAAAAAGGAATCTGTGAGCGACGAAGATTACGATGAATCTTTAAAGGAATTAAAGGAAGGATTAGGCTTTTCGCCCCTTACCGGCGAGATTATTGTGATCGGCGTTTTTGACTGCGATAAGAATCAGGGCGCGGTCTATTTCCAGGCGCCCGGGCAGAATATAAAAGAATTCAGCGAGGGCAACATCAAGTTTAGACAAATGACCGAGAAGGAGATGTTGGAAAATTTTTGGCAGGGCGCCAGAAATTATCAGGAATTCATCACCTTCAATGGCCGGGCGTTCGACGCGCCGTTTATGATGGTAAGGTCAGCAATCCACAAGATCAGACCGACCAGAAATTTAGTTGAGGGCAGATACCTTTACCAGCAAAGGGATTGTCTCCACATAGACTTGCTGGATCAACTTACTTTCTACGGCGCGGTTAGAAGGAAGGGCAATCTGCATCTATGGGCTAAGGCTTTTGGGATTCAAAGTCCCAAGGCCGAGGGAATAACCGGGGACGATGTCGGCCGGTTATTCAGGGAAAAGAAATTCCTTGATATCGCGAGGTACAATGTGGGTGATTTAAGAGCCACGCGCGAACTCTATAACTTCTGGAATTCTTATCTCCGATTCTAATAAAACCCGGAGTGGCGTATAATATGAGAAATGGATATGAAAGGGAGAATAATGATAGCTATTGTGGTACTGATGGTGCTAGCCGTTATGGTGACCGGACTGTAGTTGTGGAAGAGCCGCGGCCGCGTTGCGCCGCCTGCGGCGAATAACCCAAGTGTGCAGACCACCGAGGGCGAAACCCCAACCAAACCCTCGGCTGCTGTTCCGGATAATCGCGCCAAAGTACTTCAGGGTTTGGAAGGGATTAATATGGGAGATATTAACAGCGAGTTGCAGGATATAAACGAAAATTCTGCAGAGTAACCACGTTTAGTTTTTTTAACGACCGATGAAGGCGGTAATTCTAGCGGCCTGGGGAGGAACGTCTGAACTAATTCAATGAGTAAACGTGGATTGCTGGAGAAAGATTTAACGTTTTCACCGCATCCGCGGCTTCGGGCATCACGTAGTAAGTGATATTTTTATCCTTATTGTAGTAGATTCCATCGCCGATTTTTTCTGTGCCGTAAAAGGTGTCGGTAAGGAACATTACAGTTTGGGTTGGCATTGGGGGTCCGGGAAGTTGATGAGCGGGCGGAGTGGGCACCGTGACGCCGCCCGCGTTAACCAGCACTACCTTGACCACTCCGTTTGGCAGGGCGTTTATTTCCCGGCCAACCTCGACGTAGTCGTTATTGAAGGACCCGGCGGTCGCTGGATTATTAGCCCAGAGTTCGAAGAACACCATATAAGTTTCCACACCCACTAAAGCCAGAATTAGTAATGCAGAAATAAGTAGACGGCCGTCAGTAATTCCCAAGACTCGTTTTGCCCAGCGGTAGAAAACAATGCCGCCGTAAGCGGCGAGCATGATAATAGGCGGGATGAGGAGAATGGAGCGCAACGCGTGAGGAATACCTTCGTTCGAAATCACAACCGGCAGTCCGGCGAGGAATATCCACCCGAAAAGCACGGCGAAGGCGAAATCTTTTTTAAACAGACGTGTGAGACCGAGCGCGAGACCGACGAGGAAAAGTACGCCCACGGTAGCCGAAAGCTCCGGCCGGCCAGCGTAGTTCTGCCGCCAGTTGAAATCCCCCGCGACCGTGAACATCCCAGCAGTTTTTAGAATATTGGTTGTGAAGGCTAGCACTGGCGAAGCGGCTTTAAAAACAGATAATTCGCTGGTTCGCCCCAAAAAGTCGGCCGGATTTTTCAGGAAATACATCCCGAGCGGCAGCGCGACTAGGAAAGCGGCTAAAAGAAATACCGCCGTTATTACCCAGAAACTTTTTCTCCAATTTTGTTTTTTGGATTTTATAAAGAAGTAGCCGAGAACAATGAGTACGAGAAGCGGCGTTACGCGATAGGCGATATAGGAATAAAATCCAAGGCCATAGACCAATCCCGCGAGGATTGGTAATGACCAATTTCCAATTTCCAATTTCCAATTATTTTTTTGGTTTTGGACCTGAGATTCTGGATTTGATTGAAGATTGAAAATTGAAAATTGATTTAACGACTTTAACAGAAGATATAATCCCCAAACCAAGAATGCCGGCGACATTATCGCGCGGAAACCTATTCTAGAAAAGGTGACGTGCCAGTAACTCACGGCGATAAGAAATGAGGATAAAAGTCCCATCGTTGTGCTTTTGAATAACTCTTTGGCCAAGAAGTACAGGCCGACTACGGTGAGCAGCCCAAATACAGCTGAAGGTAATCTCAAAGCCCACGGCTGATTTTGACGGATGAGCGCGAGCAGGACCGCCTGAATATTCATAAATAGTCCCTCACGGCCGTTATTCTCTGGGTAAAAGGCTTTGAACGCGCCGGTATGCAGAATCTCCTGCGCGTTCGTGCCGTCCATCGCTTCGTCTGGGTACAATCCCGGCGGCGCGGAAGTGAAATACATAAAACGGAGCAGAGCTGCTATAATAACGATAAGAATCAGCCACCAATATTCCTTTTTCATCGTAATTTTTTAAATTGTACAATGACTTCTATCTTCACACCATCAGTCGATTTAGCCTTGGGAGTCCTGGTTGCGCTGGGGTTATTCTATGTGGCCGTGTTCGTGCGCCGGCTGTATGACCGCAGCAGGGTTTCGCGGAAGCAATTTCGGGTGGCAGAATTGCAGGGCGGGGCTGCGTCGCTCAAAGATATTCTCAAAGTCCTTACCCCGCCCTTCGCGTTAGAAGTAGCGGTACATCAGCTTGGCCGTGACGTGCACACTTACATTGCGATTCCGGCCAACAGGGCTGATCAGTTGATGCAAAAAGCCGAGTGCCGGGAAGTGCCGGATTACAATATTTACCATCCAGGCGGGGCGCATGTCGGTGGGTCGCTCGCGCCTAAGGGCGACTCGAGTGGTTGCATTCGTGCTTTTATACAGCTTTTTGGGGACCTGGATTTCTCAAAAGTTAACGAGGTCGGGGAGGGTGTGGTGTTCCAGCTGGTTTTTGGCAGGCGGCGTCGCGGCGGGGCTTGGAGCGGCAATGTGCGCGTTTTGGTGTCCGCCCCCACGCCCTATCAGGCTCATGAGATCTTGTCCGATTTGAAGAGTGAGTTTTCGGGCTGCCGCTGGACGGAGGAGAAAGATAGAGAATTTTTTGAGGCTGTGACTTACCGCAAATTTGATCAATCAAGGAGGATAAGCTGGACGCTTTCTTGACGCCCGTTTAGAATTAAGTTGGAGCGGCAGGAAGAGCACTCACTCTAACAACAAATAGTTACTGAGGTCACCCCTGCCGCTCCGATTGAATTTGTATTATATGGTGGTGCGGCGCAATGCAAGTCTTAAAGACTTAACTAGTTTTCACATCGGCGGCCCGGCCGATTATCTTTGTGAAGTTCAGAACATAGAAGATATAAAAGAGGCCCTCCGCATCGCGCGTGAAAATAGCGTACCGTTTTTTGTTCTGGGCGGCGGGACGAATATGTTAATCAGCGACGGGGGATTCCACGGAGTGGTAATCAAACCAAAATTCGATTTTATAGAAAACAGCCCCGGCGGAGTGAAAGTCGGGGCCGGAGTTTTGATGAATGACCTGCTTGATTTCTGTTCAAGAGAAGGATTATCCGGTTTGGAGTGGGCTGGCGGCCTGCCTGGGACGCTTGGCGGCGCGATCCGCGGGAACGCGGGGTGCTTCGGCGGTGAAATCAAGGACGCGGTTCAAGAGGTTATGAGTTTCGATACCGAAGGCGGCAAAATCGTGAGGCGGAACAATAAGGAATGCGAATTCGCTTACCGGAACAGTGTTTTCAAATCTTCGGGCGGGCCTTTGCCCAGCCGACTCGGCCTCCGTAGCCACTCCGGCGAAGGAGGCAGCGGACTACGGCACCGCGAAGGCGGGC
>CAYZNQ010000004.1:0-18672 GCA_964479925.1 uncultured Candidatus Saccharibacteria bacterium | reverse complement strand
GCACAGGAACAGGGTTTTATTCCTCCACTTTTATCTGCAATTTGCGCGCCGTGCCGCGATGCACTTTCGGCAAGCGTATCGTTAGGATACCGTTCTTGCCGAAATACACTTTGGAACGGTCGGGGTCCACCTCCTCCGGCAAAATAATGGACCTGGAGAATCTGCCCCAGAAGCATTCCTGGTAGAGATAATCACTCTCCTCGATTTTCTCCTCGCGCTTGCGTTCACCGCGGATGGTGACCGACTCGCTGGTTGCCTCCACGTCAATCTCGTCTTTATGGATTCCCGCGATCGGCGCCTGCACGACAATTTCGGTCGGCGTCTGGTAAACGTCAACCGTAAGCTGACCCTCGCCTTCATCCGCGAGCGCGTTTTCAAATTTGTCCTTTTCCGTCGCCATTAGGCTGTTTAATTATATCAAAATCATGGAAAAGAAAGAAGGATGCAAGAAGCACAAACATGACCGCGTATATCTGTGTGTGAATGAAGTAATAAGCCAGGTAATTAAAAGCGGTATGCAGGGCCGTCGCGATTATAAGCCCCAGGACCAACCGTCTTCTCGCCCAGTAAAATCCGACGAACCCGGAGGCTACAGCGTGGAGAAACGTCGCGCCGACCGAGCGCATCAGCGCCGTTTCCAGTATCAGACTTGAGCCGGTGGAGAGGAGGAATAAAGCGTTTTCCAACGCTGCGAAGCCCATAGCGGCAGTGATGAGATAAATCATAGCATCGACCGGTTCGTCGAATGATTTACTCCTCCGAATTAACAGGTAGGCCCCGCCAAATTTCACAACTTCCTCGATTAGTGCAAAGGCAAAGAAACCGACCGGAGAACTTGCGCCATAACCGACTATTCCGGGTACGCTAATTTGCAGGCTAAACTGCAGAGCGGCGGCGACGAGCGCCGAGAGCGCGCCGGCAATGAAAACTTTTGCAATCATCCTCGGAGGTTCGGGATGTTTGTAATCTTCTATAATAAAGAAGCCGAGCCAAAAAAGAGCGGGGAATACGCCGAGAGCGAACAAAAATATGGGAGAACTTACCATTTTTCTACCATTAACAGGCCGCGCCGATTAGGCAGGTGGCTCCATATTTCTTCGGTCACGAACGGCATAAATGGATGTAGCAGCACAACAATTCGCGTAAGCACGAAGGATAACGCGTGTTTAGTTTCCTCGTCGTCCTTATTTTTGGAATACTCAATGTATTTATCGGCAAATTCGTGCCATACAAATTCGTAAATATCGTGAAGCGCCTGCCCAAAGTCATATACCTCAATCTGCCGTTCAACTTCCCGTGTCAGTGTATCAAGATCTTGGATTATTCGTACGGTCGTTTCGTCTTTTATATCGGCCGGTTTTTGCGGAATGGAGGCATCTTTGGTTTTTACGAGAATAAAGCGTGCGATATTCCAAAGTTTGTTGGCGAATTTTTGGCCGGCGAGTACGTGTTCATCGGCCCATTTAATATCTTGTCCGCCCATTGCCTGCCATATCAATCCGAAGCGCGTCGCGTCGGCGCCGTATTTTTCTATAAGCGTCATAGGATCAACGCCGGTGCCAAGCGACTTAGACATTCTGCGCCCGTCCTTAGCCAAGATTGTGGCATGAATTATCACATCGCCGAACGGTTTTTTGCCTGTGAGTTCAAGTCCTGAAAAAACCATGCGTGCCACCCACAAATTAATAATATCTCGTGCCGTCGAGAGCACCGAAGTCGGATAAAATTTATTTAAATCACCCGTCTCCTCGGGCCACCCTAAAGTCGCGAAAGGCCAAAGCGCTGAAGAGAACCAGGTATCAAGTACGTCAGTGGAACCTTCAATCGGAACTTTGTGTCCCCACCAAATTTGGCGGGATACGCACCAATCTTTTACTTTTGAGAGCCATTCCAGATACACCTTATTCCAACGTTCCGGGTAAAACTTCACCTGTCCGTCTTCCACCGCCTTGGCGGCCATTTTCCCGAGTTCATTCATCTTTACGAACCACTGTTTTGAGATGAGCGGTTCGATAACGGTATCACAGCGATAGCAGTGAGCGACGCTATGCGTATATTCCTCTTCTCTCTCCAATACCCCGAGCACTTTGAGTTTTTCAACAACCTTCTTGCGGGCTTCGGCGACTTTGAGACCGACAAATTCTTCTCCGGCAACCTCGGTCATCCTCCCTTTTTCGTTGATAACTTGGAATTTGGGGAGATCGTGCCGCTCGCCAATGTCCGCGTCGGTAAAATCATGGGCGGGCGTTACTTTTACCGCGCCGGTGCCAAATTCTTTTTCAACTACTGCATCGGCAATAATCGGAATCTCCCGATTAAGGATCGGTAGAATAACCGTATTGCCGACTAATCCTTTATAGCGTTCGTCTTCTGGGTTCACTGCGACTGCGGCATCTCCGAGCATCGTTTCGGGACGGGTTGTCGCAACGGTGATGGACCCGCCGTCTTTAAGCGGGTATTTGATGTACCAAAGCATTCCGTTCTCTTCCTTGTATTCAAGTTCCAGGTCGGAAAGCGACGTTGCGTCTTTGGTGCACCAGTTGACTACCCTGTCGCCACGATAAATCCACCCTTTTTTACAGTAATGCATGAACGCTTCTTGGACGGCTCTAGTGTACTCTTCGTCCATCGTAAAGCGCGTGCGCGACCAATCGCAGGAAGCGCCCATTTTTTTGAGCTGGTTTAGAATAATGTCCCCGTATTTCTCTCTCCACCCCCACACTTTTTCCAAAAATTTTTCCCTTCCCAAATCGTGGCGCGAAAAACCCTCCTTTTTAAGATTTTTTTCAACGACGTTCTGGGTGGCGATGCCTGCATGGTCTGTCCCGGGGATCCAAAGCGTTCTAAAACCCCTCATACGTTTGTATCGGATGAGAATGTCCTGAATAGTCGCGTTAAGCGCATGGCCCATATGCAGGGTCCCCGTCACGTTGGGCGGCGGCAGTACGATAGTGAATGATTCTGGCCGCTCTCCGGGCAGATTGTCCGGGTTAAAAAAACCGGACTTTTCCCAAACTTCGTAGATTCTCTTTTCAACCGCTTTCGGATCGTATTGCGGGGATAATTTCTCTTTCATTAATATTATTAGTATAACCGCAGTCACATATTTAAGTTAGCCTGCGCCGCCGGGCGGTATTTCTTGCCTTGGATGAATTTAATGTAAGCCGCCGCCGCGATCATCACCGCGTTATCATTGCAGAATTTGCGGCTCGGAAAATACAGCTGGACTTTTTTACCAAATTCTTTTTTGAATCGTCCTCGCAGAGCGTTGTTTATCGACACTCCGCCCGAGACGAAGAGCGCTTTGGCGCCAGTTTCTTCAATGGCCCGTCCGGCCTTTTTTACGAGCACATCGAGCGCCGCTTCTTGAAATGACGCGGCTATATCGGCTTTCGTTTCCGTGTTTTTGTCCGCGCCGGGATGGGTTACGATGTAGTATCGCACCGAAGTTTTTAATCCGGAGAAACTGAAATCATAATTTTTGTGGTAAATCATCGGCCGCGGGAAATCAATCGCTCTCGGATTGCCGCTCCGCGCGAGTCTTTCCACCTCCGGTCCGCCTGGATAGGGGAGATTTAAAAGGCGCGCGACTTTATCGTAAGCTTCGCCTACGGCGTCGTCCCTCGTCTCGCCGATTTTCTTCCAAGTATAGAGATCCGACATTTTTAGTAGAATCGTATGCCCTCCACTTACGATCAACGCCACTGCTGGGAAGAGTTTGGAAATTGGAAATTGGGAATTGGAAATTGGAGTTTTCTTCTGCAGAAGAAAACTGTATAAGTGCCCTTCCAGATGATTCGCCCCAACCAGCGGCTTCTTATATTTCTTCGCCAGCTCTTCAGCGAAGGTTATTCCGGCCCAAAGAGCCGGCTCCAAACCAGGTCCTACCGTAACCGCGATGAGATCTATTTTCCCCCACAGCCGTTTTTCTTTTGTCGCTGTCCCGAAAATCCGCCGATATAGAATAGGCAAGTTCTTTTCATGCTCGCGTTTCGCGAGATTGGGTACCACTCCGCCGAATGGGCGATGTATTTTTATCTGCGAGGCGATAAGCGAGGCCGCGATTTTGAACCGAGGCCTGTCCGCGCAGGCGGGCCTGCCCGTCTGTGTAGATGTGCCTAAATGCGGCACACTGGCCTCAACCAGCGCGATGCCGGTTTCATCACAACTTGTTTCTATCGCGAGTATTTTCACGGTTTTAGAACTGGTGACCCCATCGGGATTCGAACCCGAGTTTCCAGGATGAAAACCTGATGTCCTAGGCCAGACTAGACGATAGGGTCTTTCCTTAAGTTATAATATAAGTGTTGACGGTTATCAATTGAGAAAGGTCGTGAATTTGTAAGAGTAATTTATGTATAGCGATATATTCCCAATTTTTTGGATATACAGCGCCCAGGCGATTTTTATTCTGCGAGTCATCCTAGGCGTCCATTTCGTCGTACACGGTTGGCCGAAGATCAAGAATCTTCGCGAGACCCAGGAAGACTTCAGCGCGATGGGACTCAAACCCGGCATCATATGGGGCACAGTGGCCGCGGTTTTGGAGTTTTTCGGCGGGCTTGCGATAGTCTTGGGCATTCTGACCCAAGCTGTCGCGCTTTTCATCGCCGCCGAGATGTTAGTTTCTACTTTCTGGAAAATCAGGAAGGGGCAAGGTTTCGTGGGCGGTTACGAGTTGGATTTGATCCTCTTTGCTTCGGCCCTAGCCCTCGCCGCGCTCGGGGCCGGCGCGTACGCGCTGGATTTCCTAATCTAGATGGCCCTGAAGTATCCGGGGCAAGCACCAAGCAAACTTTACCGGGCCTTGGAGATATTGCCCGGTATTCTGGCGTGGGTCACCTTGATACTAATGGTGGTCTTCTCGCGTTATTTCCCGGTGTCGATCGCCATTTTCATCATCCTTTTTGATACTTACTGGTTGTTTAAATGTGTTTATATGTCACTCCACCTCCGCGCCACTTTCCGGACAATGAAGCAAGTTGTGAGAAAGGATTGGCTAAAGGAATTGAAAGAGCTGGATGGGTGGGAACGCATCCGTCACCTTGTTATCCTCCCGATGTACAAGGAACCCTACTTGGTTGTCCGCGAGACTTTTGAGGCCCTGGCCCGGGCTAATTACCCACTTGATAAGTTTATTGTCGTCCTCGCGCTTGAAGAACGGGCTGGTGAGGCTGGGCAGGAAGTAGGTGAGAAGATCCGGGATGAGTTTGGCGGCAGATTTTTCAAGTTTCTCGTCACCGTCCACCCGGACGGTATCCAAGGCGAACTCGCGGGGAAGGGCGCTAATTCCGCTTGGGCCGGGCGCGAGGTAAAGAAGCTTATAGATTCGCTCGGGATCCCTTACGAGAACATTATCGTGTCCACTTTTGACGTGGATACCCAGATTTATCAGGATTATTTCTCGCGGCTCACTTACGTTTATCTCACCTCGCCCAATCGCGATCGTTCCAGTTACCAGCCGATACCCCTTTTCACCAATAATATTTATGAGACGAATGCGTTCGCGCGGGTGGTGTCCTTCTCTTCAACTTTCTGGCACATGATGAACCAGGCGCGTCCGGAGAGGCTCACCACTTTTTCCTCGCATTCAATGCCGTTCAAGGCCTTGGTTGAAATAAACTTCTGGGCCGTGGACCACGTCTCGGAAGATTCGCTTATCTTCTGGCAGTGTTTTATGCATTACGACGGCGATTGGCGCGTGGTGCCGCTCTATTATCCTGTATCAATGGACGCGAACGTTGCGCCGACTTTTTGGCAGACGATGGTGAATATCTATAAACAGAACCGCCGTTGGGGTTGGGGAGTTGAGAACGTGCCGTATATGTTGTACGGCTTTATCACTAACCCGCGGATCGCTTTAAAAAGGAAACTCTATTGGGGATTCAATATTGTGGAAGGTTTCCACTCTTGGGCGACTAATGCTCTGATGATTTTCGCTCTGGGTTGGCTTCCGACTGTTCTGGGCGGTGAGGTCTTTACCGCCACTATCCTTGCACACCGCCTGCCCGAGATTACCCGCTGGGTTATGTGGCTTGCGATGTTCGGCATAGTGACCTCGGCGACGGTGTCAGCCGCGCTTTTGCCCCCAAAACCGGCTTGGTTCAAACCGCGGCATTATCTTTTATACTTCGCACAATGGATTCTGATGCCGATTACAATCATTGTCTTCGGCGCGATTCCTGGGCTTGAATCGCAGACAAGATTGCTGTTGGGCGGCAAGTTCAGGTTGGGGTTCTGGGTCACCCCAAAGGGTCGCAGGACAAAAGGCGCAAACGCTGCCTCCTTCACGCCTCTTAAGTCCGGCTAGTCTTTTATTCTAAGTGCACTCTTTCCTTGAACTCCGCGAGTTTCTCGCGCAGCGCTGTGCTATTGGTTAATGATGCGTCCTTCTTTAGGCAACTCTCGGCTGCGGTTCTCGCCGCTTGAACCATTTCCGGGTTCTGCAGCGCTTTCATCGCGATATCCGGCATTCCGGACTGTTCTTCTCCAAGAAATTCCCCGGGGCCGCGGATCGTTAAATCTCTCTCCGCGAGCTCAAACCCGTTTTTCGCCGTTAAAATGGATTCCAAACGCTTTTTAGTCTCGGCTGACCGCGACTCTGTAAATAGGAAACAAAACGATTGATGTTCGCCCCTGCCCACCCGGCCGCGGAACTGGTAGATCTGCGCCAGTCCGAACCGGTCGGCGTCCTCAATCATCATAATCGTCGCGTTCGGCACATCCACGCCTACCTCAACTACCGAGGTGGATACAATTAAGTCAATATCTCCGCGCACGAATCCCGCCATCGTTTCATTCTTTTCCGCAGATTTCAACTTCCCGTGGATCATTCCTACGCGGAGATCGGGGAACACCTTGTTTTTCAACTTCTCGTACTCGTCCTTAACGGCTTTAATTTCGTCCCAGCTTGTATTTATAGTCTGCCGTCTGTAGTCGTTTGTTTGTTTGTCGTCCGTAGTTGTCTTCTCGATCCTTGGGCAAATCACGAACCCCTGCCGACCCTTCCGCACCTGCCCGCGGATGAAAGCGTAGGCCTTGTCGCGGTTCTCCGGCGCGACGATTTTTGTCACGATACTTTTTCTACCACTCGGCAGTTCAGTTATTAGCGAGAGGTCCAGGTCGCCGAAAACAGTCATCATCAAAGTGCGGGGGATAGGAGTCGCCGACATACTTAAAAGGTGCGGCACCAATTTTTCGCCGTTTGCCTTCTGTAATTCCGCGCGCTGCCTGACCCCGAATCTGTGCTGTTCGTCAATAATCACTAAAGCCAGATCGCTAAATCGTATATTCTTCTGTATCAGCGCGTGCGTACCAACCACTATTTTTATCCTTCCGGCGCTGGTCTCATTAATGAGAGCAGGCTTTTTAATTTCTTCCTCCAGGTCGTCACCGTGATAGACGCGCGCCTCTTTCGAGGTTAAGAGTCCTAGGCCGCGACTAAATTCCGGGAAGAATTTTTTAAGTGTGGCGTAATGCTGTCGCGCGAGGATTTCGGTCGGGGCCATAAACGCCACCTGATAGCATTCCTCTGCCGCGAGATACGCCGCGATTCCGGCGACAATTGTCTTCCCTGAACCCACGTCGCCTTGGAGCAAACGGTTCATCGGCGAGCCGCGTCCGATGTCCCGCAAGATTTCGTTTAAAGTTTTTTCCTGCGAGTCTGTAAGTTTGAAGGGCAGGCTGGTTATTAGTTTTCCAACGAATTTGTTATCAGATTTTACGGGGTGCGCCTTTTCTTTGGCGAGCGCGAGCTTCTCGCGCAGGACTTTGAGTTGCAGCAGGAAAAGTTCTTCGAAAGAGAACCTATTCCTGGCCCCTTTCGCCTCATCAAGCGTTTTAGGGAAATGAATTGCGTTAATAGCTTCGTTAATTTCAGGGAAGCTATATTCCTCCAAAACTTTCTCCGGTAGAAACTCGGGGAGTTGTTCCAGTTCGTCCAATAACGGCTGGACCAAATAGCGCAAACCGCGCGATGTAAGACCTCTGGTTTCGGGATAAATCGGCACCAGTCGCCCCGTGTGTTTGGTATCGGCGTGGATAACGTTATCAGCATCGTCATAGAACGCTGTGCCGCCGCGGCTCACCACCTCGTACGCAGGGCTCGATAGATAAAGCTTATCTTTTCTAAGCGCGGCTTTCCCGGAGAAGTTCGCGATCACGCCGGGTTTTAGAGTGTTTTTGATGTAAGTCTGGTTGAACCATACGGCGGGGATTGTGCCGGACGCATCGCCTAGGAGCGCTTCAATCACGAACATTCTTTTGTGCCAGGCGCGGTTCATTTTTATTTTCCGTACGTCCGCTTGAATTGTTTTCATGTCGCCAGGCTTGAGGTCCGCGATCGGCACGATTTCGCTCCAATCTTCGTAGCGCGAAGGGAAGTGGTACAAAAGATCGCGGACGGTGTTTAAGCCAAGCTTATGTAAGCGCGTTAGGAACCGCGGGCCTACTCCTTTGATTTGTTCAAGCGGTGTTTGAGCGGCAATCATCGTACAAAACCTATTCTGATTATAGCGCCCATCCCCATTGTTGCTACCTTATTCGCGCCGTGATAGAAATAACTAGCGCTCCCGTGGTGAAATGGATATCACACCAGGCTTCGAACCTGGTATTGGGGGTTCGAATCCTCCCGGGAGCACACAAGAATTGATGACAGTTGAACATAAGTATTTTTTATTTATCATATAGTGTAAGGTCGGTATAATAGCGCCCATAGCTCAATTGGCAGAGCAGCTCCCTCTTAAGGAGACGGTTCCAGGTTCGATTCCTGGTGGGCGCACCGCAGTAAACTGGAAACCTTCCGCGAAAAAGTTTTAGCAGTAGTCCGCCAGATTCCGCGCGGCAAGGTTTTGACATACCGTGAAGTCGCGCGGCGCGCGGGAAATCCACGGGCATATCAGGCGGTGGGGAATATCTTGAGCGGCAATTACAACCCGAAAATTCCCTGCCACCGTGTCGTACGCTCAGACGGGCACACAGGCGGCTATAATCGCGGCGCGGCGGTGAAGCGTCGGTTTCTGGAGCACGAGGGTATAAGATTAAAGTAATGAAGTTAGACATCCCAAAGGAAGTTTCTGAAATTGCCGCCAAACTTACCGCGGCGGGCTATTTGAGCTACCTTGTCGGCGGTTCGGTGCGTGACCTCCTGCTTAACAGGACCCCTAAAGACTGGGACATTGCCACAAATGCTAAGCCGGATGAGATTCAAAAACTTTTTTCCGATAGCGTTTATGAAAATGAATTCGGCACAGTCGGCGTCAAAACCAGATCGGATGATCCGACGCTGGCAGTAGTCGAGGTCACAACCTTCCGTGAGGAGGAAAGCTATTCCGATTTCCGCCACCCGGATAAAGTAAAGTTCGCGGACACTATTGAAAAAGATTTGGCGCGCCGCGACTTTACGGTTAACGCGATGGCTTTGGATGCGAAGGGCTGGACTGTTGATCCTTATGGCGGCGAGACCGATCTAGATAAAAAACTGATTCGCGCCGTCGGCGATCCGGACAGGCGTTTTAAAGAAGACGCCCTGCGACTTATACGGGCGGTTCGTTTCGCTTCCGAGTTGGGCGGATTTTCCGCCAAAGGCGGACCAGCCTCGGGCTGGAAGATTGAAGAAAAGACCGCGGAGGCGATTAAAAGAAACAGCGCTCTTTTGGGTAAAATTTCTGCGGAACGCGTGAGGGATGAACTGACGAAATTGATTATGAGTGATAACAGTGGACCAAAGGAAGGTGTTGAACAGCTTGAGGAATTTGGGCTTCTCTACTACATTCTGCCCGAACTTAGGGAGGGAATAGGCGTTACCCAGAACAAGCATCACATTTATACCGTCTGGGAGCACAGTCTCCGGGCGCTCGATTACTCTGCACATCACGGTGCGCCACTTGAGATCCGACTGGCGTCTCTTTTGCACGATGTCGGGAAACCGCGGGCCAAACAAGGCGAAGGACCGGATTCCACTTTTTACGGTCACGAGGCGGTGGGGGCAAGAATGACCCGCGTGATACTCGGACGCCTGCGGTTTTCAAATAAGGTTATTGACCAGGTGACACACCTGGTACGACACCATTTGTTCTACTACAACGTGGGCGAGGTTACAGCCGCGGGTGTGCGCAGGTTTTTAAGCCGGGTTGGTTCGGAGAACATTGACGACCTTATAAAAGTTCGCGAATCTGATCGCGTTGGTTCCGGCGTGCCCAAAGCCGTGCCTTATAAGCTGCGCCACTTGAGGTTTATGCTTGAAAAGGTTAAGACCGACCCGATTTCGCCAAAGATGCTCGCGATCGATGGAAACGACGTTATGGAACTGCTTGCTGTCCCGCCCAGTCCTCGTATAGGTTTTATTTTGGGTATTTTGTTGGAGGATGTTTTGGACGACCCCAATAAAAATACCAGTAAGAACTTGGAAGCGCGGGCGAGGGGACTTAACGAACTTTCGGACGCTAAATTGGCCGGGCTCGCCAAGAAGGCAAAAGAAAGAAAAGACGAATCCCAGCAGGGGATTGAGGAAGAAATGAAGAAGAAATATTATGTATAGAGAACCATGCGCCGTTTCGGAATCGTAAAATTTTTCGACAAACTTGAGGACAAGGTGCGCGGCTGGTTAAGCCACTACCCCATCCTTTATGGAATCATCGGCGGGGTCGGGACGGTGCTTGCGTGGCGCGGCGTGTGGCACACGGCCGACTTTATTTCTGCGCGGTATATCCATAACGGCGTTGTGCTCGGCACGATTGATTACCCGTTCTTCTGGGATGGTTTCGTGTCGCTGGTTCTGGGCATCAGTATCCTTCTAATGACCGGCCTGTTCGTTGCGAGTTTCATAGGAGACCACATTATAATTTCCGGGATTAAACACGAAAAGAAGGTTGCCGAGAAAACCGAGGCAGAAGTGGAGGAGGAGGAAGATATTGTGAAGAAAGTGCACGAGGAACTCCACGCCTTCTCTAGGCGTCTGGAAGAAATTGAGAAAAAGCTTGATATAAAACCCTAGAGCAGATAAGCTTTTTGTGCTTACCGTAAGCGGGGTGTCGTATAGTGGTAGTACGCGGGGTTCGGGACTCCGTAGTCTGGGTTCGATTCCCAGCACCCCGACCAGACGAGACAAGCAAAATTTATTCCAGTACCCTTGGTATACTATAATACTGATCAGTATTATAGTATACTTGGCTGACCGGCCAGATATCCGTGTAGTTAAATCTTAATCTCCGCGAGTCGCTTGTATTTTGCCAAACGGTAAGGAGTTCTAGGCGCACCTATTTTGATGCCGAAGGCGCCGAGGCCCACCGCTACGTCGCAAATCCAATCGTCTTTCGTTTCGCCGCTACGGTGGCTTGCGATAATCTTGAAACCAAATTTGTGCGCGAGCTTCGCCGCCTCGATTGTTTCGGTAAGCGTCCCGATTTGGTTCGGTTTTATAATCACACCGTTTATGGACTTGGCCGCGTGCGCTCGTTTTATCCGCGCGGGGTTGGTGACGGTAAGGTCATCGCCGACAATTATTGTGTTTACTGCATCGCGCAGCTTTGCGAAGGATCTGAAATCTTCTTCTTCAAACGGGTCCTCGATTGAAATAATATCAAAGCCCGTGGCTATAGCGCTGTAAATTTTTGTAAGCTCATTCGTATCCACAAGCCCGCTGTTTAATCTGTATTTACCGTTCTTGTAGAAAGAACTTGCGGCGACATCGATGGCATAATTAACCTTCCCGCGCAAACGGAGCCTGTCTTTAATGTAGTCAAAGATGAGGAACGGCAGACTATCATCTTTGCTCTTTAGCATGTAGCCGCCCTCATCACCCACGCCGGCCAAAACTTTATTCTTCTTCAGCAACCTACCTAGCTCGCGATAGAAACTGTTTATTATTTTTATATCGGATTTCGTATTGTTCGAAACGGGCACGACAATATATTCTTGGAAAGCCGGCCCGGTCTTGGCGTGCAAGCCCGCGTTTATCAGGTTTGCGTATATACGCGGCTTCCTCGGTTTTATGCCGGAGAGTCTGGAAATATATTTATAGAGCGGCACGCCATTTTTCTTCGCGTTTAGGCGAGCGAAGCCGAGACTTAAAGCGAGAGTTGAATTCGCGCCTAAGTTGCTTTTGTCTTTGGTGCCGTCCAGTTGGATTAGGAATTTATCAAAATCTTTCTGGCTTTTGAAGTCCAGTTTTGAAATTAACGGTGCAGCCGATTTTATTTTACGTATGGCCTGCTTAGCGGGCAGTGATACCGCCTCGAATTTGCCCGTGCTCTTGCCGGAGGGGATAGAGGCCTTGGCCGCGAATCGCCTGGAGGCCACCGCAACTTCAATCGTTTTCTCCCCGCGCGAATCACGGATTATTCGCGCCGCGATTTTAGTAAGCCGCATTACTTGTTTTCTTCCTCTGCTATCTTCAGGGTGGTTTTCACCACCGTGTCGGGATTGAGCGAGATACTCTCGATTCCCAAATCTACCAAAAACTTTGCGAATTCCGGATAGTCCGACGGCGCCTGCCCGCAGATGCCTATATATTTACCGCGTTCTTTCGCTTTTTTCACCACGGTTTCGACAAGCCGCTTTACCGCCGCGTTGCGCTCGTCGGCGATGTGCTTCAATTCTTCATTATCGCGGTCAATCCCGACTGTAAGTTGGGTTAAGTCATTGGAGCCGATTGAGAGCCCGTCGAAAATATCCAGAAACTCATCGGCTAAGATGACGTTCGAGGGTATTTCACACATCATATAAACTTTCAAATCGCCCTTGCGTCTTTCAAGGCCAAATTCTTTCATTGTTTCCAAAACTTTGCGGCCCTCTTCCGGCGTGCGGCAGAAGGGGATCATCGGGATTAGATTCACAAGACCGAATTCATCGCGCACTTTTTTTAGAGCGGCGCATTCCAAACCAAAAGCTTCCTTAAAACGCGGATCGTAGTAGCGTGAAGCGCCCCGCCAGCCGATCATCGGGTTTTCCTCCCTCGGTTCAAAACCCTCGCCGCCCAAGAGTTTAGCGTATTCGTTCGTCTTGAAGTCCGAGAACCTGATGATAACCGGTCTCGGGTAAAATCCGGCGGCGATTTTGGCGATGCCATAGGCAAGTTTATTCAAGTAATACTCTTCGGGCTTCAGTAGGCCGATTATCTTTTTAATCTGTGCGCGCGTCTTTGCGGGCAGCTTATTCAAATTCAGAAGCGCCAAAGGATGTATTTTTATTTCCGAGGCAATGATGAATTCTTCGCGTGCGAGACCCACGCCGTCCGTCGGCAGAAAACTGTACTTAAAAGCTTCTTCCGGCGTGCCGATATTCACCATCACTTTCGTTTTCGTCTTCGGAAAATTCTCCGGCGAGAAAACATTCCTGACAAATTCCAGTTTGCCCCCGTAAACGGTGCCGTCCTCTCCCGATGAACAATCCAGGGTGATCTCCGTGCCGGTTTTCAAAACTTTGGTTGCGTTCTCGGTACCCACGATACAAGGGATACCCAACTCGCGGGAGACAATCGCGGCGTGGCTTGTCCGCCCGCCGGAATCCGTCACGATGCCGGAGGCGATTTTCATAATCGGTTCCCAATCCGGGTCGGTGATGGTTGTAACCAATATCTCGCCCGGTTTGAACTCGCCGATTTTCTTGGGGTTCAGGATAAGTCGCGCGCGGCCGGAGGTTACCTTGCTCCCGATTGCGATACCTTTTGTGATAACCTCACCTTTTTCCTTCAAACGGTATTCCTCAATCTCAACTTTGATCTTGGATGAAAAAATCGTTTCCGGACGAGCCTGCACCAGGAATAATTTATTTAACTTGCCGTCTTTGGCCCACTCCAAATCCATCGGCTGCCACTTCCCTTTGATGGCGGAGTAATGTTTTTCAACTTCGTAAGCCCATTTCGCGAGGGTGAGAATCTCATCGTCGGTTAAGATGAAGTTTTGTTTCTCCTTCGGGCTAGTTTTAACCAATTTGGTTTTATTCGCTCCGAAGTAGATGAGTTTTTTATTTTTATTGCCCAGAGTTTTTGAAATAACCGCTTTGTACCCTTTATCCAGAGTATCCTTAAAAACGATAAACTCGTCCGGCACAACCTCGCCCTGCACTACAAGCTCGCCCAATCCCCACGAACCGTTCACCACTATTACCTTCCCGAAACCGGAGTCGGGGTGAAGAGTGAAAATGACACCAGAGGAAGCAAGATCGGAGCGCACCATCTTCTGCACGCCGACCGAGAGATAAACCGTGAGCTGATCGAATCCCTTGTCGGCGCGATAGGAGATCGCGCGCGGCTTGAAAAGTGAGGCGAAACACTTTTTGATGGCGGTTAGAAGTTCATCAGGTTTGGAGATATTCAGATAAGTTTCATGCTGGCCGGCGAAACTCGCGCCGGGTAAATCCTCGGCGGTCGCGGAGGACCGGACCGCAACGTCCGTCCCAGCCTCACTGTAATTCTTGGATAGTTCCGCGTAGGCTGCGCGGATACCATCTTCCAGGTCTTTGGGGAAATCACCCTTCACTATCGCGTTCTGGATGTCGCGAGCGGTTTGATTCAGCGATTTAATATTTTTGGTGTTAAGTTTAGAAACTTTTTGCGATATAAGCGTGTCCAAGTCGTTGTGTTTTAGGAAATACCGATAAGCCGCCGCGGTAATCGCAAAACCGTTCGGGATCAAAATGTTTTTTGAGGAGAGCGTCCGGTACATCTCACCCAGGCTGGCATTTTTGCCGCCGACCAAACCCGTGTCCGCAATGCCGATTTCTTTAAACCAAAGGATGTTCGCTGTATTTTTGTTCATTATTTCCCTTTTAACGCGACCATCAAATCCGAAACGTTTGCCCCGGTCGGATCGGTCAAAATTAAGCCGCCGGTTTTTTTGAAGAAGTTATATGAATCGTTATCATCCAAATACTTCTTAGCGTTCAACTTCATTTTCCTAGCTTTCGCCAAAGTATTCAAATCAGCTATCGCGCCGCCCGCGCCTTTTGCAAAGTCTTTCCCGTCGGAGGCTATAGAAACAATAACTTCTTTTTCCTTCAACCGCGGCAAACTTCCCAAAACAAGCTCCTGGTTCCGCCCGCCCCTGCCGGAGCCTTTAACTTTTACGGTTGTCTCGCCGGCCGCAAGGACCACCGTGCCGGCCTTGAGTTTCGCGAGCAATTTCTTCCCGGCGTAGCGCGCCTCGCCGCGGAGGCGATTACTGTAGACGATCGGCCTAAAACCCAGCTTCTTCGCTTTTGCCCGCATCGCTTTAAGCGCAGTTAGGTTATCGCAAACCAAAACGTTGCTTACATTTTTAAAGTATTTTTTGTCCTTCGGTGTTTCAACGAACGGTTGCTTTCCTAGACCGTACTTTTTAGCAATCCGTCGTGCGTCCTTTACGGTTGTACTGTCCCTAAAGGTCGGGCCGGATGCGATTACGCTTAAGTCCGATGTCGGGACGTCGGAATACAACAGGGCAATCGTTTTAGCCGGATAAACATATTTGGCGAAATACCCGCCGTGAATCAGCGAAAGATGTTTACGGATGATGTTTATCTCTTTTATATCCGCGCCTCTTTTAAGCAATGCGCTTACCACCACGCCTAGTTTAGTGTGGGTTAGTTGATGCGGACGGCAGAGGAGCACCGATGCGCCGCCCGAAATTACTGTAAGCACTATGTCCTTCTCGGTGAATTTGCCGAAGCTTTCCAACATTTTCACGAGTTCGCGGCCGGCTTTGATATTTCGTTCGGTAGGTAACGGATGGTCGGCAGCAAAAACTTTTAACCGTTTTGATTTATAGGTTTTTACATCAATTACCACCCCGCCCGCGATGCGGTCGCCCAGGATTTTTTCCAGCGCATGCGCGGAATCCGCCGCGGCCTTGCCGAAAGCGAAGATAAAAAGACGCCTGTAATTTTTAAGATCAAACTGTCTGTTCTTTATCCGGAGTAAGTCTCCTTTTACGGAAACACTGTCTCTTATTATATTTTTCGGCAGCACCGCTTTTATTCCCGCCTCTGCGATTGAGAGCGCGGATTTCCTAAGAGAAGTCGAACCAAGCTTACGGAGATTTTTTATGATCATAATCAGCTTGATTTTAACATAGTTCGGCGGGCTTACTATTATGAGCGAAGCCGAATACCAACTAGTATACTATAATACTGATCAGTATTATAGTATACTAGTTGGCTGGTACTACAGAATTCGTTTGATGCTTCGGCTTTACTCAGCATCAATAAAGCTATAAATTCATTTATATAGCCGTTGCCGTAGGGCCCATAGTAAAACGGCATTACGCGGCATTCGCATTGCCGAGGTCCGGGTTCAATTCCCGGTGGGTCCACATATAGGAAAGTTCTTTAAAAGTCGAATAAATTAGTTAATCGCTCGAAGCCTCATTATGTGAGTGGGTTCTTCGGCCAAAATTTATGCGTGATACTTTGTTTGCACATCCCCTCGAAGAGAGGATGGCAAACATCCTCGACCGAGAGCATATTCCATGGGAATATGCAGTTTCTTTTAAGATTTGTTCCAAAGGTGGATCAAAATCTCGGGAAGTCGATTTCGTTCTACTGCATCCGGTGTACGTACAGTCTGTCCCGGAATCGGTTGAAGCTAAAATTTATGGCCCCTCGCTAGATAGACCGGTGAAGTATTTGGAGGTTAAGACCAGAATGTTGGATAGCGACGGACGGGTGAATGGTGACGCGCTTAAACAACAGAAGGAATTGTATAAAAGGGGCATCCGGACACTCATAATAACGGGATCGATGATCGAGTTCTTCGAGAAGAACGGTTTCGAGCGGAAATGGTAGGCCCGCGGGATCGGGCCAAAACGCTCCGATGTATGTCGGACCGCTTTTTTATTGACAATAATTTATCTTTGTGGCTTTAATGCAGTAAATAAAGGTCGATCTGCTATAGCAGTCCTTAGCCAAATTGAGCGAGGGACTAGCCTTACCGGCGGATCCCCTCGTTCGTTAAGAATATGAAGAACTTTACTCAGCTCGAAGCTCTGCTGCTGGTTGTGTCGGTTATCCTCCTGGGTTTCGTGATTATGCTCATGACTTATCGAGGCCCTATGGTGGTTCTGAGAGCGGACGGGAACTCCCTCTCTCGTTACATCGAGAGCGGTCCAGTTGGGATGAAATGTGAGAATGAAAAGGGTGATGTGGTTATTGCCCAATCTCATTTCTTCGGACCTGCGTGGATGCTCTATGTCTCCGATATGAGAGCGTATCCGCACTCCTACCTCTTCGGCATCACCTGCAAGACCAATTATGGATTAGCGCCGACCGTTACAGCTGCCTATACGAGTCCGTTCTAGTTTTGAGTTATGAAGTCCGTTCCGATGGCCATCGGAACGGACTTTTTTATTATGTAGATGCGGCACTTAGTATACTAAAACACTGATCAGTATTATAGTATACTAAGGGGAAGCTTGAAGTCTGACAAAAGAGGGATTGGTGAAGTACAATCTATCATGCGAAAGCTGTTGTTATAACTATGAAAATTAATGAAACGATTAGAAAAGACGGCTTGCGAATAATTTCTTGCAGGCTTCCTCACCGGAAAAGGGTATGGATTGATCTTATTGCCCGCGTCGGTTCGGCATACGATCCCGTGGATAAGACAGGTTTTTTCCATTGTTTTGAGCATATGGCGTTCAAAGGTACAAAAAAGCGGAGTATAAAAGATATTCAATCGTTTGCCCGTAAGAATCTTTTATTATTTAACGCTCACACGGATAAACTCCTCACCGTCTATGAAGTATCGGCGATAGATCGGAAACTCCCGCAAGTATGCGAATATCTATGCGATATATATTTCAATTCGATATTCCCAGCAGGGGAGTTACAGAAAGAAAAACGGGCTATTCATCTTGAGATAGCCCGCAACAACGATAATGATGCAGTCACTGCGTACGAGGCCCTATACGAACACCTATACAAAAGTAATCCCGTCCGTCGCCATGGCGGGGGAACAATTGAGGGTATAGACCGCATAAGACGCAGCGATCTTATAGCAAAAAAATCAACGTGGTACGTACCGTCAAACACGATCGCGCTCGCTATCGGCGGCGTTAATCATGTGGACTTTGTTAAGGAAATAAATAGGCATATCCCCCTAAATAACGCCGTGGCTCCTAGGAAGTATTGGCGAGACGAGGCGAGCGAGCCACCGCTTAAACGTGAGTTTACAGTGGTGAGGCCGAAACGCGAGAAGACCATATTGATATTGGGCTGCAAAATCCCGCTAGATATCGATATGAGAACCACAGAGACATTCTCAATGTTCTCAAAAATGATCGGCGGATCTAATACCTCGCGGCTGTGGAATGAAGTACGGGAAAAACGAGGCTTGGCCTACACGATCGGTAGTTCTTACTTCATAGTTGCGGGTCTGGCAGACCAGTTCTCTGCATATGCAGAGATTCATCCCTCGAAAGATAGGGAAGTCGAACGGATTATATGGAAAGCTCTTACTAAACCTATCTTCGAGAGTCGCGAGTTCGACGAGCTGCGAGAAAAAACCTTCGACTCTTTTGAGATTAGGGCTTTCGAGCAGTCTAATGTGGAGGGATATGAAAATTTGATCTTAGATAAGATCGCTGAAGAGAAACCGGTGATGGAAGTAGAGACAGAGGACAAACGCCGGCTCGAGATAATCAAATCGTTATCGCTCAAAGATCTTAACGCGGTTCAAAGACAATTTATCCGTCCGGAACG
>CAYZNQ010000003.1:14264-19553 GCA_964479925.1 uncultured Candidatus Saccharibacteria bacterium | reverse complement strand
TTCACTACTGGGCATTTTTACCTGCGTTCTATATCCGCTCCTAAACTTTTCAGTCTTCCGTCAATATCCTCGTAGCCCCTGTCTATTTCTTCAACTCCTTCGATCACCGACTTGCCCTCTGCGATTAGCGCTGCCGTAAGGTGGGCCATACCTGCCCGCAAATCTCTAACCTTCAGATTCCTGCCGGAAAGCGGAGTCGGACCAGAAACAACCGCGCTGTGAGGCTGGCCATTGCCGGCAAAGCGGCAGGGCAGCTCTCCCAGACACTTCGAGAATACTTTAATATTTGCGCCCATTAAGTTCAAATCCTCGATATAGCCGAAACGGTCTTCATACACCGTTTCATGGATTATCGACGTTCCCTTCGCTTGTGTGAGTAAGATTACGAACGGCTGCTGCCAATCCGTCATAAACCCCGGGTGCGTATCGGTTTCGATATTATTAGCCGATAAATTACTTGCCCCGAAGAAAACTATGCCGTCGTTTTCAACTTTGTATTCGCCGCCGATCCTCCTTACGGCGTTTAAGAACGTGATTAAGTCGCTTTGGCGCGCGTCCACAACCTTTATTCTGTTATTCGGATGCGCCAATGCCAGACTCGCGAATGAAACGGCTTCGTTTCTATCCGGCAGAATCCTGTGGGAAACGCCTTTGAGCTTATTGACTCCCTCAATATAAATTCTCCTGTCAGAACCCGTTTCAATAACGGCTCCCATTTTTTGCAACATCAGAATCAATTCTACGATTTCCGGCTCAATCGCGGAGTTTTCAATCATGGTTTGGCCTTTCGCTAAGACTGCGGCTAAGATCGTGTTTTCGGTGGCGCCTACGCTTGGGTAGCGCAGGTGGATCTTGGCGCCCTTTAGGCCTTGCGGCGCTTCGGCGTGATAATAATTTTCGTCAGTTTCTATTCTTGCCCCCAGGGCTTTCAACGCTTCAAGATGGATGTCGACGGGCCTAGGACCAATTTTATCTCCGCCCAGGATCGGCACTTCGGCTTTACCCGTCCTCGCAAGAAGAGGACCCAGCGCCAGAATAGGGATGCGATTTCTCCTTGAAAGCTGCGTAACCCTAAAATTCGTAATATTGGGAGTCTTAATCCTTAAAATATGCCCCTCGTTTTTTACCTCACTGCCCACCAATTCGCAAAGCTCCTTGGTAATTTCGGCGTCGCCTATGCGCGGAAAATTTTCCAAGACACATTCCTCGTCGGTCAAAAGCGACGCAACCATCATCTTGGTTGCCGCGTTCTTGGACCCACGGACCTCAATCTCCCCTTCAAGTTTTTTACCCCCGTTTACAATGAATTTCACCTTGCCTATTATAGGTTAGAATGGACCGCAGAACTAGGCGGATTGTTTTCTACTCCTTCGTCATACTTTTCATCGCCGTGGGGACGGCGGTGGTTGCATATTCGCAGGGCTGGCGGTTCGATTTCAAGGCCGGTCGCTTCGAGAAAACAGGCGGGATTTATCTCAGAATTGAGCCAGCCGATGCCGAAATAACCTTGGATGGCAAAGGAGTTAGCAATCAATCGGGTCTATTCCAATCCGGCACCTTGATCTCTAATTTAATAAAAGGGGTGCATCATCTCAAGATCTCAAAAAATGGCTACTTCGGCTGGGAGAAAAGTGTTGCGGTAGAGCCCGGCGGGGCGGCAGTATTCGATAAGATTCTGCTATTGCCGCAGGACAATGCTCAAAAGATAGACGAACCTGCGGGCAGTTTCGCGATGCTGGACGGTAAGGCGGTCGAAGTAAAGGATGGTGCGATAATATTCGGCGATCGTCTGGTCCGGGGCAGCGAGATCGTAGATGTGTCCCCAGGCGGGCGGATAATAACAGCATCAGCCAGTGGCACCTACTACCTTACGGATTTATCGGGCGGCGACGGCGCTTCTCTTAACTTGAATACTACTTTTACGAACCTTAAGCAATCGCAATTGAATATGCCCGGCACCGTACCTATCACCGCGATTGATTTCCATCCGTTTGACGATGCGAGATTAGTAATTGAAACCGGGGGCGGGTTGTACATAATGGATACAAAGAATTTATCGTTGGAGCAGATAGTTTCTGAACCGTTTGGGTTTATCGTCTCCGGTGATCAATTGGTGTGGGCCGCTCGCGGCGGAATTTGGAGTTACAACCTTATCCTCCATACTCCGACGAAAATCAGCGGCTATGGACTTTTACCGTCTGATCCAGCAGAAAAAATAAAAATAAGCCCCTCCGGTTCGTTAGTCGCCGTGCTTCAGAGAAGCGGCATGCTTATGCTTATGGATTATGCTTCCCAGAGTTCTTTAAGGATAGCGTATAAGGTTAAAGAATTCGCCTTTTCACCGGATTCGCGCTATTTGGCTTATGCCGATCGCGACGGCCCGCTTTCGGTTTATCGCGTTGATCGTCCGCAATATATGGGATTGAGCGCCATAAAGGGGGCGCCGGTTGTTCAATTAGACTGGTATAAAGACAGCGCGCACTTATTCGCGCTCCGAGAGGGCAATTTGGATTTTATTGAGGTAGGGGCGGAGCCTACAAATGTTATGAGGGTCGCAACGCGAGTTAGTGAGTTTAATTATGCTCCGAACACCGACGCAATATACTATCTCACGCCCGGTGGATTATTTAACTACTCTATAGTTCGCTAAGCAGTCAGGATCTCGGCGCCGCTTTTAGTCACCAGCACCGTGTGTTCAAAGTGGGCGGCGACGCTGCCGTCGGAAGTCACGAAACTGTCGTCTTTGAGTTGAATGGCTGTTGATGTCCTGATACTAACCATGGGTTCAATCGCGAGAACCATCCCCTTTTGTAAAACTTCGCCAGTGCCGGCCTTACCGCGATTGTAAATCACCGGATCTTCATGCAAATCGTTCCCAACGCCATGTCCGGCCAATCCGTCAATCACCTTAAAACCAGCCGATGTTACCGTACGCTCAACCGCGTGGCCGATATCCCCTACCGTATGCCCCGCTCTCACGGCTCTTATCGCTTCTCTCAACGCATTTTTGGTTATTTTAATCAGCGTTCTAGCTTCAGCGGAAACTTTTCCTATCGGGACAGTTATCGCAGCATCGCTTATCCCTCCATGATATTCAACACCAAGATCCAATTTAAGGACGTCGCCATCTTTCAAAACGTAAGCTGACGGGCGGCCGTGAACGATAGTCTCGTTTATAGATGTGCAAAGAGTGAAAGGATACCCCTCTCTTGCGCCATAGGGGCGGTAGTTCAAGAAGGCTGGATGGCCGCCGGATTCTCTTATGATCTCCTTAGCCAAGCGGTCGAGTTTTATCAAATTTACCCCGGTGGCGGCCGCGGCGCTAAGCCTTCTTAATGTTTCGGCAAGGATTTTGGCGGATTTGCGAATCTGCGTTATCTCCGCATCGGTTTTTACGAGGCGGCTCATTACAAGCGTTTCGAGATGCTGCTAAAAACTTTCTCGGGAAGCGGTCGGCCGTCGATCTTCACGACTCTGTAGCCGCGCTTTCGGACAAAATCAAAAATAGGCTTGGTCCTTTCGTCGTATTCTTCAAAACGCCTAACTAGGGTTTTTCTATTGTCGAGCGTGCGGCGGACAAGCTTACCTTTACAAATGGGGCAACGGCGCAAGCGATATCCTAGATCAATGATTATCGCGCCGCAGACCGAACACCGCTCGCGCACAAGATTGCGTTTCACCGCGTCATCCTTTGGGACCTCCAGCGAAAAGAATTTAATATTCTTGCGCCCATACAGTTTCTCCAATTCAGGGATGAGGTTCTTCGCTTCATAGAGCGTACGCGGAGAACCGCTCAAAACTATGCTTAGGCCGGCTTTTGCGAATCGCCTCGTTTGGGCTCTTACCATTTTTAAAACCCAGGACGGCGTACAAAGATATCCGGTGTCGAAAAACCGGCGTTCACGTTTAATAACCGGACTTTTCTGGAGCGCCGGGTTGTGCACCAGTTGCTCGATATATTTACCTGTATCGAAGTGCACGAAGCCGCACCGGTACGCCAGTAGATTCGCTTGAGTCCCTTTACCCGAACCGGGGGAACCATAGAGAGCTACAACTCTCTTTTTCATATCTCTATTCTACTAGATTCGTTCGTATTCGCGAACAGTGAGTTGGGAATCAATTTGTTGGGCGGTGTCCAAGGCGACTGCAACCACAATCAAAAGCGCTGTTCCGCCTATGGTTAGAGCCGCGGAACTAGTGACGAGGACTTGGGTGGCAAGCGGTAAAATGGCAATAATACCTAAGAACAGCGCGCCGAAAAGAGTTATGCGCGAAATTACTTTACTGAGGTAAGTAGAAGTCGGTTCACCGGGGCGAAGCCCAGGGACGAATCCCCCGCTCCGCTGGAGATTTTTTGAAATTTCCTTCGGGTCAAATGTAACAGCGGTGTAGAAATAAGTGAAGACAAATACCAAGATGAAATAAATAACACCGTAGAAAAGCGAATTATTCATAAATTTAGTGACTACCCCGTTTATAATCTTACCAACGTTAGCGGAGAATGCCATAAAAACTGTACTGGCGAGCTGCGGCAGGAGCAGCACTGAAATCGCGAAGATTATCGGGATCATGCCAGCCTGGTTCACCTTGAGCGGCAGATAGGTTGAAACACCGCCATAAACCCGGTTACCGCGAATGCGTTTGGCGTAAGATACCGGAATTTTCCTTACTCCTTCATTCATAATGACCACGCCGGCGATAACAATAAGCGCGAGGATGGCAAAAACAATGTAGTTTAATAGCAGTCCTGGGGTGTAAATTGTAAGCATCTGTCCAAGATCCGTAGGTAAGCGACTTACGATACCGGCAAAGATCAGAAGAGATATGCCATTCCCTATTTTCTGCTCAGTTATAATCTCGCCGAGCCAGACCATAATCATTGAGCCAGCCGTGACGACAATAACGCTTAAGAGCGACTGTTGCCAGGTGAAGTGTGTGAGCACTCCCTGCGAAATAAGCAGTTTCATAAAGCTGTATGCCTGCAAAATGGCGAGCGGTACCGTAAGGTAGCGAGAACAACGGTTGAATTTAGCTCGCCCCGCGGTGCCTTCTTCGTAATACATCGCCTTTAATGCCGGGAAAATCATCGTGAGAAGCTGCATTATGATCGTAGCGGTGATGTAAGGGCCTAGACCCAGCATCGCTATTGAAAGTTGTGAAAGCCCGCTACCGGATAGGATATTTAAAATTCCAAAGAACTGGTTACCTGAAAGAAACTGCCTTAAAGCCTCTGCGTCAACGCCTGGAATAGGAATAGCGGCCAAAACGCGCGAGCATAATAGGATAAAA
>CAYZNQ010000003.1:5906-14164 GCA_964479925.1 uncultured Candidatus Saccharibacteria bacterium | reverse complement strand
GTCAACGCCTGGAATAGGAATAGCGGCCAAAACGCGCGAGCATAATAGGATAAAAGCTACAATGAATACCTTGTTGCGCAGCTCTCTAATCCGGAAGATATTTAGTATTCTGATCATTGCTTGGCCGTTTTAGCGCTCCTTAAAGCGCGGTGTTCTTTGCGGCGCAGAGCTAACTCCCTAGCCTTACGCGCCGTATTAGCGACATTCCTAACGCCGCGAAGCTTTGGAAGGCGCTGGATAAAATCGCGTTCGGCTGGGCGAATCCTGCGGCCAGCGCGGGAGTGTTGCCCTTTTGTGCCGCGGCCGGAGGTCGTTCCGCGTTTGCCGCCGCGCCCGACGCGCTTTTTTCCGTAATTCGGGTGATTAGCTTGTAACTGGTGCAGCTGCATCGTTCAATGTTTTAACTTTCTTCTCCGGACGGAGCATTTTCAAGGCTTCAACTGTCGCCATCGCAGTCGTAAGTTTATTGGTAGTCGTCCCTAGACATTTTGCTGTAGCGTCACGGACACCGGCCAGTTTCAGGACGATCCGGACCGCCCCGCCGGCCATAAGGCCATGCCCCTCGCGCGCAGGCTTCAAAATTACCTTCGCGGCGCTGAATTTAGCCAGAACCTCGTGCGGGATAGTCCCTCCATGCAAGACTATCTTGACCACGTTCTTCTTGGCATTGTGACGAGCTTTCTGGATAGCCTGCTGCAGGTCAATGCTCTTACCCATTCCTACGCCTATCCTGCCTTTCATATCCCCCACAACTATGGTACTGCGGAAGCGAAAACGCTTGCCGCCCGCAATCACGCGGGTGACCCGTCTGATTTCCAAGACCCGATCTTTAAACTCGTCTTTTAGCGCGTTTCTAAATTCCCTAGCCATTTTATAACTTCAAACCCCTTTCGCGTGCGGCATCCGCCACCGCTTTAACTCTGCCATGGTAACGGTACGCCCCTCGATCCAACACGACAGTTTCCAAGCCGGCGGTTTTAGCTTTTTCCGCGAGCATTTTACCCAACTCCCTGGCCTGATCCGATTTTTTCACTCCCTTGCCGCGCCCCTTCAGCCCGAAACTGGAAACCGAAAGTATGGTGCGACCGGATACATCATTAATCAGCTGCAAGTAAATATACTTGTTACTGCGGAAGATGGAAAGGCGCGGACGATCTTCGGTGCCGCGGATTTTTACTCTAGTGCGGCTTGCTCTCCTTGAACGCACGGTATTTAAGTGTTTTTGTTTCATCGTTAGGCTGTTTTACCTCCTGAGGTCACGGCCTTTTTGCCGGCTTTGCGGCGGATAATTTCATTAGAATAACGGATTCCCTTCCCTTTGTAGGGTTCGGGTTTCTTGAAGTGACGGATGTGGGCCGCTATGTCTCCTACTTCCTTTTTGCTCGCGCCGGCAACCTTGATTACATTTTTATCAACCGAAATCTTGATGCCTTCAGGGATTGCGACTTTAACAGGATGAGAAAAGCCGAGGTTTAGCGTAAGCTCTTTTCCCTGAATTTCAGCGCGGTAGCCTATCCCTTCGACAATTAGTTCTTTTGTGAAGTCCACAGTCGCACCCAAAACCGCATTCTGTAAAAGGGCCCGCATCGTTCCCCAATTGCTGCGGATCTGCTTAGTCTCGTTAGCCGGCGTAACCGTAATCTCCCCACCGCTAACAGCAACAGTGATACCTTTAAGGAGCGGCAATGCGGCGCTGCCGTTTACGCCCTGTATTTTCACTTCGTCGCCCGTGATCTCGACTTTAACGCCCGAAGGTATGGTTATTGGTTTTTTGCCGACTTTAGACATTTTGTTACCAAATTTCGAATAACATTTCACCGCCGATTTTCTCGCGCCGCACTTCGCTATCGCTCTTGATCCCCTGCGGAGTGGAAAGAATGTAACGACCGTACCCCTGACGCGAACGCTTTATATCGCGATAGCCCGCATAAACGCGCCTGGAAGGTTTGCTGATTAGTTTGATCATAGTCACGGCTGGAGCGCCGTCCTCGCCATACTTCAACTCAATATCAATGATCCTTTTTACGCCGCGGCCCTTGCGCACGACTTGGGTAATATAACCATACTTCACAAGCGCTTCTAGGATCGCCAAATCGGCCGCAGAGTATGGGACTTTCACGCGAGTCAGTTTCCGCATCAAACCGTTTCTAATTCTTGCGAGCATATCTCCGTACATTTTCTACCACGAAGCTTTTCTTACTCCCGGAATACGACCAAGTTTAGCGAGTTCCCTGAAACAAATACGGCAAAGGCCGAAATCGCGCATATAGCCGCGCTTCCTGCCGCAGCGCCAGCAACGCCGCACGATGCGGGTCGAGTATTTCGGTTTCTTTTTTGATCTTGCGATAACTGAAGTTTTAGCCATCTTATTACTTGGATTTAATAGGCAAACCTAAATCGCGGAAGAAAGCTACGCCCTCTTCTTTTGTCTTCGCGTCAGAGACCAACGTTACTTGCAACCCGAAGTTCGCCTTCGAGGTTTCTGCGTTAATTTCCGGAAAAACAGTATGTTCCCGGAATCCTATTGTCAAATTGCCGCGGTCGTCGAAATGCTTTAAATCTATGCCGCGGAAATCTCTCACACGCGGCAAGGAAATGTTGACCAGCCGCTTCAGGAAGTCTTCCATTCGCTTGCCTCGGAGGGTGGTGGTAAGACCGATAATGTCTCCTTCGCGGGATTTGAAACCAGCGATAGACTTCTTTGCCCCACGCGGGGCGGCCTTCTGGCCTGTGATAAGCGCGAGTTCCTCAATGATAACCGGCAGGATTTTCTCCTCGAATTGCTGGTTCTGGCGCATTTTGCCCACGCCGACGGAGACAACTATTTTTTCTAGACGGTTGCGTTGCATTTCTTGCAATATCTTTCTTTATTTCCCTTCTCCGGTTTGCGGTAGCCAACACGTGAAGTTCGGCCGCAGGCCGTGCAGACTAGCATCACATTGGAGGCGCTGAGCGGGAGCGGCAGTTTTATTAATTGCCCCTTCTCGCCGGCGCGCTTCGGCCTCACCGCCTTCTGATGCAGATTTATCCCTTCCACAACTACCCGTCCATCGCGCGGAAGCACGTGGATAACCTTAGCCGTCTTGCCGCGGTCTTTCCCTTTCAAAATTATTACGTTATCGCCTTTCCTGATATTCATTGCTTTAAACAATTTCTTGAGCGAGTGACACAACCTTATCATAGCCACGCTCTTTGAGCTCACGCGGCACCGGACCGAAAATACGGCTCGCAATCGGCTCGCCCTTGTCAATAATCACCACTGCGTTCTCGTCAAAACGGACATAGCTGCCGTCCTTGCGGCGAATCGGCGCGGCGGTTCTCACGACCAATGCATGCACGATATCCTTCTTCTTTACCGGCTTCCTCGGTTCGGCGCTTTGCACCGAAGCGATAATAACCTCGCCCAAGCGGGCGTAACGCTTCCTGGTCCCGCCCAAGATGCGGAAACAGCGCACCAGCTTGGCTCCGGAATTGTCGGCGACTTTTAGGATCGAACGTTCCTGAATCATACCAGCTTTTGTTCTGACTTCCGAACCAATCCAACAATCCGCCAGCGCTTTTCGCGCGAGAGCGGCCTTGTCTCCTCAATAACCACGTGATCACCGGCTTTATACGCATTGGCTTCATCATGGGCCTTGAAGCGGGCAGTCGTAGCGTAACGTTTCAGGTATTTCGGATGGATCCTCACACGGCTCACCTCAACCACTCTTGTCTTCAACATTTTGTCAGAGATTACTACACCCTCCAAACGGCGGCGTTTTTTATCTTTAATTTTAGCCATTGTTGTTTGTTTTAGATTTCTCGGCGATAATGGTTCGGCTCCGCTCACCATCCTGAGCTTGCCGAAGGAAAGTCATAATCCGCGCGATTCTTTTCTTAGTTTCGGTTATCGTCCTGATATTTTTTGCCTTACCGGCCGTGAGATCAAACTTCAAAACGCGCAGTTCCTCGCGTGCCGCCGTCAAATCTTTCTGCAGCTCCGGCACAGTTTTATCTTTAAGTTTTCGCAGTTCGTCACGCTTCATTTTAGCTTTCAGCCGTTATAATTCTTGTCTTTACCGGCAACTTGTGCCCGGCTAAGGTAAGCGCTCTTCTCGCGACATCGTCGGGGATGCCGTCCACCTCAAAAATTACCCTGCCCGGCCGCACTGGAAAAACATAGTGGTCTACACTGCCCTTGCCTCCGCCCATCGTCACTTCCGGCGGGCGCTTAGTTACAGGCTTATCCGGAAAAATCCGGATCCAGAGTCGCCCTTCGCGTTTCATAAAATTAGTAACGGTGCGGCGGGCAGCTTCAATCTGACGCGAAGTTATCCAGGACGGTTCTAGCGCCTGCAGACCGTGCGAGCCGTAAGCTACAAAAGTGCCACGCGTCTCAACCGTGCGACCTTTCGAGCGCCCTTTCTGCCACTTCCTGTGTTTTACTTTCTTGGGGATTAACATTGCCTACTTTTTATTGAAAACCTCTCCTGTATAAATCCAAACTTTCACGCCCACGGTCCCGTAGGAACCAAACGCAGTAGCCTCACCGTAATCGATATTCGCCCGCAGCGTGGAAAGCGGCAGTTTGCCGCGGCTGAACACCTCTCTGCGAGCAATTTCCGCGCCGTTCAAACGTCCGGCAAGTTGGATCCTCGCGCCTTGAATCTCACGATGCTGAAAATACGAATCTAGGTGCTTTTTCGCCGTGCGGCGGAAAAGCATTCTTCGCTCCAAATCCCAAGCAATATTTTGAGCCGCCACTTGCGCCGATAGCTCGGTGCGCTTCAGCTCTTCGACATTCAAGCTTAAACCAACCTTGGAACGCATAATTTTCTCAATTGCCTTGGTTAGCTCCTCAATCCCTTTTCCGCCGCGACCGATAATAAGACCGGGGCGGCTCGCCTTGATTAAAATGCGGTAGCGATCACTCAAGCGTTCAATTTCAATCCGCGCGATGCCGGCTTGGCTGATTTTTTTCATAATCACTTCGCGGATTTTCTCGTCTTCCTCCAGCCACCTTGAAGCATCCTTCGGCGAGAACCATTTACTTTCCCAGCCCTTGATAACTCCTAAACGGTATGAATTCGGTTGTACCTTGCGTCCCATTGTCTTGTAGTGAGTTTTGTCAAACTACTAAATTGATTTGCGGCTGAAAACACGCTTGAAAAACCCCAGCTTCTTCGGTGCCTTTTTAAATTCAGCTTTCGCTTCCGGAACAGCTTTTGTTTTAGCGGACTTTGGCCGCTTTTTCTCCTTCTTCGGTTTCTTTTCAGCTCTAGTTAAGTCAAAACGAACTGGCTTCGGCGAAACAACTTCTCCGAGAACGAGGGTGATGTGGCTCATCTTTTTGTGTATAGGCGTGGCCATGCCCCGCGCTCGGGGCAGGGAACGCTTGAGCATCGGCCCCTCATCCACCATTATAGATTTCACCGCGAGCGCCTCTACTTTCATGCCCTGGCTCCTCGCGTTCGCAACCGCCGAACGAACCAGTTTCATTATCGGGCCTGATGAACGTGCCGGATGCAGAACCAGCTGGGCTAAGGCTTCCTCTATTGGCATCCTTTTAATTATATTGGCAACTAAGCGCACCTTACGCGGAGCGATGTGAAGATTGCGCAATTTAACTTTGATCTCGGTAGCTGCCATTTTATTTCTTGGTTTCAGTGGACGCTTTCGCGGATGCAGATGCCGCTTTCTGCGCCTCGGCTGTCTGTATCTCCAGTTCCTTCTGAATTCTGCCGCCATGCCTCACGAACTTACGGGTAGGCGAGAATTCCCCTAGGCGATGTCCCACCATTTCTTCAGTCACGTTAACGGAAACAAAATCCTTGCCGTTGTGGACGCCGAAAGTAAAACCGACCATCTCTGGAGAAATTTCGGAGTCGCGGCTCCAAGTTTTCACAACCGTTTTCCCATCCGGTTTCAAGCCCGCGATCTTCTTCAAGAGGTTAAGGTCAACGTACGGTCCTTTTTTGCTGCTCCTGCTCATTTCCTGTTACTTTCTGCTCTTCCTTAAGCGGCGCGAAACAATAAGACCCGCGGAATATTTCTTGTGGCGGCGAGTTTTGTGCCCGCCGGTAACTTTACCCCAGATAGTTTTCGGGCGCTTGGTACCGCGAGGTTGGCGGCCTTCTCCTCCACCGTATGGATGGTCCACGGGGTTCATTGCCGTGCCACGAACAGTTGGCCTTATACCCAACATTCTGCTCCTACCCGCTTTTCCGATTGAGATAAGATTCCAGTCCGGATTGGAAGCTTGTCCGATTGAAGCTAAATTATCCCAGAGAACCTTGCGCACCTCGCCTGACGGCATCTTAAGATGCGTGTAACCGGATTCCTGCGCCAGCACCTGCGCCTGACTGCCGGCGCTCCGCACGATCTGGCCGCCCTTGCCGGGATGAAGTTCAATATTGTGGGCGTTGTAACCGACCGGAATATTCTTGAGAGCGGTGCGGTTGCCGGGTTTAAGGGCGGCGTCAGCGGCGGAGATCACTATATCCCCCGCTTTTATCCCCTCTGGAGCAACATGGTAGCGGCGCTCACCGTCGCGATACAAAACTTTCATGATAAAAGCGCTGCGGTACGGATCATATTCTAAAGTTTCAACTTTCGCGGGTATGTTCAATTTGGCCTGTCCGAAATCAACCATCCGATAAAGTTTTTTGGCGCCGCCGCCCTGATGCCGCATCGTGATGCGCCCCTGATTGTTCCGCCCGGAGGCGCGATGGACCCTTTTTAACGCGCTCTTCATCGGTTTCACATCAGAAAGCACGCCGTAATCCACGACGCTCATCGAACGCCTCGAGGGCGTGTATGGTTTATAACGCTTGATCATTTTGTCTGGTTTATCCGCAGCATCTTCACTTTATTGAGGTAAAATGTCAATTTTTTCGCCGCTCTTTAACGTCACGATCGCTTTCTTATATGCGCCGCCTCGCGCCGCTCCTTGCGGGCCTCGCTTGCGGCGGGCCGGCACATTCACGATATTGGTTTTGATGATATGCACGCCGTAGGTGCGCTCCAGTGCCTCTTTAATCTGTTTGGCTTTGGCGCTTTTCTCGACCACAAATATATATTTGCCGGCTTCGGCGAGCCTAGTGGTCTTCTCTGTGATCCACAGCCTCTTGATAATTTGGAATTTACTTTGCGGCATGATAGTGCGTTTCAATAATCGGCAGCGCCTCTTTTTCAATCAGAATAGTTTTCGGTTTCAGAAGATCATAAATATTCAGATTCTTGGGATCGATACTTTTAACTTCTTTAAGATTGCGGCTTGCGCGATATATCTTTTCGGCTTTACCGCCGATGACAATAAGAGCGTTCAAACGCTTAGAAGACAATATTCTCTCCAACGCTCCGGCAAGCGCCTTAGTCTTCGGTTCAGTAATATCCAAAGAGTCAATAAATTTTATTTCGTTATCCTTAAGGCGGCGCGAGAGCACGGCGAATATAGCCTGCTGACGCATTTTCTTGTTAAGTTTCACTGTTAGGACGCGCTCGGGAGTCGGGCCGTGCGTTACGCCGCCGTGCCGCCAGAGCGGTGACCGAATTGAACCGTGCCGCGCGCGGCCTGTTCCTTTCTGGCGCCACGGTTTCCTGCCGCCGCCCGAAACTTCAGCGCGATTCTTGACGTGCGCCGATGGACGACGGGAATTAGCAAGTTGGGCTAAAAGCGCTTGATGCACCAAGTCCGCATTCCAGCGCGCGCCGAAAATGCGCTCCGGTAAATCTACCGTCCCGACTTTCTCGTTCTTATTGTTGTATAAATCCGCTTTCATCTTTGCATAAACTTATTTAACAGCGGGCGAAATTTCTACGACGGTTCCCCGCGCGCCGGGCACAGCACCCTTTAGTGAAATAACGCCTTTCTCATTATCAATATCAACCACTGTCAGATTCTTCAGTGTCACGCGGTCACCACCCATCCTGCCGGCCATTCGCGTGCCTTTTATCACACGCTGCGGCGCCGTTGCTCCAATTGATCCCGGAGCGCGCCAGCGGTTCTTCTGGCCGTGCGTTTTCGGACCGCCGTGAAAACCGTGGCGCTTCACCACCCCCTGAAAACCGCGGCCCTTGGAAGTGCCACTTACCGTAACCAAATCACCGGCTTTGAATCCTAGATCACCAGTCTCTTTCGGTAACTGAACAAGCGTGACCGGGACGACTTTATCGTCCTGCCACACCTGAGTCATTTTAAATTTTTTGCCCTTTATAGTCATTTAGCATACTTAGTCTTAGTATACTATAATACTGATCAGTATTATAGTATACTACGG
>CAYZNQ010000003.1:3937-5806 GCA_964479925.1 uncultured Candidatus Saccharibacteria bacterium | reverse complement strand
GGCGGACTACCCGTTTTCTCCTCACATCAAACGCGTTCTAGGTATTCCAGACGGAGGTTTGTGTGACGGTTCTAATGTTTATTTAAGATTTAATCCTTATTATTATCACTACTAAACCAACTCAATCTTACACCATTTTTATCTCAATGTCCACCCCGGCCGGAAGGTTTAAATCCCTTAAGGATTCGATCACTTTGGGGGCCGGCTTCAATATGTCGATAAGGCGCTTATGGATGCGCATCTCGAACTGCTCGCGGGATTTCTTGTGCACGAAAGTGGAACGGTTCACTGTGTAGCGTTTGAATTCCGTCGGCAACGGAAGCGGGCCAACAATGGTCGCGCCCGAACGCTGCATCGCCTCAATAATCTGGCGGCAGGAATTATCTACCAGGCGGTGATCGTAGGACCGAATCCTAAGACGCAGCTTATCGCCTCCCACCGATTCTTTCTCTTTCGCCATCCTTACTTTAGTAATGTGCCAGCTCCGAGAGCGTCCCTCTCTATCCTTGGAGAGGGACGCTGGTAATCTTTATTTTGAGATTTTAGTTACTACCCCGGCTCCGACTGTTTTGCCTCCTTCGCGGATGGCGAAGCGTTGTTTCTCTTCAAGCGCCACAGGGGCGACGAGCTTAACTGTAAGCTTAACCGTGTCGCCTGGCATTACCATTTCGGTGCCCTGCGGCAAAGTAATTTCTCCGGTAACGTCGGTAGTGCGGATATAGAACTGCGGCTTATAGCCTCCAAAGATCGGAGTGTGGCGGCCGCCTTCCTCCTTGGAGAGGATATATACCTCAGTGTCAAATTCGGTGTGCGGAGTTACCGAGCCGGGCTTCGCGATAACCTGACCGCGCTCCACATCTTCTTTCTTAAGGCCACGAAGAAGGATTCCGATGTTGTCTCCGGCGATACCTTCATCCAGGGTTTTCTGGAACATTTCAATTCCGGTCACAACCGTCTTTTGAGTGGGACGGAGACCGATAACTTCAACTTCTTCGTTAACCTTGACCTTGCCGCGCTCCACCCGGCCGGTTACTACCGTACCGCGTCCCTCAATCGAGAAAATGTCTTCAATCGGCATGAGGAACGGCTTGTTGAGCTCGCGGACTGGTTCAGAGATGTAATCATCCAAAGCTTTCACCAGATCAAGAATCGGTTTCGCGTCCGGGTCGTCGGGGGATTTAGTATTCAAAGCCTTCAGCGCCGAACCGCGAATCACCGGCACTCCGTCGCCGTCAAACTCATACTTCTTCAGAAGCTCGCGAACTTCGGACTCAACAAGGTCAATAAGCTCGGGGTCATCCACCATATCGCATTTATTCAAAAATACGACGATGCGCGGAACACCTACCTGGTGCGCAAGCAGAATGTGCTCGCGGGTCTGCGGCATTGGGCCGTCAGTCGCGGCAACCACTAGCACCGCTCCATCCATCTGAGCCGCGCCAGTAATCATGTTTTTGATGTAGTCGGCATGTCCCGGAGCATCAATGTGCGCGTAGTGGCGCTTTTCGGATTCGTACTCCGAGTGGTGCAACGCGATAGTGATACCGCGGGCCTTTTCCTCCGGAGCGTTATCAATCTGGTCAACGTCCTCTTCTTTCTTGGCGAGGCCTTTCATGTGGAGAATATGCATTATCGCCGCGGTCAAGGTGGTCTTGCCGTGGTCGACGTGTCCGATAGTGCCCACATTTACGTGAGGCTTGGTTCTTGAAAATTTCTCTTTCTCTGCCATTTATTTTTTATTTGATATTAATCTTTGTACCAACCTTTTAAAAGGTTATGCGACGCCCACCATTGTATAAAAACAAGCCCACGGTGTCAACCCTTCAACTCCGTTCAGGATTGATCCTGAGCGAAGCCGAATGGATCAAC
>CAYZNQ010000003.1:1690-3837 GCA_964479925.1 uncultured Candidatus Saccharibacteria bacterium | reverse complement strand
TCAACCCTTCAACTCCGTTCAGGATTGATCCTGAGCGAAGCCGAATGGATCAACTACTTCCGTCCCTGGATGATAGTCTGCTCAACGCTTTTCGGGACCGGCTCGTAATGCGAGAACTCCATCGTGAAAGATCCGCGACCTTGGCTCATTGAACGCAACTTGGTAGCGTAACCGAACATTTCGGATAGCGGGACCTTCGCATCGATAACTTTGGTTATAGCGCGGTCACTCATCGCCTCGATTTTGCCGCGCTTAGAAGAGACGTCCCCTGTCACATCCCCCAGGAAATCCGGAGGCACGATGACCTGCACTTTCATAATCGGCTCCAAAATTATCGGGCCGGCGCGTCTAGCTCCTTCCTGGAGCGCTATTGAAGCGGCAATTTTGAAAGCCGCCTCGGACGAGTCAACTTCATGATATGAACCGTCATAGACCGTAACCTCAAGATCAGTCAAAGGATAGCCGGCTAAGATGCCGCGATCGAGGGCTTCCTTCACGCCTTTCTCAATTGCCGGCACGAACTCATGCGGAACCACGCCGCCCTTCAAGGCATTCAAGAAAGTAAAACCTTTGCCGCGCTCGGCCGCTTTGACTCGCAACCAAACATGGCCATACTGACCTCGGCCTCCGGTCTGACGAATGTATTTGCCTTCCGCTTCGGCCTCGCCTGTCACGGTTTCGTGGTAGGCCACTTGCGGACGACCGACATCCGCCCCCACGCCGAACTCGCGCTTCATCCGCTCGACCAGAACCTCAAGATGTAACTCCCCCATCCCGGAGATGATTGTTTCCCCCGTCTCGGGATCGCCGCTGACCCGGAAAGTCGGATCCTCTTCGGCTAAACGATGCAGCGCCACTCCCATTTTTTCCTGATCGGCTTTGGTCTTGGGGCTTACACGCTGGCTGATCACCGGTTCAGGAAAAGTTATAGGCTCCAAAATCAGCGGCTTATCCGGATTGCAGAGCGTGTCGCCGGTCGTGGTGTCTTTCATGCCAACGATAGAACCAATATCACCAGTGTACATTTCCTCGACTTCGCCGCGCTGGTTCGCGTGCATTCTCAAAATGCGTCCCACCCGTTCTTGAGTACCTTTGGTCGCATTCATAATATAGCTGCCGCGTTTCAGTACTCCGCGGTAGATGCGAAAATAAGTCAAACTGCCCACGTAGGGATCGGCGGCAATCTTAAAGGCAAGGGCGACGAACGGTTCGTCATCTTTAGGTTCGACTACGAGTTCCTGTTCCGTTCTCGGGTCAGTCGCCTTGACCGCACCGCGGTCTGCAGGTGATGGCAAGTACTCCACCACCGCATCCAATATAAACTGCACGCCCTTATTTTTCAGAGCCGAACCGCAAAGGACCGGGACAAGGGCAACTCTCAGCGTCGCTTTGCGCAAAACAGTGCGCAATTCCTCCACGGTTATTTCCTTCCCCTCCAGATATTTGGTTGTAAGACTATCATCCTGCCCGGCAACTTTTTCAATTAACTCATGACGGCGGTGCTCGACTTCCTTTTTCATGTTGTCAGGGATGGGAATCTCCACAATTCTTTCGCCGTGCTCGCCCTCAAAGGCAAACGCTTTACTTTGTATCAAATCCACTACACCTTTAAAGTCAGCCTCCAAGCCGATCGGCAGGAACACCGCAACGGCGTTCGGAGTCAATCGCTCACGGATGGATTGCAGGCTTTTTTCGAAACTAGCCCCCATCCGGTCAAGCTTGTTTATGAAACAAATCCGCGGCACGCAGTACTCGTCGGCATAGTGCCAATTGGTTTCGGACTGCGGCTCAACTCCCGCCACACCGTCAAAGACCACCACAGCGCCGTCCAGGACTCGGAGCGACCGTTTCACTTCTACCGTGAAATCAATGTGCCCAGGAGTGTCGATAATATTGATTTTGTGCTCACGGTTTTTATCGTCCTTCGCGTATGTCGGAGTCCAATAACAGGTAGTCGCGGCCGCAGTGATAGTGATGCCGCGTTCACGTTCCTGCTCCATCCAGTCCATTATCGTATCCCCTTCGTGCACCTCGCCGATCTTATGGGAAATACCGGTATAGAAAAGCACGCGCTCGGAGACGGTGGTCTTACCAGCATCAATGTGGGCAATGATGCCAATATCACGGACTTTTTCAAGAGGATATTG
>CAYZNQ010000003.1:0-1590 GCA_964479925.1 uncultured Candidatus Saccharibacteria bacterium | reverse complement strand
TATCTTACGAAGTGTGCAAAGGCGCGGTTAGACTCCGCGATGCGGTGAACGTCCAGTTTCTTTTTAATCGCCGCCCCTTCATTCTTATACGCAGCCATCAATTCTTCCGCGAGGCGCTCGGACATCGGTTTCCCCTTTTTGCTGCGCGCGGCTTCTATAATCCAGCGTACCGCGAGCGTAAAGCGGCGCTCCGGGCGGACCTCTCGCGGCACTTGGTAATTTGCGCCACCGACGCGGCGGCTTGAAACTTCCACTGCCGGCGAGACATTCTGAATAGCTTTCTCAAAGACCTCAAGCGGTTCAATCTTCATTTCTTTTTTTATTTTAGCCAAAGCGTTTTGGACAACTTTTTCCGCAACTGACTTTTTGCCATCTACCATCAGACGGTTGGTAAAACGGGCAAGCGCAATGCTGCCGTAGTCAGCATCCGGTCTGTAATCGCGTTTATATTGGCGCTTCTTACGCATTCAACTCTTAGCCTTTATCTACTTCTACCTTTGCCCCATACTTCGAGCGCTGCTGTTTTCTATTCTGCACGCCGCCGGCATCAAGTACACCGCGGACAATGTGATAACGGACACCGGGGAGATCCTTCACTCTCCCGCCACGAACTAATACCACCGAGTGTTCCTGCAAATTGTGGCCGATACCCGGAATATAGGCAGTTATTTCCTGACCATTCGTAAGGCGCACACGGGCAACTTTGCGCAAAGCCGAATTCGGTTTCTTTGGTGTAGTTGTGAAAACCTTAACGCAAACGCCGCGCTTCAATGGCGACGCAGAATCAACCGGACGGTTTTGGAGTACGTTAAAATAAAATCCCAACGCCGGGGATTTGCTTTTCTTTAGATTCTTTTTCCGCCCCTTTTTGAGGAGCTGATGAATCGTCGGCATCGCGGTTCACTATACAAGAGCACGGCGGCAGGTGTCAACGTTCTAGCCGCTGAAGAAGCGGATAAAAACATCTACTGCTGCCCCGCCCGCGAAGAGCTGAAAGAGCGAGGCGGAGATAAAATAGATCACGCCGGAAAAAAAATAAATAAAAACCATCACGAGAAGCAGGCCGGCGAAACCAGATCTCTCAATCCAGAAAGTGTAACGCGGCGATACCAAGCTGAGCAGCTTCGAGCCGTCAAGCGGCGGTATGGGGATAAGATTGAAAACCGCGAGGGTTAGATTAAGGAAAACAATATAACCCATCAGCGCGACAGCCGACGCAGGAAGCAACGAGGCGCCAAACCGCAGAGAGACCCCGAAAATAAAAGCGACAAGAATGTTGGTAAGCGGCCCAGCCAAGGCAACTTTCAGCGGGCCGTATTTGTAGTCGCGGTAAAGATTATTGGGATTGTACGGCACGGGCTTTGCCCAACCCAGCATCACCGGAGAGTTGATAGCATAAAGAACTATCGGTAGAATAACCGAGCCGACCGGATCAAGATGTTTCAAGGGGTTCAGTGTCAGCCGTCCGGCGTCCTTTGCGGTAGTATCACCCAAACGCAGGGCCGCAAAACCATGGGCGACCTCATGGAGCATCACCGAGAATATAAGGGCTATCAGTTGAAACGCGGGAATAAGTATGGTATTCATAAT
>CAYZNQ010000002.1:0-20229 GCA_964479925.1 uncultured Candidatus Saccharibacteria bacterium | reverse complement strand
GAATTTTCGCGGGCCTTCGCCTCGCCGAAGTGGCTTCGGCCACGCAGGCGGGGGGAATTCCTCGCCCAGCTCTTTTTGCGAAAAGGGCTGGGCGAAATGCGTTCGAATTAATTCAAGAATACTGCACAAAATTGTGGTAATGTTAGGTTAGACGATGGACGTAGAGAATAAAAAAATACTGACGGCGGTAATTCTCGTAATCCTACTTGCGATAACCGGGTACTTCTATTACCGGAACCGCGTTCCTGCGAACTATATCTTTCCGTCGAACACAACAAGCAATCCTGCGCCGGCGTTCCACGGCCCGATATCCGCCCCGTACGTTAATGGACCGATTGGCTTGCCGCCGGGCAGGTGATTAAAAATCCGCTACGCTAAAAGGCGGGTATCGTATATCGGCATTACCTCAGCTTTCTCCCGAAACGATTTGAGCGAAGCGAAACTATCGTTTCGAGGATCCCGTTTAATCAAAATCTTTTACAGTACGCGAGAGTAGCACAGTGGCAGTGCGCCTGCCTTCCAAGCAGAATACGCGGGTTCGATTCCCGTCTCTCGCTCAAATCTAACGGGATCGCGCAAAATTTACCAAATCAAAGATTTGGATTTTTGCGGGACAAGCTGATGAGAGGGGTTCGACTCCCCTTACCCGCTCAAAATTTATTTTTATCCTCAAATCTGCTAGGATAAACATCAATGAAACCAATCCTCGGCTTCGCGCTTATTGCCCTAACCCTTGGGGCGGCATTCTATCTATACGTGACTTTATCTCCTCATCTTGAGGCATACTCCACGGGACCTTCGGCTATAGAGAACGTCGGCCGCTAAGGATTTAAAGGGGTGTAACCCTAGTGCGGGGATCCCCGTTTTATATGTTAGAGGGCGAGCAAAAACTGGTAGAAAGGGCAAAGGAGGGTGAGTCCTCCGCTTTTGGCCTACTCTATGATTACTATTTGCCAAAAATCTACCGGTTCGTCCTTATTAAAGTGGGCCAGCGTGAGGAAGCGGAGGATATCACCCATCTTACTTTTTTAAAAGCTTGGGAAAGTATTGATCGCTATTCTTACCGCGGCTACTCTTTCGGGAGCTGGCTATACCGGATAGCCCGGAATGTGGTCGTTGATCACTACCGCGGAGCGCCCATCCAGATTTCACTGGAAGACGCGGATGAGCCGGCGAGCGATGAACCCCTGCCGGGACATGATTTGGATACCAAGGTTGAATACGCAAAAGTCATGCGGGCGCTTAGTAAACTGGGGGCGCTGGAACAGGATGTGATTATTATGCGCTTCGTGGATGATCTGCCCATAAGAGATGTAGCCGAAGCCGTCGGGAAAAGCGAGGGCGCGGTGAAATTGGTCCAACACCGCGCGATGAAGAAGTTAAAGGACTACCTCAAATGATGGAAGAGCGTGAAATATCAGGAATATTGAGTAAATTGAGCGAGATTGAGCCCTCGGCTGATTATGCTCTGCGCTCCCGGGGCGCGATTCTCGCGGCTCCCCGATTGCCGCGGCGCTATTTCGGCCTCGCCGGCATAAAACGCTACATCGGCGAGGGGGTTGGCTTCGCTATATCAATTGGGCTGGCTTCGATTACGATAGTGCTCTTACTTATTAACGTGCCGAAAGCGCTTAGCCCTATGATCGGCAACCGCCTACCAGGGTCTGACACGGCTGCGCTGGTAAACGACGTGGATGCGGCGGTGAAGGATATTGATATCCACTTACAGGAAGCCCAGTTGTTTGATACCGCAGCCCAAAAGGCAGGTTCAGCGCTGAAAGAAACCGCGAATGGCAGGGCGCCGCACATCAATCAGTCACTGATCCAAAAAGAATCCGATGGTGTCGCACCTCAGGTTACCAACACCGAACCGGTGAATATTGATAATATTTTGAACGAATTGGCTAAATAGCGATGACGCGTGGACTTACTTCATACCTTGGTTTTTCAATAATTACGGCGATGGTTGTCGCTGGCAGCGTCGCGTGCCCTGCCTTGGCCGCGAGTTCAACGACCTCAATCGGGGGCGACGTTAACTCTATTGATCAGAAAGTTGACCAGCTTATTACCATCCGCGATGACGATTCGCTCACGAGCGCCGAAAAAGCCGTTAAAGAATTCCAGGCTCAGCAGGACATCTTGAACGGAGTGATTGACCTCTCCAATAACGAGATTGCGAGCGTCAAAGATAAGTTGGATGCGCTGCCTAAGTTTGACAAAGACAGCCCCGAGGACAAACTGCGGAGCGGCTATTTGGACGAGCTTGATTCTTACAGCGCTTACTTCAGCATCGAAAAGGACAAGGTAACAGCGGCGGCGAATATTGACGACTTGAAAGCCATCGCCGCGGATATCAAAACCTACCGCGCTGGAGGCTACAACGACGAGATACAGAATATGGTTACTTTTGCTCTGCTTTACTATGATGCGGACGTTATCGCCACCGCCCAAACTCGCTTGGATAAAGTGAAAGTCGATATCGCCAAACTTCAAAGCCTAGGCTTACTTAAGAAGGGATTTACACAGAGTTCACTCGATAAAGCGGCGGGCCTGATAAGCGACGCGGCCAAGTTGCAAAGCCAAGCAAAAGACCTTATTTTGGAACCGCCGCAGACTGCGACCGATCAAACAACGGACGAAACAACCACATCAGATAAAACAACTACAAATGCCGGGACGACCGTAACCCCACCGCCAACTCCGCGCGACCTCGTGAGTAAAAGCATTGGCGAAATAAAGAGCGCCTACAATATTTTCCTTCGGATAAGTAAGGACGTCAGGAAGGCGCTGGGGCTGAAATAAAAGGAGGAGACCAATCTCCTCCTTTTATTGAACACGAGCAACTTTTTGCTCCTTAGGCTACGGCTTCTTTCAAGAGCTTGCCGGCCCGGAACTTCGGGGCGGTCTTAGCCGGAATCTGGATCTTGGCGCCGGTCTTGGGGTTGATACCGGTACGGGCGGCGCGCTTCACCACTCGGAAAACTCCGAATCCCGCAACCGCTACCTCTTCGCCCCGGGCGAGAGACTTAACAATAGTGTCGAAAATTCCGTCCACCGCTATCTCGGCTTGCTTCTTGGTCTCGAGCCCAGCTGCTCTCATTACCGCTTCCACTAAATCAGTCTTTTTCATACTTTCGTTGCTTTGATTTCTTCGACCTTTTACTGCCCGAGCCCCAGGGCTGTAATCATCTCTCGCTCTCCCCGGCTCGAAAACTCTAGGTTTATTCTAGCAAAACGGAGTCAACCCCTGCAAATCGTGCTAATTCTAGCGGGCATACCAAGTAGTAGAAACTCGATTGCGTTATTTACTCGCCAGAGGCGAGTAAATCGAGTTTTCACTACCTGGCATACTCCACAGCCCGCATCTCCCGGATCACATTCACCTTGATTTCACCTGGGTATTTCAGATCAGATTCAATTCTGGCCGCGATATCACGGGCAAGCTGCAGCGCCCGGAAGTCGTCAATCTGCTCCGGGACGACGAACACTCTAAGTTCCCGTCCGGCCGCGATAGCGTAGGCGTTTTTGACGCCGGGGAAGGAGGTCGCGATTTTCTCCAAGTCCCCCAGCCGCTTGATGTAATTCTCAAGCGTGCCTCTCCTAGCTCCAGGCCTCGCTGCAGACAAGACATCCGCCGCTCCTACAATAAAGGCCTCTGGCGTTTCAAACGGGTATTCTTCATGGTGGGACTGCATCGCCTTTATAATTTCCTCGCTTATGCCGTACTTTTTCAAAATCTTCCGACCCAATTCCACGTGAGTCCCCTGAACCTCGTGGTCAATCGCCTTGCCGATATCGTGCAGGAGCGCGGCGCGCCTCGCCACCTCCACATTCGCCCCGAGCTCGGATGCAATCATCCCGGAGATGTGCGCCATTTCAATCGAGTGGGTTAAAACATTCTGGCCGAAGCTGGTTCGGAAGTTTAGCCGGCCCAAGAGATGCACAATTTCTTTCGGCAAATCAAACACACCAACTTCGTAAGCTGCTTGTTCCCCGATTTCATACATCCTTTTCTCAATTTCAGCTTTGGCCTCGTCAACCTTTTCCTCGATCTTAGCCGGCTGGATGCGGCCGTCCTTTACCAGTTTCTCCAGAGCGAGTTTCGCTATCTCACGGCGCAACGGATCAAAAGAGGAAATGATAATTGTCTCCGGAGTTTCGTCCACGATAAGTTCCACTCCTGTTAAACGCTCCAACGTGCGGATATTCCTCCCTTCGCGACCGATGATTTTACCCTTCAAATCCTCGGCGGGAAGATTGAACGAAGAAGTGGTAAGCTCCGAAACATGCGAGCGTGAGTAGCGCTGGATTGCGCCCGTTATGATCTCAAGGCTCTTTTTTTCAACATCTTCGCGCCCCTCGCGGATAAGTTTTTGGGTAAGTTGGGAAAGCTCGTTTTTGTGGCTCTCCTCAACTTCCTCGAACAGGCGTTTACGCGCCCCCTCGGGCGACAACCCCGCGATTTTGGAAAGCTCGGCTTCCAGCGCCGCCTGGCCTTTTTCTACTTCGGCGGATTTGATTTCAATCTCTTTAGAGGCGAGGTTTATCCGCCCGCGTTCAGTAGAAATTTCCTCTTCACGCTTCGCCAAACGCTCCTCGGTGCGCTCCAACGCGGCCTTGCGCTCCTTTTCCTCGCGCTGGGCCTCTTCTAAGAGATTAACGGCCTTCTTTTTGGCCTGGAGAACGATGTCCTGGGCCTCGTTTTCCGCCTTTAAGGACCGCTCTTTAAGCTTACGCTCGAGCGAATTTACGCGCCGCGCGCCCCAAAGTTCCCTCACTGCATATCCGATAGCGAGCCCGAGAACCACCAAGCCCACCACGGTAAATGGTTCGTAATTCATGGGAGATGTAGTTTAATGGGTTTTTCATTATTGCGATCTTTATCCACTTATAATAATACGGCTGCGCCGAATGGGTTGTCAAAGATGCCACAGTGTGTGGCATCTTTGTATTTGGAAGCGAAACCGGCTAGCCGGCCAGGCCCCAACCTGAGAAAGCCATAATTATTAGCGCGGAGAGTATGAGGATGGTACTATCCCTCAAAACAAGCTTCCTAGAGAGGCGGCCTCCCAAGTGATGCAGAAAAATATCGGAGAATATTACAAGCGTGATCGTGAAGATTAGCGTCTCCGCCACAAACCCTACGGGCAGTAGGGACAGGACTATAAGCAGCTCCACGGCGATTAGACCTTGAAGCGCGGAGGAGAGCGCAAGACGCGATCCCTGAAGGGCGCTCATCGTGCGATAAAATTCCCGGAAAAGCAGAAAGAACAAAATGAATGCGCCGGCCTCTGTAAAAAACCGGAGCGGATTGGAAAATAGAGCGGCGCCGTAAATCGCGAGGATCAGCGTGTGGACGATCGCGTACCATCTCTCCCGCCGCACTAGGACCAGATTCTTTACCCCCAAGAGAAGCACAAACATAGCTCCAAGCACAATGGCCGTCGCGATTTCCCCAATTTGGAGCGGCGGCAGTACAAATGGCGCCATCGCAAGCGCGATAAAGGACGCTGCGAACTTGAGCGAGTTCAAGCGCGGCCTGAAATACAAGAATAGCGCGGCGACAATGAATATAAGGATTGCAAACGGACTCCCGGGATATTCATCCGCGAATAGAACCAAAAGCGCAAAGAGAAGCCCCTTAAACGCTAACTTTAATGTCGGTTTTGTCCGAAGTGATGCGAACCTTACTGCCATCCTTGATAGCCCCGCCGATTATCTTGTCGGCCAATTTGTCCAAGACTGCGCGCTGAATCAGGCGCTTAATCGGCCGAGCACCATAGTGCGGATCAAACCCGTGCTCGACGATGTAGCGCTTAGCCAGGGCATCGACCGTGACGGTAATACCGCGCTTTTTCAGCCGATCGGTCATTTCCCTGATCTGAATATCTACGATACCTTCAATCCCCTTTTTGGTAAGTGGTTTGAAGATGATGATTTCGTCAAGACGGTTCAAGAACTCGGGGCGGAAACGCTCCTTGAGCGATCCTTGGATTTTCGCCTCGTACTCTTCGCCTTTTCTCTCAGCCTCTTCGGCGTCTGAGGCCGCGAAACCGACGCGGGAAAGCTCGCGGAAGAATTCACTGCCGACATTGGAAGTAAGAGTAATTATGCAATTTCGGAAGTTCACAGTCTTGCCTTTGTTGTCGGTCAGTCTGCCGTTATCGAGCATCTGCAGAAGCACGTTGGAAACTTCCGGATGTGCCTTCTCGATCTCGTCGAAGAGAATCAGACTATACGGGCGGTGGCGGATAATTTCGGTAAGTTGTCCGCCTTCCTCATAACCGACATAACCCGGCGGCGAGCCGATCAGTTTGGAAACGGTGTGCCGTTCCATATACTCCGACATATCAACCCGGATCAGGGCCTTCTCGTCGCTGAACATAAATTGCGCAAGAGCCCTGGCGAGTTCCGTTTTACCAACCCCGGTCGGACCCAGAAACATAAATGAAGCAAGCGGCCGGTCCAAAGGGGCGAGTCCCGCGCGCGCCCGCCGCAGGGCCGAGGCAACGCTTCTAATGGCTTCGTCCTGACCGACGACTCGTTCCTTCAGAGTTTCTTCAATCCGGCGCAGTTTTTCCGCCTCGGACTCCAAAATGTTCTCAATCGGGATACCCGTCCAGCGTGAAATCACCCGCGCCACGTCCTCGTCGTCAACCGCGCCTTTCAATAGCCTGGAACCCTGTTTTTTTGTATCTCTAGTTTTTTTACTTCCCTTCGCGCCGGCGGACTTTACGCCCACGGAGAAAAACTTCTTATCGTAAGATTCATAATCCTTGATCGCTGCCGGCAGTTCGCCGTAGGTTATTTTGGCGACGCGCTCCAAGTTCCCTTCACGCTCGGCTAGCTCCTTCTCGCGCTTCAAACTCTCCACCTTGGCGCGGAGGGTATTCAACTTCTCAAACACCATCTTTTCCGCTTGCCAATTGGCGCTTAAATCAGAGTCTTCGTCGTGTAATTTCCCCAACTGATGCTCTATTTCAAGAACGCGCTTCTTGGATTTTCCGCTGGTTTCCTCCGCGAGCGCCGCTTTCTCAATTTCAAGAGAGGTCGCGTCGCGGCGGATTTTATCAATATCCCGCGGCAGACTCTCAAATTCCAGCCGGCGCATTGCGGAGGCCTCATCAATCACATCCACCGCTTTATCCGGCAAGAAACGATCGGTGATGTAACGTGAAGATAGATTAACCGCCGCGACCAGCGCCTCGTCCGAGATCCTCAAGCCGTGGTGCAACTCATATTTTTCTTTCAAACCGCGAAGGATGGTAATTGAATCCTCAATTGATGGTTCTTCCACTACCACTGGCTGGAAACGACGCTCCAGCGCCGAGTCTTTTTCAATGTAACGCTGATATTCACGGAGAGTCGTTGCGCCAATCGCATGCAATTCACCGCGCGCGAGGGCCGGTTTCAATAGATTCGCGGCATCAATCGCGCCTTCAGCGGCGCCCGCGCCGACAATCATGTGAATCTCGTCAATAAATAAGATGATACGCCCGGCGGAATTTTGTACCTCTTTAATGAAAGCTTTAAGGCGATCTTCAAACTCGCCGCGGAACTTCGTCCCGGCAATAACAGACCCCAGATCCAACGTTATTATTTCCCTGCCTTTCAAGGATTCCGGGACTTCTCCGGCAACTATCTTCTGGGCTAACCCCTCAACAATCGCGGTTTTGCCAACCCCCGGTTCGCCGATAAGGCAGGGGTTATTTTTGGTGCGTCGCGAAAGTATCTGGATTACCCGCCGCATTTCCTCATCGCGGCCGATTACCGGATCCAGTTTCCCCTGCGCCGCCCATTCAGTTAGATTAACCGCATATTTTTCAAGAACCTGGAATTTCGCCTCCGGGCTTTCATCAGTAACCCTTGCCGAGCCGCGGAGCCTAGAGAGCGACCTGATAGCGGTTTCCCGACGCAAGCCGTAGCGCTCTAAGAGAATCTTGGCCGGCGAATCAACATCCAAGAGACCTAGAAGTAGGTGTTCGCAGGAGATAAACTCATCGCGGCTGGCTTGCGCGATCCTCCCCGCGCGATCCACTACCGCCATTACCTCCTGCGAGAGATAGAGTTGGCCTACTGCCGTCGCCGAAAAAACCTTGGGAAGTTTTTTAAGTTCCTGTTCAATTTCGCTTTCTAAATCGGCGATGTTTACGCCCGCTTGGGTCAAGAGCGGCTGGACCAAAGAAGTGGAGTCAGCGATAAGCGCCGAGAGGAGGTGAAGCGCGCGGAACTCGCCGTGGTTTTGGGCCGCGGCCAAGTCCTGAGCATTCTGCAAAGCCTCTTGGGCTTTGATCGTAAAACGATTAAAGGAGTTCATACCGTCGCCCCGAGTATATCAGAACCCCTCTCGAAAATAAATTGGCTCATATCGCGGGAAGATATTTTAGAGAGGACCCTAGGAGGCCGGGCGCTCGACAAGGGTCGCGGTAAGCGTAATTACATCCTTGCCGCGCTGTACTTTCAAAGTAATAACGTCACCGACGTTGTGTTGTTGGACCAGATAGGCGAGCGAATGGCTATCATTAATTTTTGTACCATCAACCTCTAAGACGACGTCTCCTTCTTTCAGCCCCGCCTTCGCTGCAGGAGAACCGCTCTGTACAGCCGTACCGCTGTCGTTACCCTTCAATAAAGCGCCGTAATCCACTGGTAAGTTATTTGATTTGACCAAATTGGGAGTCACTAAAATATAACGCACACCGAGAAAAGGAGCTTTGATTGTGCCGCTCGCGATAACCGATTGTATATCTTTCTTCGCGCGGTTAATGGGAATCGCAAAGCCGATATTCTGCGCGCCGGAGACGACCGCAGTATCAATACCGATTACCTCACCTTTCAAATTCAGAAGCGGGCCGCCGGAATTGCCGGGATTGATCGCCGCGTCAGTTTGGATGACATTATCCAACGTCTCGCTCGAGCCGGATCTTAAGCCGCCGGCGGTGATTGTCCGCGCGAGACCAGAGACTACGCCAACTGACACGGTATTTCTAAATTCTCCGAGGGCATTCCCTATAGCAATCGCCGTCTGACCGAGTTTAACACCATCGGAATCGCCCAAAGTCACGACCGAGAGATTAGTCGCATCGATTTTCACGATTGCAAGATCCTGCACCGGGTCGCGCGCCAAAACTTTCGCAGTATATTTCTTGCCGTCGTTCATAAGCACGGTATATTCGGCCTTGGTATCTTCCACCACGTGTTTATTAGTCAGAATCAGGCCGTCGGACGTAACTATAAAACCGCTGCCGCCGCCAACCTCCTGTAGTTTGGTGCCCTTCTGGCACTGGGTATAAAACTGCGTCCCGCCGCCCCCGAACAAATCTTGAAACTCCGGCGGCAGATCCTGGTATGGATTGTAAGGGCATTGTTCAATGACCGGCAGATATTTGGAAATTATTATTGAAACCACGCTCGGGGAAGCGGCTTCAACCGCGTGAACCACTGCTTGTTCGTAATCTACCGTCGGCGCATAGGGAACCGTTTTGGGTTGCCCCGACGTTGCACCTGTCAGATTTTGGGTGCCTGTCGAAGTAGATGGAAATAACTTGCCCCACATATCCTGGAACAACCCAGCCGAAGCCGCGGGAGCTACGATTAGAGATCCCGCCACCACGCCCGCGAAAGCGGCGGCGAAGACCGTTAATACCAGTTTTTTATCCATTTCATAGCAATTTTAGTATTCGTGAAATCGCGTTGTCAATTTGTCCCGCGGTCACGGGGCGACCCAGCGAAAAACGCAGGCTATGCGAGGCTCTTTTAGGGTCAACACCTAAAGCTTTAACCACATAAGAAGATCGGGTAGAGCGCATTGAACAGGCAGATCCGACCGACACGGCAAGGCCGGCCAGATCGAATTTGACCATAAGTTCATCCGAATCGTGGTTTGGAAAATAAACGTGCAAGTTGTTTGGCAGGCGCCGCGGCCCCGGCTCCGGACCATTCAGTTCAAGCTCAGGGTGCGCCGTTTTCAAACCATCCCATAATCTATCGCGAAGGCTACGCAGCCTCTCCGCTTCATTCTCTTTATTAAGGGAGATTAGTTCTATCGCCCTACTAAAACCCACGATTGCCGGAATATCCTCCGTTGCGGCGCGCAAGCCGAATTCCTGGCTGCCGCCTGTGATAACGGGCGAAACAAGCGGCAGGGTATCTTCAGAAATGTAGAGTGCCCCCGCGCCCTTCGGGCCGTATATCTTCTGGCTGGATAAACTCATGAGATCAACCCCGAGCTCGCCGACACCCACTTCCAAAAACTGTAGGGCTTGCGCGGCATCGGTGTGAAACAAAGGATAGGGCTTGCCTGTTTTCCCCCGATATCTTTTCACCACCTCGGCAACTTCGCGAACCGGCTGGATTGTCCCGATAACATTCGATCCGTAAATTACAGAAACCAAAACTGTATTTGGAGTTAAGGCCGCTCCCACGTCCTCCGGATTCACAAACCCCTCCTTTGATACCGGGAGACGCACAACTTCTATATCCTCTTTCTCCAAGTCACGTGAGGTTTCTTCAATAGATTCATGTTCAATCGGCGTAGTAATAATACGAGGGTTTAGGGTATAGCCACTAGGGTCTAGGGTAGAATTTTGCGCACCGCGATTTTTACTAAACCCTGAACCCTGAACCCTATACCCTTCCACAATCCCGCGTAGCGCCAAATTGTTAGCCTCGGTGGCCGAACTTGTGAAAATTACTTCGTGGAATTTCGCGCCCAAAATTCCCGCGATCGCTTCACGGGCGGCGTCCAGCGCCGCCATCGCATCGCGGCCGAAAGAATGCAGCGAACCGGCGTTGCCGAACTTTTCGTCAAGGTACGGGAGCATCGCTTCTTTAACCTTTGGATGAACCGGCGTCGAAGCTGCGTAATCTAAGTAGATGCGTTCCATCTTAAATTAAAATAATGAGTTCTCGTCTTCAAAAAACAGCCTGCTGGGATCGAGATGAACTTGGGCGAGCGCCCCGCTCGAGTTTCGCTCCGGGATCATCAAATATCCCTGCTTCTTGGCCAGCTCATACAAATCGCGGGTGATGGTCACATCATTCAAACAGTATTTTTCAAGCGACTCCCAGTCTCCAGCGGCATAGAAAGTGATCGCATCAAGTGAGTGATTAGTCTTACCCGCGCCGATATTGGCCTTGGCGAGGAGGTCTAAACTGATTCGGTGTCCGGTCGCGAGTTCGACCTCATCTAATAAATCCAGGACTGGAACAGCTTTCAAGTTGAACTCGAAATATTTTTCAAGAACCGGAATATCAAAACGGTTCACCGAAAAACCGACGATCCGCCGCGCGTTTTTTAAAACTTCTTCAAGTTCTTTTAATTGATGATCGCGGAAACTTAATAAGCGGTCCTGCGTGTACGAGTAAACTCCGACGAAAGAAACATCCAAATCCCTCAAGTTTTCTTTCCCGCCGACGTCCGCAAAAGTATTTTTCGTCTCGATATCGATAACGAGTTCGTCCTTCATTTAATTTATTTCTAACCTATGTGCCGATCTGCAACCGATGAGGCGGCGTAGCTTTCCGGTTTTGTTCTAGCCTCAAAATTGTTCGCCCGAATCATCCCAAGAAGTTCTTGTATCATAACCTTGGTCTTGCCGTTTTCGCCCACATCCACGTGGATTTCAAAATCGAAGCTGGGCGCATCCAATTCCCTAAGGTAATTCAAGATGTCTTTCGCAATGTCCAGTGACAACGTCACCTCGCGAGTAATCCGGTCGCGCAGGGTGTGAAAATTATCCAATTCCACCCGGCGCCAGAAATACCGGCCGCCGTTCCCAACGCGGTGAACCACGACCGCAGTTACGAAGTCCGCCTTAGTGCGTTCATAAAGCTCGGAGTCGGTGCCGATAAGCACCTTGTAACGGCGATTGGTATCGGCCCGCATAAAAGAAATTATCTCGGAGGCGACTCCTTTGGCGCCGAAAAGCGCCCCTTCGGCTCCCACAAATTTATCTTCCGCATCAGCCATATCGCACCTAGACATTAAAGGAAGTGTCTAAGCTCTGTCAACGAACGGTTGAGTGTTATTCTATCAGTCGCCTCGACGTTAAGCCGCAACAGGTTCTCGGTGTTCGATGGACGAAGCGAAAACCACCAGTCACCGAACTCCATTCTTAACCCATCTAGTTTGGAAATTGTTTTAGCTTTTCCTCTGAAGTGCCGCTCAACTCTCGATAGCGTCCCTTTTTTATCCTTAACCTTAAAATTCAACTCCGGCGAACGATAAAATTTGGGCAGATCATCGATCCAGACGCTCAACTTCACTCCCACTATCTCGGAAACCGCGCTTGCAAAGAGGACTGCCGCCATTATCCCCGAATCGGCATAGAAAAACTGCTTAAAATAGTAATGTCCGGATTCTTCGGAACCGAACTCAATCCTGTTTTTACGCATTGTTTCTTTTATAAAAGAAGATCCGACGCGGGATATCATAAATTTCGTGCCCTTCGGGCGCATATCCCCCAAAAGATAGCCGTAACGGGCATCCACAATCATCGTCCGCGGTTTCAGATATAAAAGCAGGAGCAATGAAACAATTTCGTAGGGAATCGGACGGCCGAGATCATCCACGAAGAATACCCGGTCGCCATCCGCGTCAAACGTCGCGCCGAAATCAGCTTTATGTTTCCTGACTGCCAGCGAGAGATCGAGGAGCGCGCCGCGGCGCAGCGGATTAGGGCCGTGCGCCGCGAAGTTGCCATCCGGCCTGGTGTCACGCAGCTCGAGCTCCAAATCTTTTGATCTTCTCTTTATATATTCAAGTACCGGCCCGGTTCCCCCGTTTGAGCCGTCGAGGATCACCTTAAGTTTTCTTTTAAGCTTCAAGTGTCCCAGCAAAAATTCTCCGTAGTTTTTCAACAACATCACTTTAATATTCCACCGGCCACGAGCTCCTTTAATATCTCGCGGCCGGAAACTAACGTCTCGTCTCCACGCACAACTTTAAGGCCATTATATTCTTTTGGATTGTGCGAGGCGGTAACCATCGCGCCGCCAGCGGCTTTAAGACGATGCACCAGAAACCACAGCATCGGGGTGGTAACCAAGCCGGCAGTCACTATTCTCGAACCCGACGACTCGCTCCTTAGACCTCTTAGAATAGCTCGATAGAGCGCTGGCGAACTTAAACGCACATCGTGTCCAACAATTATTTTCCCTCTCTTAAAAATCCGCGAAGCGAGTACTCGGCCTAGAACATATGTTGATCTTTCATCCAGTTCCTCGGGGTATATCCCGCGGATGTCGTAAGCGCGAAAAATTCCTTTATCCATCCACTTATTTTTAATTTTACTACGCCCTTTCTTCCTGTTAAAGTAGAGGAGTAACGATGTCTAAGAAGAACCGCTCCAAACGCTGGCGTGGAATTCAGAGCGAGCCACGCCTGCATCCCGAGACCAAGACGAGCGTGCTTGCAATAATTTTTCTAGGTATCTCAGCCATCTTGATTCTGGGAAGCCTTGGTTACGCCGGGCCGGCGGGTAAATTCACCTTCAATATCCTCTCCACCCTCCTAGGATGGGGCTACTACCTTATTCCTACAACGCTTATTCTTATGGCCGTTAACTTTTTCATAAAAAGCGAACGGCCGAAATTTGTCGGGGTCACTTTCTTGGGCGCGACGCTCTTTGTACTCGCTGGGTTGGGAACGCTTGATATCCTCTCTCCCGGCAATGGCGGACTAGCCGGCAACTTTCTTGGCGGTATCCAAATATTCTTCGGTTATTGGGCATCGCTCGTAATAAACCTGACGGTCGGCGTCGCCGCAATCTTAATTACGCTGAATACTCCGATAAGAGTCGCACTAAAGAAAGTTGAGGAGGCTGAAGGAGCGAAGGGAGCAGAAGCAGAAGTTAAACAATTCGAAATGCCTAACGTAATGATCCCGGCGGATGCCCAGGCCGAAAAAGTTTCTGGTGTGATGCCGGAGATGAAGGAAGGCAAGAAAGAACCGCGGGTAGATGAAACGAAACTCCCCAAAGTTGCGCCGTATAAAAGCAGAACCTACGTCCCCCCGCCGTTAGATCTCCTGAAATCATTTAGCGAGAAGCCGACTGTGGGCGACTTGAGGGCGAACGCGAATATTATCAAGCGCACGTTGGAAAGTTTCGGCATACCGGTTGAGATGGGTGAGATAACCATCGGGCCGAAAGTGACCCGCTACACCTTGAAACCCGCCGAAGGCGTCAAATTGTCCCGCATAACGGCGTTAAACCAGGATCTGTCTCTCGCGCTTGCCGCTCACCCAATCCGCATTGAGGCTCCGATTCCAGGAAAATCGCTGGTCGGGATAGAAATACCGAATAAGGTAGCAAGTATCGTACGGCTAGGAAGCCTTTTGGGATATCCCGAATTTTTAAACTCGGCCCTACTCACTTTTCCAATCGGACGTGATGTCTCCGGCGAGCCTATATTCGCCGATCTTTCAAAGATGCCGCACTTTTTGGTCGCCGGCGCTACCGGGAGCGGCAAGTCAGTGATGATCCACTCTTTCCTAATCTCGCTTCTCTACAAAAACTCTCCTGAAACCCTGCGATTGATTCTGATTGACCCCAAGCGGGTTGAGCTCTCAATTTACGACGGCATTCCGCATCTGGCCGCGCCGGTTATAACCGAGGGTAAGAAGGCAATCTCGGCTCTGCGCTTCGGCGTTGAGGAAATGGAGCGACGCTACGAAACATTGCTGCAAGCCGGCAAACGCGACATTGAATCCTACAACGAAAAATATCGGGATGAGCCGCTGCCATACCTCGTTATCGTAATCGACGAGTTGGCGGACTTAATGGCGGCGTTCGGCCGCGAGATTGAAAGCTACATCGTGCGCCTCGCGCAGATGGCGCGGGCGACCGGCATCCATCTTGTAGTAACAACCCAGCGCCCATCGGTCAATGTAATCACCGGCCTTATCAAGGCAAATATCACCGCGCGAATAGCGCTGCAGGTCGCAAGCCAGGTGGATTCGCGAACCATTCTTGATGCAGCCGGCGCCGAGAAACTGTTGGGCGGCGGTGATATGCTTTTCATCTCGGGCGATTTATCCAAACCGAAAAGGATTCAGGGCGCCTACGTAAGCGAGGAAGAAACAAGCAAGGTAATTGATTTTATCCACGGCAAAAACTCCGTGGAAGGCGGCAATGGTTTTAGCGAAAAAGTGGAGGCGGTCCTGGATCGCGAACCGGGTTCTTTCGAGTTCGGAGGCGACGATGACGAGCTCTACGATGAGGCGGTAGAGGTGGTAAAAAACGCCGGGAAAGCCTCGGCCTCTCTCCTGCAGCGGCGCCTAAAAGTCGGCTACGCGCGGGCGGCGCGGTTGCTTGATATAATGGAGGCGCGGGGGGTGGTCGGCCCAGGCGAAGGAGCCAAACCGCGTGAAATATATATGGAACGGAACGGCGATGAGTGACAAAACAACTCTTTCTGAATTGCTTAAGGATTTACTCACCCAGCGTGGGCTCACCGCCGAAAAACTTGCTGTCGCCACCAATATTCCGCTCCGGTTCGTGAACTCGCTACTGGAGGGAGAATATCGCGGACTGCCGTCCAAGCCGTACATCCGCGGCTATCTCATGAAAATGGCTGTGGCGCTTGAAATAGAACCGGAAGTGCTCTTAGAGAGCTACAGCGCCGCGACTGAATTGCCCAGCTCCGGCAAGAAAGACAATCTGCCAGTAAATCGCTTCGCTCTGAAACCATTAAAAAAGAACCGCGGATTGGTATTCGCAATAGTTATTATTGTAATCCTCCTGGGAATTTTTATTTTCCGCTTCAGCGACATTATCGGCACGCCGCAGATCGAAGTTAACATTCCGGCGACAATCGACACCAACCTTCTTCGCGTGACCGGGAAGATTAAGGCAAGCGACCGGCTTACCGTAAACGGCGAAGTGGTCTACCCAGCAGACGACGGCTCGTTTGAAAAAGACGTATTATTAGACAGAGGGTCAAACACTATCGAATTAGACGTCAAAAGATTTTTGGGCCGGGAGACAAAATTAACCAAACAAGTAATTTACCAACCAACAAACCAATAATGCCTAAAATCAAAGAGATAAAGAAAGAAGAAAAGAAGGATGAATTAGACTCACTCCTCGCGGCGCTTCGCGAGAAATACGGCGAGGAAGCCGTAATGCGCTTGGGCGAGGTACGTAGAGTGGATATCGCAACGATCCCCTCCGGATCGTTCTCGCTAGATCTGGCTTTAGGCGTTGGCGGTCTGCCACGCGGCAGGATAATCGAGATTTTCGGACCGGAAAGTTCCGGAAAGACCACGCTTTCGCTGCATGTCATAGCCGAAGCCCAAAAGCAGGGCGGCAAGGTGGCATTCATAGACGCGGAGCATGCGCTCGATCCGGAATACGCCAAGAAAATAGGGGTTAAGACAGCCGAACTTATCATCTCCCAGCCGGACAATGGCGAGCAGGCGCTAAATATTTTAGAAAGTCTGGTGCGTTCGGGCGCGATAAGCATAGTAGTTATTGATTCCGTAGCCGCTCTTACGCCGCGAGTAGAGATAGAAGGCGAGATGGGGGCTCAACACATGGGACTGCAAGCGCGGATGATGTCTCAAGCCTTGAGGAAAATCGCAGCTTTGGCCGCGAAGAGCCAGACCACGATAATTTTCATAAACCAGCTTCGTGAGAAAATCGGAATAATGTTCGGTAACCCAGAGACAACACCCGGCGGCCGCGCCCTGAAATTCTATTCCTCGGTACGGATCGATATCCGCCGTATCGCCCAGATAAAAAAAGGTGAGGAGGTGGTGGGGAGCCGCGTGAAGGCAAAAGTGGTGAAAAATAAAGTTGCGCCGCCTTTCAAGATAGCGGAATTTGATATTATGTATGGCGAGGGCATTTCCTATGAAGGCGATGTTTTAAACGCCGCCGTGAAGTATGGCGCGGTCACAAAGTCCGGCGCGAGTTATTCATTGGGTGAAGAGAAACTAGGCGTCGGCTTCGATAATGTCCGCCTAAAATTGAAGGGGGATAAGAAGCTCCTCAAAGAAATCAAGGATAAGACCATTGCGGCTAAGTGCGCGAGTGAAGCCACTGAAGCGCAAGACGAATAAAGACTAAGAAAGACGAATTGACCGATCCGCGGTGAAATCGCCTACTCTTATGCGCTCCAACTCGGCAAGGTATGCGCCGGTTTTCAGTTCGCGCCCCAGATCGCGCGCGAGCGAACGGATGTAAACTCCCGGGCCGGTAGTAACGGAGAGCGTCAAAAACGGAAAGTTGTAATCGATAATTTTTATTTCCTTTATCTCAACCGAATGCGCACCGACATTGAATTTTTCGCCGCGACGAGCGCGTCTGTGGGCTCTCTCGCCGCGGACTTTAGCAGCGCTAAACGCGGGTGGCACTTGTTTAATGTTACCGATGAACTTGAGAAACGTTTCTTCGATCTCCGCTCGAGAGGGTTTTAGTAAAGGGTTTATTTCTTTCTTTTCCCCTTCCTCGTCATCGGTCGAACTTTCATAACCGAATTTTATTTTCGCGATATATTCTTTTTCTTTCTCCACTATATCAGAAAGCCGCTTAGTGGATTCCGCGCCGATGCCCACCACTAAAACACCCGAAGCTAACGGATCGAGCGTGCCGGCGTGGCCGATGTGTTGAACGCCGATAAGCCTGCGTATTTGATTTAAGAAGGCGTGTGAAGTCGGCCCCTTCGGTTTATAGAACGAGAATATACCCCCGCGGGCCTCCGCCTCGCCATAGCGGGCTACGGCACCGCGAAGGCGGGCCAGTTCATCGCGCGAGAAATCCATGAAGTTTGGGTCAAATCGTGGACGACATTAGAATAGCTCCATTCGACTATCTCCCTTTTTCTATCTTTATCGCTTTCCCTTTGATGAGCGCCTCGCTGACTTTTCTTCTCGCAGACGACAAAATCCGCTGGAGGGTACTTCTTGATACCTTAAGTTTTTTAGCCGCATCGATCTGATCAAGATTTTTTAAATCGCAAAGCCGCAGCGCTTCAAGTTCATCGGTATGGAGAACTATCTCTTTCAGTTTAGAAAGGGGCATTGCTCTTGGTTTAAAATAGGTCACGCTTGGGTCGAAATCAACGCAGCGCGGTTTAAACGGTCGTGCCATAATTATTGAAGTATTATAATCGAAAAGGCCGATCTGGTGAATCGGCCTTTTGATATCGCATTATTACCGGAGCTCGGCAAGGCGCGCCTTGATTGCTTTCAGTTCTTCTTCAAGGTCTTTCATATTATCCTCTAAAAATCCGGCTTCTTCCTCTAACATCCCTCTTTCATCCTTTTTGGGTATTTGAGAACCGAACTTCCAGAACCTACCAAATCCACGACCGAATCCTCTCCGCCATCCCATGCCCATTCCGCAAGGACCCATGCCCCAGCCAGTGCCGGGACCGAAACCCTGAGGACCTGTTCCGTTAAATCTTGGCATATCTTTATTTTAAAGAATTACTTAATGGATGACGCCGACCTTTATTTTGCGCCATCACTATTATGAGTATATGCCCATAACGGCGCTTTTGTCAAGTCGCCTAAGACGGCGATTCCGAAATTATCGTGGGGTTCGATATAGGACTTATTTGGGATGTCTAACGGGATTCGAACCGAATAGCCATTTAAAGGGCCGCACAGTCTGTCCGATAAAATCTTGGGTGCCCGATGGGAATTGAACCCACGTAGCCACCTCCACAGGGCGGAGCTTTACCATTAAGCTACGGGCACCATAATCTTCTTCCTTTCTATATCATAATGATGAACAAGAAAATGGCAATTATGGCACAGCCAAACGAGATTACTTAGCCGATTATTACTGTGATCCATATCTATATGATGGACAGCTAAAATCCTACTATCCTTTGTTTTACAAAGTTTACATAGCCGTGGAATCTTATGCCGACTTAGAACACTTCTATAAGCATAGCGACCTTCTTTCCAGTTCGCGTGTTTCGAACCGATGAAAATCGTGTTCCTCCATTTTGTTTGACAAGACTTGCTGCAGAAATGCTTTGTTGCTCTCTTCAGATACCGCGGTGATTTATAAACCCTCTTGCCACATATAAAACAGCTTACTACTCTACCCTTCCTGTACGAGGCGTACTGGCATTTTCTGGAGCAATATTTACCCCCTCCACTCTTGATCCAGCTCGGCTTCGCATAAAACCGCCGATTACATAACTTACACCTCACAACAGGCATACTTAATTTTCTAACCAACCGCACAACGCGTCAAGTCACAGGATTCCGAAATGTCCACAGGCTCTAGTGCTAACCATTACACCATAGACACCATCCAAGCTTAAGCTTACGCCAGCCAAACGCAGACGGTCAATTTGTTTAATTTATACAGCCAGTTCCTACCTTCCGATTATGGGGCCGGTGTGATCTTTTAATATCGGCTGTCTCAACGTATCTTTCGGCAATATCAAGTCCGGCACGAAAAATAGGACAGCAGCGGCGATAAAGGCTAATATAGCCGCGACTATGAAGACAAAATTAAAACCAAAAATGAGAGTTATACCGCCACCTAAGAAGGCCGCCACAGCCGAAAGCACATCAATACCAAAGTGATCGAGCGTCCATTCAAGGGCGTAGTGATCCTTGTCCAAATGGCGGGAGAACATCGTAGGCCATGAGGAGGAATAAAGGGCGAAAGCGATCCCTTGGACAACCATAACCAAGAAAAGCCCTGTAATGCTCCTCACTGCTAAAAATGCCAGCGAAACGCATCCCCCGATTAAAAGCCCCAGAACTAAAGCGTAAAAATCATCCTTCTCCCCATCGTGTTTATCCAAATAAACCGAGATCGGAACTTCCGACAAGGCTTTACTAATGTAATAAATTGCGGCCGCGGCGCCGACCGTAAACACGTTAGCCTCCCCTATTTTCTGGAGGATAAAAACAGCAAACACCGGACTCACTATTCCCCATCCGCTCCAGAAGATGTAATCAGAAAGTATGAAGAATTTCACAACCCTGTTCATCTTAAACTCTCTGGAAGTGATGTTGACGTTAAAAAATTTCATCGGAAGGTATTATCTAATTTGTCTTTGTGCCGCGGGAGGGAATTGAACCCCCGACGCCAGCCTCTTCAGAGCTGCGCTCTACCACTGAGCTACCGCGGCCTTATTTAGTCCCAAGCATAAACGCCCTCTACCGCGATTTTATCATTCGCGGCTGGTGTATGCAATCAATTTTGTGCTGTATTCTTGAATTAGTCCGAACGCATTTCGCCCAGCTCTTTTCGC
>CAYZNQ010000001.1:0-37877 GCA_964479925.1 uncultured Candidatus Saccharibacteria bacterium | reverse complement strand
TTGGCAGCGAGGCCGCAAAAATGGTTATCAAACTATTTTTGTCGGCCGAGCGAACCAAATAAAAAATATTACGCGCCGTGATATTTTTATTGCCTTATCGGCATAAGAACATAAAAACACGATGTATCTCCTGGGGATTTTATGAGCGCCGGCTTGTTATTATTGTTCAAACCTAAAATAATTTGTTTACCGGCCACTGTCTTCGTCCCATCCAAGAGATATCGCCAGTTAAATGCAAGTTCCATCGGCTCGCCGGTTATTTTGGCGGGTATAAGATAATTATTCTCACCCAGGGAAATATCGCTGGAATAAATCTCGACGGCTTTTTTGTCTTTTATTTTTATTCGCACATCGCTCACTTTAGAAGTAAATGATCCGGTGAGTTTTACGGCGCCAGCAAATTCATCTCTCCCGACCAATATCTCCGTATCAACGCTTTTTGGAACAATAGCCTCATAATCTGGGAATTTGCCGTCGATTAATCTTGAGACAACCTCTGTGTCACTTGTTTGGAATAAAATCTGACCGTTATCAATCCTAATAGTCACCTCCTCATCGTCTTTAATCACCCTCAACGCCTCTTGAGTTGTTTTTAGTGGGATGATTGCTTTTACACCTTGTTCAAATGTATTGGTGAATTGATTTTTGACTATTCTCGCTTCGGCTAGACGGAAGCTGTCGGTCGCAACCAACTTTATAACCGATTGTTCTCCGATTAATAAAACCCCGCTTATCTCCGGCCTTAAATCCGAGATGCCGGCGGCAACAATAACTTTATTAATCGCGTCCTTAAGGGTGGTGGAGTTTAGTTTTATAAGTTCTTTACTCTCTTTAAGTTTTGGGATGATCGGAAATTCGTTGTCCGGCGTGCTCTGAAGAGTTGCTTCATAGCTGTCGGTTGTTATTAGTAAATTGTTGTGTTTAGTCTCGATATTCACCCGCTCGCTTACTAGGTTGGAAATGATGTTTGATAAAACGCTGTAAGGGACAGTTGTCACACCGTCTTCAATAATTTTCCCGTAGATCGTTTTTGTAATAGCCATTTCAAGGTTGGTGGCCGAGAATCTTATTTGGTTGGACTCGGCTTTTACGAGAATATTGCCTAGGATCGGCAAATTAAGATTAGCACCAACGGCCCGCCCGACTGTGTCCAGACCGGCTTTGAGATTATTTCTTAGGACAACTAACTTCATTAAATTAATATTTATATCTTGTTGTAGTTGTAGTAGTGGTGGATACTGGTTATAACACTTATTTTATTTAGGTTTAATCTGGTATTTTTTGGTTTCAACGGACTTGATAACTTGTAGATTTCTTAGTGAAAGTTGTTAGTAAGTTCCCCTTCTTTTGATTGTGGTTTAAATCTCATACTATGTTTTATGACACCTTATTAACAATTTCTTTAATCATTAATATCTTATCGGTTAAGATTGGGTCTTTACCGATACTAACATCAACCTTCTTAAAGGAATAGATGGCGGTGGTGTGGTCGCGGTTCCCTATTTTACTCGCGATATAAGGATACGACATATTAAGCATATCACGCATCAGATACATTGTGATTTGCCGCGGCTCAATAAATTCCTTACTCCGGTCCCTGCCGACGAGGTCGCTTGGGGAAATCTCAAAGAAACCAGCCACAGCTTTAATTATCTGGGCTGGCGTAATATTGGGTTTTGCGCGCTCAATAGCCTCATTGATTATCTTCTCGACACCGGAAAGGGCAACCGGTTTTTGATAATTTAACTGGTAGAAGATAAGTTTATTCAAAATTCCCTCAATCTCCCTAATATTCCTCTGGAAGCGCTTGGCTATCAGGTTAACGATTTGGTCTTCCACCGCGGCGCCACGCTCTTGGAGTTTGGTTTTTATAATCGCGACACGAGTTTCGTAGTCCGGCAGCCCTATATCGGCGATCATCCCACCCTCAAAACGTGAGCGCAGCCGCTCTTCAAGAGTAGGAATTGCCCGGGGCGGCCGGTCGGACGAGATGATAATCTGCTTATTCTGCTCGTAGAGGGCGTTAAAGGTGTGGAAAAATTCCTCCTCAGTCTTTTCCTTGCCCCCGATGAATTGGATATCGTCGATTATAAGTACGTCGGTCGTGCGGTAGGTATTTTTAATATCTTCAACCCGCCGGTTTCTTATCGCCCAAACGACATCGTTGGTGAATTTCTCCGAAGTGACATATTTAACTTTTACTTTTCCTTGAGAGAGCGACCTTACCTCATTCCCCGCCGCTTGGATAAGATGGGTTTTACCAAGTCCTACCCCGCCGTAAATAAAAAGCGGGTTGTATTTCACGCCGACACTCTGGACCACAGCAGCTGCGGCAGAGTAGGCAAGCTCGTTGGACGACCCGACTACAAACGACCCCATTGTATAGCGGGGATTTAAGTTGGTTTCCGGATCAACCTTCATTTCTTGGAAAGCAAGTTGTTTTTCGTCGAGGCTCCCAACAGAAGTTCTGGACTTTGATGGGACTTTAACCAAACTACCCTCTACCGCGTAGTCTATTTTGCGCACCGTCCCATCGTGATTGCGAATTATGCCTAAGATAAGTTTGTGATATTTTGTTTCAACCCACTCTTTGGCGAAGTGGTTTGGGAGAGCCACCAGAGCCGAACCGTCGTTGTTCTCAATTAAGCGGCTGTTTTTAAGCCAAGTCATAAAGTTTGGCTTGGAAATTTGGAGCTCAATCTCCGATAACACCGTCTGCCAAAGTTCTTCCTTCCCCATAGGATTAAGCAAACTCTATCTTACCGGATAAAACAACTCCGTCAAACCGGTCGCGCATATTGGAAGCTGTGTATAACCTGTTAGTAGCGTCAAATTACTTGATCTGAATGGATTTTAAAGTAGCAATAGGTTATAGTCCTTTAAATGTCTGTCACTAGACAACCGCATAAGAGAAAGAGAGCCCGGACGCACGGGTTCATTGCACGGAGTCGCACTCCTGGTGGGCGCAATGTGATTAAAAGGCGGCGGACGAGAGGCCGCCGCAAGCTGACTGTTTAGTGGCTGGAGAATAATGCTCCCCAAAAACCGGCGCGTACCAATCAAATACTTTCCTAAAAACTCCAGAGTTGCGTTGCGAACAAAAAACTTTGCGGCTAAAGTCGCGCCTAACAACGTTTCTTACAATCGGGTAGGGGTTATAATCGGGAGGTCAATGGGATCGGCGGTGAAGCGCAACAAACTGCGGAGAGTTATTATGGCATTCTTCGGCAATCGGCGAGGATTTTGGAATAACTTCCCCGAGAAAAACAAAGACATTGTAATTATAGTAGCCGGCGGAGCAGCGTCGCTCCCGCGGATGGAATTAAAACAAGAACTGGAGAAATATGGCAGGATTTTTTAACGAAGTACTTATACGCCCGGTCTTCAACGCGCTTATCGCGATTTACCAATTCGCGGCATTCCACGATTTGGGCATCACTATAATCCTCTTAACGGTCGCAATTCGGTTGCTGCTCTGGCCGTTGTTCCACGCGACTGCCCGCTATCAAAAATTGGCGCCGAAACTTCAAAAAGAAATAGCGGCGGTCCGACAAAAACACAAGGATAATAAAGAAGAGCAAACCAAGGCGCTTATGGGACTGTATCGGGCGCACGAAGTTAACCCGTTCACACCGTTTATCTCTCTGATTATCCAAATACCGATCCTAATCGCCCTTTATCAAGTTCTGCGCGGAGTCTTTAGTTATCAGCCCGCCGGGCTCATTTATCCCTTTCTCGCCGCGCCAGCGGCATTGAACACGACATTATTGGGGATCATTGACTTATCCAAGCCCAATATTGTAATAATCCTTTTAGCAGCGGCGTTGCAGTACGTCCAGGCGAAGATTTCGATGCCGGAGCATGAGCCCGGCGCCCCGATCGAACAGGCCGAAAAATTGGGTCGCAACATGGCCCTTATCGGTCCGGTGATAACATTAGTTATCTTTTGGAACCTCTCTGCCGCTCTGGGTCTCTACTGGACGGTATTCACCGCATTTTCAGTGATCCAGCAGCTTATTGTGAACCGTCGACTGCGCCAAGATGGAAGAATTTACAAATCACCTAAAGGAACTGGTTAATTTGATGGGCTTCGGTGAAGCGGTGTTTGAGGAAGGTATCGGCCACAAACTTGTTTCTATTATCATCAACGATTCGTTTCTTACCCCCGAGCGCGTTCCCGATTTAGTTTTGAACCTAAACCGTGTTTCTAGACTCATCGCTAAGCATTTTGGAGTCAGTCCCTTGATTGTGGATGTGAATAATTACCGCAAGGAGCGTGAGAATCTGATCGTTGAACTTGCGCGCGCCGCCGCGCGCAAAGCCGTAGCCGCGAAAGAACCAGTTCCTCTTCCGACGATGAACGCTTATGAGCGGCGTTTGGTGCACACCGAACTTGCGATGCGGCCGGATGTAACAACTGAAAGTATTGGTGAGGGTAGGGATCGCTACGTTATAGTTAAAGTGGTCGGGGAATAACAGATTACTTGCCGAGAATCGCGGGGTTTATAGTGTTCAGGATCAGATACGCTCCCAAGAGGAGTAGGAGGCCATAGATTGCAGCCTTAATCCATTTAGTAGCCTCTTCTTGCATTGAAGGATTGCCAGCCGAGACTATACGCAGAATCCCGCCGTAGATTATCACTCCTAGGGCCAACAACCCGCCGATACCGATCGCCCAGTTTAGGATGTTGCCGAAACCGCCAGGGATGTTCAAACCAGACGCTAGACTGTCTAATGGGCTCATTGCGTGTTGTTATTATTATAACTCGTCCGACCAAGTATTTCCTCCGGGTTGGTAGTGATTATTTGGTTTTCCAGCGAGGACGGCACAATTTGGATCGCGACATGTTTCAGGCCGGCGGCGAACAGACCCTGGCCGATGTCAGTCTCAAGCAGATAGTTTTTCTCAACGTCCGTTAAATTGAAGGCTTTGGCTGTCTGGTCAATCGTCGCCGGCGCCTGTTTCAAAAGCAGTTGCAGTGAGGAATTAGTGATGATCGGCCTGCCGAAAGGCGAACTCAAGAAATCCTCAACATCTTGGGTGATAGTTGAAATCCCCAGATAATATTTGCGGGCGCGCTTCGCAAGTCCGAAAAGGAACGAAGCGCTGTCTGGATATTTCATCATCCACCATGCCTCATCAATAACCATAATCCTTTTTTTAAGTTCGGCGCGCACCAAGTTCCAGATGAAGTTCAGGATGATATACATCGCAATCGGCCGCAGTTCGTCTTCCAGATCGCGGATTGAGAACACAACCAGGCGGTTGGCGGTATTTATATTGCTCGGTTTATTGGTGAAGCCGGCGTAGCTCCCCTTGGTGAAGCGGTATAGCCGCTCCGCCATATCCTTGCCACCTTCCATTTCGCGTAGAATTTGTTCTAGGTCCTCAAGTAGCGGTGGCGTAGCTTTGCTGAAATCCTTATCCGGCGAGATGTCTTTTGAGGCGTAAGTTTCTGTGAGCGCGCGGTCAATCATCGCCTCCTCCGGCGCTGTTATCTGTCCCAACATCAATTTTAACAGCCCCGATAGGTTTACGATGTGTGACTTCAAAACTTCTCCCGGTTCCTCATCCTCCGGGATAGCCGGGATGTCGAAAGGATTTATATTGTTTTTAGAGTCGAGCGATATTTTTAATACCGTGCCGCCGACCGCTTCGGCCAGGGTGAGGTATTCATTTTCCGGGTCAACCACAATTACATCCGTACCCATCATAAGCGAACGGATAACCTCGAGTTTCGTAGCGTAAGATTTTCCGGCGCCGGCCTTCGCGAACACGACCATATTGGCATTCTCAAGAGAGAAGCGATCGAAGATGATAAGCGTGTTGTTATGGCGGTTGATGCCGTAGAGAATGCCGCTGTCGGATGTGAGGTCGAGCGACACGAATGGGAAAATGGACGAGGCTGGGCCGGAATTCATCGGGGTATGGATACTCATCGCGTCTATCCCCAACGGGGTAACAGACGAGTAGTTTCTTATTTGTTCGAAGCTTGCGGATTTGACATCAACCAGTTTACTCTGGAGAATATTTTCAACCTCCGCGCTGATTTTATTCAAGTCCTTTTTGGAATCGGCGTAGATAGTCATGTAGATTCCTATCTCAAACAGCTTTTCCTGCGCCTGTTGCAATGAATCGCGTAGACTTTCAACATCACGCAGCGCCGTTTCTAACACAGGATCGCGCACTAACCCTTTTTCTTGCGCCTCCATGATTTGGGCTTCAATTTGCGCCGCTTTTTTCCTCAAATTTCTCAAAGCTATCGAGGTATCTACCGGATGTATAAAGAGTGAAATATCTATTAGCTCCGGCAGGTTTATGAGCGGTGAAAACCAGCCGCTTGATAGGTAGCGCGGGTAGTTGAGCACGAAAAACGACCTGGAAAACTTATCGCCAATTTTGAGATAACTTTGGCCAACCTCGATCGTCTGCGGCGCCAGGGCGTCTTCAACGCCGCCACCCTCCCGCGGTTTCAACTCCTTTCCTTTTTCCACGGCGCGAGGGTTGTAAAAGTTATACAAAAGTTCGAGTATCTCGGGGTCTTCCAGCGCCACCGCGCGCAAACCTACTTGTCTTAAGCCCGTGATAACCTGCTCAACACGTTGGGCCAGCTGCTCGCGGTGGCTGGGATCAATCACTGGCTCGGTGGCCGGAAGAGCCACCACTTTCTTTTTAGTCACCTTACCTAACAAAGAAGACGCTGCCCCCCGGCCGGGCACGATAATCGGATCGAATGGCACAACTACGAAGAAGCTTTTAGTCATCACGGCATTGGATTCAACGAACGATTTTATGAACGAGACGTACTCGTTAATCTGCGTTTTCATAAGCTCGTTTGTTTCACCTTCCTGCCGTTCCTCAAGGGTTTTAAGGTAGTCTTCTATATTAAGTTTGCGGGAGTGAATGAAAATCTGCAGGGAGAAATCCAGCGAGTTTAAAAGATTTTGATAAGCGTAAGTTATAACATTCTGCTCTTCTTCAGACTTGAGATCGAAGTTAATACCATCTACCGCGATGATGCGCCGCAAGCCACCGTTTTTCAGGACTAACGTTCCATCGTTGATGGTTTTTACCCCAACGAAATCTTGAGTTTTATTCTGCCCAGCACTGTCCATTTTAGCGATAATCAACTCTGCGTGCGACCTCACCTTCGCCGGTTATTTTCTTGATCAGTTCGTAGCGCTCTTTAGTAGATTCACGCGCGGTGGCTTTCAGGACGTCTGGAAGCGGTTGCTCGCGTTGCGGGATGGCTTCTTTGGAAGTAGTAAGCTTATCTAATAGATTGCGCAGGTTTTTGCCTATGCTTGGTGTGGCCGCTTTCATTTTCGGGACGACCGTTACTGGCGTGGCCTGGAGAACAGCCACAACGGGTGCTTGGAATGCATATACTCTAGAACTCCAAACGTATGAGAAAGCGGCGGCGGCAAAAATAATCATCGGCCGCCCGTTTATTTTCAGCAGCGCGAGGGCGAAAGCGGCGCCTTCTAAAACCAGCGCAACAATGAACCACAACCAAAAGGCGAGCGCGAAATACGAGAGGAAGGTGATAATTGTGGCCGCGGCAATATACAAAAACTGCCTCAACGTGAACGGCCCAACGATCTTATCCTCGGTTTCAATGAATTGCGGGACCTGAAACTGCATATCCCATAGATTTTAACGCTTTTATCAGTGGATTCATAAGGGATGCTTCATAGTGGGAGATCTTTAAGGTTCACCACATTCGTATCCGGCACAGATGGTTTTTTAGTAGATTCGTTCTTGTTGTCAGTTCCGGCCGCAGATTCCTGCGCCGGCTTTTGCTCGTTCTCTTTCGGTTTTGGCGTACCGGCAAACGGGTTGTTGAGAGATGTGCGAAATTCTGAATAGTTTACCTGACGAACCTCCTGTGCTGGTGTGCGGGACATCTTGGGCGCGGCTGGCGGTGTGGGTTGCGTTTCAACTCCCAATTCAAGCCGCGCCGCGATCGGTCTAGACTCAAGCACTCTTTCTTCTACTAGTGGTGAAGTTGTCGGTGCTTTGTAAAACATCGGGCGAAGAGGGGAGGTTTCTATCGGTGCCGCTTCAGCTTGCGGCTTTAATTCTTCCTCGTGGTTGTGGAGGATGAAAGGAGTTTCGCTGATTGAGGGTTTAAGTAAGGTGGTTCGTTCGTCAGTGGGCTTAGCGGTTGTGATTGGTAATATGGCTGATACCTGGGATTGTGTCTGAATGGTCGGTAACGCCGCGACGGCTTGATTTTGTGGACCTTTCATCACGTCCCCACGGAGCTCTATTGAGCTGACGTCAACACCGATATTTGATAGCGAGTTCTTAATGGAGCTAAGGACATTTTCCTTTAGGTCTTTAATAAGCTGTCCTACCTTCTCGTTATTAGTGCCTAGATTTTCTGCAAGGGTTTTAGCGAGCTTATCGCCCCCCACATTTTTAGATACGAAGTTGAATATTAACCTTGGTATAAGCGCCGGTTTGTAGCCCAGACCGTAACGGTCGCTTAGACTAACCAACTTATCAGTTAGTTCCTCCGACCCCAACCATTCTTGTATATCTTTAGGCAAGTCCTCAAAACCCATTGGCGCTGCTTATTTTCAGTGAGTTCACCACTCACCCTTGTTGGTGAGGCTCGTTATATATCTATTCAATCTATTGTGCTCTATTGTCTCTTTCGGACCAAGGTGTATATTAGCCAAAGCAGCTATAGCGTTATCAACTTTTTGCCTATCTTCCTGGGTACCACTTTTGGCTATCTCGTTGATATCGCTATTGCTGAGTTGTAGTACTATTTTTGGCGTCCTTTTTGTCCCGGATAGTATAAATTTCCTCTTAGCCTCCGCTGTCTCGGCCTTATCTTCTTTCGGAGCTGCTAGTCCAACGGCTGACATTATAGTTGACATAGGTGCGCTCTTTGCGCTTGATGCCTTTTCAAAACCAGCAGCTATCTTGCCTCTGATACTGTCCTCACCATACTTGATTTTCTGTTTCATCCAGAAGCCTTGGGTGGTTTTTCCCACGAACCCCACTCCAGCCGAGACACCTTTACCGATGTATTCTGACCCCATTGCCCCCATTTTCTGAGCGGCGTATAGACCGCCAAGGCTGAAGATGACGGCGATGAACAGCTGGGCTACGAAGACGAATGAGTTTGAATCAGCCGCTCCGCCTTGACTTATAAAATCCAGGTAGCGGGAGGTGATGGCTATTGAAAACACGATCAAGGGGCCGTACAGTGACCACTTTAGAAATTGTCCCCACCACCAACCCCAAGGGTTGCCCGCAGCCTCCCCTAGTTTTAGTTTGATCCCCGGGAAAATTAACCCCAACCAGATCAGCGGAGCGAATATCAACAGTAAAGAGAGAACGGCGTATCTTACCACGAGGAACACAAAAAGGGCGGCGAAGGTTAAGGCGCTGATTATAGCAAGCAGGGAAGCTATATAAATACTAAATAACGATTGCAGGAAGGCGGACACGACTTTCATAACCGCCCCCTTCACACCTTCGGCGTAGGTTTGGGGATTGAAGGCGGCCTTTATTTTATCCCACCAACTTAGGGTGTCCGGGCGTTTTATGGCCTCTTGGAGATTGCTGTCGATTTGGGGGGCTTCGGCGGCGGCTTCGAACGCATTGCTGATCTGGCTGTTGATCGTTACCACGTTAAATTTATTAACGAAACTTCCGAGGCAAGGTTCGGTGGCTACGATCGCGTTATTGGTTAGCGCGGTGCCGGCGTTTAAAACAGTACCGGCGAAGAACATAGTGAAATTTATAAGCAACGCCGCTATGATAATTCTTGCCACCGTTCCTTGGGTAGCCCACTTGCTGCGGCGCAGCATCACGCCGAAGGCGACGATGATTAAAGAAATAATAAGCGCGACGTTTACGATACCGAGGATTAAACCGTACCCGAACTTCACGAACGGCGCATCGCTGGTAAGTGTGGTGTTAAGCCATAGGGCTACGAGGACAAGCTTGCCCGTAAGCCAGCTGGCAAAAGTCGCATAAATTCCCCAGATAAAGGCTTTATTCCATTGGGTTTCCAACTCGTCGACTGTCTGGTCTATAGGTTCAAAAGCCCCCCCTATATAAGGGACTTTCTCTAGTAAACTGGTGGTTATGTCGATCGCAAAAAGGCCCCCCTTAGCGAAGAGATAATCCTTGGCGTACTCGCCAAGGTCGCCGACAAATTTGGAGTAGTCAATATCACATTTCGGCGGCAAACTGGCTAGTGGGTTCGCCTCGGCGGCGTGTACAAGACCGATCGGGATTGTCGTTATTAAAACAGCCGAGAGGAGACAGATGGTGCCCGTCTTTTTAACCCCAGTTGAGAGACTCATTAAATCGCCTTAATCATATCACATAGGCTGCTCACACTTAAGTTCTGGGGGCGATCACTGGGGTCTATTTTAAGCTGCTTAAAGGTTCGTTCTAAGTCATTCCTACTTCCTGTATAAAATGGGATCATGTTATTCAGAATCGTTTTTCTCGGTTGCTTGAACAGAGTTTTTATCAACCGGTAGTATGCTTTGGCATCGACGTTTTCCATCGCGCTGGGTTTGAGTCTTAGTACGGCGCTCGCCACTTTGGGCGGAGGAGAAAACGCGCCGCTTTTGATAACGAATTCTATTTTCGGTTCGGCCCAAAATTGGACGCTTGCGGCAAGCAGGTTCATCTTCGGCGGCGCGGCGCATACGCGCTCTGCAACCTCTTTTTGGATTGTAAGGACTATCAGCTCGGGCTTAGGTTCAAGCTCGCCCAGAGTTCTTAAAAGATAACCGGTGATGTAGTAGGGGATATTACCGACTACTTTATAGGGTCTAGGGTTTAGGGTGTAGGGTTTAGTGAGCTGCGGAAGGATTTTTAAAGCGTCGCCCTCAACCACTTCAAGCTTATTGTTTGGTAAAGCATCTATCAGAGCGGCGGCAAGGCGCGGATCGCGCTCAATCGCTATCAATTTGCGCGGGTTTGCCGCGAGAATGTGCCGTGTCAATTCTCCGTGGCCTGGTCCGATTTCAATCACGGTGTCGTGTGGTCCGATCTTGAGAACTGCAGTGATTTTGGCGAGCGCCTGCTCGTCCTTCAAGAAATGTTGGCCTAATCTCCTCCCCATATTTCTAAGATAATTCCAATAACATACCCAGTATACTATAATACTGATCAGTATTATAGTATACTGGACTAGATATAAATCTCGCGGCCATTCTCCTCTCCCGACAAACCCGTGAATTCGATGAGTTCCGGCGGTATCTCATAAAGGAAACGCGACGCTGAACCGTAAAAACTTATAATCAATTCTTTTCTGGCGCGAGTCATCGCGACATACATCAGCCGCCGCTCTTCTTCCAATTCCTCCGGAGTCTTAAACGAGCGCTGGTGTGGGAGTATCCCTTCAGTCACGCCGACAAGAAAAACCCTGTCAAATTCTAGCCCCTTAGAGAGATGGATAGTCATAAGTTTTACGCCGTTTCCTGGAATCCCTCTTGCCGGCCTGCCCGCTTCGCCGGAGCGTAAGCGAGGCGAGTCCGTATCTTGCAGGAGCGCAACGCGTTCCAAAAACTCGGGCGCGCCGGAGAATGTGCCGGCAAAGCTAAGAAGTTCGCGCACGTTTTCTAAACGCTCCTCGGCGTTATCGAATTTTTCGGTAAGGTAACGCAGATAGTCGGTCGTTTTCATAAAGAAGCCGACCAATTCCATCAAAGCCAATTCGCGCCCCAACTGCGGGAGCTTGGCGGCCAGCTCCTCGCCAACTTTTTTGCGGAAAGATTTTTTCAGCCGATCCAAACTTATTTCGTCCTTCGGATTTACAGCGTAACGGACGGCGGAAACTATATCCCGCACCTCCTTGCGTTCATAGAACTTCAAGCCGCCGTAGATGTCATACTGTATGCCGGCTAAAGAAAGGGCGGACTCCAGCGCCCTAGACTGGGCGTTGGTACGGTATAAGATCGCCGAGCTGGATATCGCGCCCGGGCCGCCGACCTCGGAGAGTTTGGAAAGTTCTCTTGTGGTCGTCTCTGCCTCCATCTCCGGGTTTTCGGATGCGATGACTCTAATTGGCGCACCAACCTCGTTCGGCGTCCATAATTCCTTTGGCCGCTGAAACTTGTTGTTTTTAATCACGCCGTAAGATGCGCGGACGATCGCGCCCGAGGAGCGGTAGTTCTCCCCAAGATTTACCACCTTCGTTTCCGGCCAGTCTTTTTCGAAGTCTAGGAAATTGCGGAAATCCGCGCCGCGGAAACCATAGATGGATTGATTATCATCGCCCACAACGTTCAAGTTGCGGTGGCGCGAAGAAAGTAATTTCACAAGCAGATATTCCGCGCGGTTAACATCCTGAAACTCATCTACCAATATATACAGGCGGCGCGAGCGATGTTTTTCCAACGCCGCCTTATCGCGCTCAAATAGGCGCACGGGTTTTTCAATCAAGTCGTCGAAATCAAAGGCGTTCTGTTTTTTGAGACCGCGCTCGTAGGCTTCGAAGATGAGTTTGTCTTCTTCGTTTAAATCATCGGGGTCGGCGCGCTCGGTTTTGACGCGGGAAATTTTGCGCGCGACTTTGGCGGCGGGATGGCTGGCTGCGTTTAAATTCAGCTTCTCCAAAACCCTCTTTAATAATCGGAGCGAGTCACTGTTGTCAAAGATTGTGAAATCCGCGGTGCGGCCGAGCTTTTTAGCCTCCTCCCTCAAAATTCTTGCTCCGAAAGAGTGGAATGTGCCCAGAAACGGGAGCGATCTGGTCTGATTCGGCGGCAGCTCGGCGTAAATCCGGCGTTTGATTTCATCCGCAGCTTTATTGGTGAAAGTGATCGCGAGTATCCGGCCGGGCGGCACACCCTTCTTTATAAGGTGAATAACCCGCTGGGTCAGAGTGCGGGTCTTGCCGCTCCCCGCGCCTGCGCCCACAAGAAGCGGGCCATCGCCGTGTTCCACCGCTTCACGCTGGGCCGGGCTCAAATCTAGCGGAGGTTGGGTACGTTTACCCGGATTACCGTGAGACATTCTGGTATTCTATTCCTCTCTCACCCTGAGCTGGAAGGCTTCCGCAATATGATTAACCTCCGTGCGCGGCGACGCTTCCAAGTCCGCGATAGTGCGTGCAGTTTTCAGAATGCGATAGTAGCCGCGGGTGGAAAGGAGCGAGCGGTCAAAAATATTTTTTAAGAAGGCGTCGGCTTCGGCGGTCAGAGCCGCGAACCGTTCACATTCTTTGGAGCTCATCTCGGAGTTGGTAAAAATATTAAGCTCGGCGCCGCGGAACCTTTGAAGTTGCGTCTCGCGGGCGCGGCCGACCCGTTCTCTTAATTCGTCCGCGCTTCCATCAGGTTGCCTGCGCAACTCCTCAATTTTCATGCGCGGAACGGTAATATGGATATCAATCCGGTCCAATAGCGGCCCCGAAATTTTCTTCTGATAGCGGAAGACTTCGTGCGCGCTGCAGCGGCACTCATGCTCTGGATCACCCCAATAGCCGCAGGGACATGGGTTCATCGCGGCGGCAAGAATGAACCGCGCCGGGAGCGTTAAGTTGGCTTTGGCTCGCGCGATTGAGACGTGGCCGGATTCAAGCGGCTGGCGCAGAGCTTCCAAAAGATCGCGGTGGAATTCCGGCAATTCGTCCATAAAGAGCACGCCGCGGTGGGCGAGACTTATCTCTCCAGGGCGGGGATTCTGTCCGCCGCCCACGATTGCGGCGAGCGAGGCGGTGTGATGCGGCGCGCGGAACGGTCGCGCGGCTAGGTATGAACCGGTAAGCAATCCGGCTGCGCTCCAAATTTGCGAAACATCAATCATTTCTTCAATAGATGGCGGCGGGAGGAGCGATATCAATGCCTGTGCCAGCATTGTTTTCCCAGAACCAGGTGGGCCACTCATCAGGATGTTGTGGCCGCCCGCGGCCGCGACGATAAGGGCGCGTTTCGCCGCCTCCTGTCCGCGAATTTCTGAAATATCCACACCGTGCGACGTGGCCGGTTCCGGTTCACTGAATCTTTCCGGTTCAATCAATACATCTCCGGCTAGGTGATCCAAGAGCGCGCTTAAGTTGGGAATCGGTATAAGGTTAACGCCGGAAATTATCCGCGCCTCGCGGGCATTCTCCGGCGGGAGATATACTTCCGCTATGCCGCGGCGCTTGGCTAATATCACGAAACTCAAACTTCCCGCCACCGGCCTTAAGCCGCCGTCCAATCCCAATTCGCCCAGGAAAAGTTTGTCGTCGGTGTCGAAACGTTTGATTTGGTTAGTGGCGAGCAAGTAGCCGATCGCAATCGCGAGATCATACTGTGACCCGGTTTTCTTAACGTCGGCTGGCGCGAGATTCACCGTGATTTTGCGGTTATCCTTAGTTGGTGATTTTGTCCCGCTGTTTTTGAGCGCGGAGCCGACCCGTTCGCGGGCTTCGGACAGAGCCTTATCGGCAAGGCCGATGATATTAAAAGCGTGGAGTCCGACATTCAAATCAACTTCCACGTCTATAAGCCTTGCGTCAATCCCATCCAGTTCCGCCGCCCGGACTCTCGCGAGGTGCGGTGGCATCAGCGCTTGCAGGATTTACACAGTCGCGACTCTGGGTCTACCTCCAACAACTCCAGTTCTATCTCGCGGCCGCAATTCTCGCATACGCCGTACTTCCCACCCGATATTTTACGGAGCGCGGAACCAATGTCATTCAGTCTTTCAGCGAAATCGGTCGCGACGCTCGAATTACTTTCAATTTGTTCGTCCTCTTCTACCTCCTCTTCGCTGCGATTAGCACCGGCGACGTGGTCGATCTTTTTCAGATCGTTGATTTCACCCTCCAGTCGGATCTTCTCCGCGAGTAGCCTAGCTTTGAGTTTTGAAATTGTTTCCGGCGTAAGCATTGACTCAACGATAGGGTAAAAACTCTAGTGCGTCAAAAGGCTGGTAAGTGATATTATAATACTGTCAACATGATCCGCAGTTTATCGGGTATCCTTAAAGCTAAAGAACGCAATTTTGCCGTGGTAGAAGTGGGCGGCGTTGGCTTTAAGGTATTCGTTTCCCTGCGGACGCGGGAGAAATTGCCAGCTCTGGGCGAGGCGGTCGCGTTCTCAACCTATTTGCACGTGAAAGAGGACGCATTGGATCTGTTCGGGTTCATAGATAACGAGGAATTGGCTTGTTTCGAGGCATTAATCTCCGTTTCCGGTATCGGGCCGCGCTCGGCCATAGCCGTTCTAGCGGTTGCGCCGGCGGAGGAACTCATCGCCGCGATAGCCAATGGCAACGCCGATGTTTTGGATCGTGCCGCCGGCATCGGCCACAAGACCGCGGAGCGGATTATTCTTGAATTAAAAGACAGAATGAAATTGATATCTAAAGGAGGCGGAGAAACCAGCCTTGAGAGTGACGACGATGTTTACGAGGCTCTGCGCAGTTTGGGTTACTCGTCCAACCAAGCCAGGTCGGCGGTTGAGAAGATTAATCCGACAATAAGGGATGTCGGCGCCCGCCTGCGCGACGCGCTAAAGAAAATGAAAGGCTAATGCGCCGGGCGTTTAACGCAGCGAAACGAGTTTATCACTTTGTGCTGGCGGGCCTAGGCGCAATCATCTACCGCCACCCGTCGCGGAAACTTTTTGTAGTCGGAGTTACCGGCACCAAAGGTAAATCAACAACCATTGAACTTATAAATGCCGCGCTTGAAGCCGCGGGTTGGAGGACCGCGCTTTCATCCTCGGTGCGTATCAAGATAGCCGACGATTCCCGCGTGAACGATTCCGGTAACACCATGCCTGGCAGATTTTTTCTGCAGAGTTTTTTGCACAAAGCGGCCAAGGCCGGCTGCCGCTACGCGCTTGTTGAGGTCACCTCCGAAGGCGCGCGGCAGTACCGCCACCGTTTCATTGACTTCGATGCCGCGGTTTTTACCAACCTTCATCCGGAACACATTGAATCCCACGGCAGCTTCGAAAAGTACCGCGAAGCCAAACTAAACTTCTTCCGCGACGTAGCGAAATTTTCCCGGAAGTCGCCTAAATATTTCTTTGTGAACGGCGAAGACGAGAGCGCAAAATACTTCATTGCGGCTGTCGGCGGCAAAGCAATAAGCTATTTCAAGAGAGATGTCGCCTCCTATGAACTTTCTCCGGCGCTATTGGGGGACTTCAATCGCGGGAATGTTGCGGCAGCCGAGGCGGTGCTTAAAACAGCAGAAATTTCAGAAACCGTAAGGAGAAACGCTTTTAAGACCTTTCTTGGCGTGCCGGGGAGACTGGAGTTCGTGGTTAGTAAACCTTACGCGGTTGTTGTAGATTACGCCCACACACCGGAGTCGTTGAAAACAGTTTACGAAACTCTACGAAGCGAGTTGAAACCCCACAAATTAATTTGCGTTTTGGGCGCGGCCGGCGGTGGAAGGGATAAGTGGAAGCGCCCGAAGTTTGGAGAGATTGCTTCGCAGTATTGCAATAAGATAATCCTTACCAATGAGGACCCGTTTGATGAAAACCCAAGCCAGATTTTATCCCAGATAAAATCTGGAATTTCCAATTTCTCCGCCAAAGGCGGATCCGCCTCGGGGGGACAATTTCCAATTTCTAACGTTTACGAAATAATGGACCGGTGGCAGGCTATAAAGAAGGCGATTTCTTTGGTGGAGAATGGCGACGCAGTTATAATAACCGGCAAGGGGAGCGAGCCTTACATCCGCGTCGCGCGCGGCAAGAGGGTCCCTTGGTCGGACAGAAAAGTAGTCGAGGAGGTTTTAGCTGACAGAAAATTATGAACCTGAAATTTTTTGGGGCAGCCGGTATGGTTACCGGCTCAAGTTTTCTTGTTGAGTCTAAAGGTGAGCGCATTTTAGTTGACTGCGGGATTTTCCAAGGGGAAAGTTATTGTGAACGTCATAACTTTGATCCCCTGCCGTACGACCCCCAAACCATCAAGGCGGTTTTTATAACCCATACCCATATTGACCATACCGGTATGCTGCCCAAGCTAATCAAAACCGGGTACCGCGGCCCGATTTATTCCACTGCTCCCACCCGCGATTTCGCGCGCGAGCTTTTGCTGGATTCGGAGGATATTTTAAAGAGAGAGGCCAAGCGTTACGGTCTGCCGCCGCTGTACTCGGTGACAGACATTGATGTGCTCGTGAAACAATGGAAGGTGGTTAAGTATGATGAATCTTTGGTGGTCGGCGGATTTAAGGTTTCGCTCCGGGATGCCGGCCATATCCTCGGGTCTGCAAGTGTGATTGTTGAGGCTGAAGGCAAAAAACTGGTTATCTCCGGCGATCTTGGGAATGTGAAGCCGCCCCTCATCCCCGAGGGTAAACTCGTCCCGCCGGACACGGATTATTGTTTGATTGAGTCGTCATATGGCGACCGGTCGCACGGAGATTTCGCGGAACGCCGTGACATTCTAGAAGACATTATTGAAGACACAGCCCGGTCTAATGGGGTACTGATGATCCCGATCTTCGCTATGGAGCGGATGCAGGAGATTTTGTATGAGATAGACAAACTGGCCAGCGATGGGCGCGTGCCGCGGCAACAGATTTTCATTGATAGTCCGCTTGCCATACGCTTGACCAAAATATATGAGACCTACCCAGACTATTTGAATTCGGAGGCGCAGAAGTTCGTGGGTCGCAGCCGCAAGATACTCGATTTCCCCGATATTCATCTCACCCTTACTCCAGAGGATTCCAAGACCATCGGCGCCGCTCCTTCGCCAAAGATAATTTTTGCCGGCTCGGGGATGTCCAACGGCGGGCGCATTTTGCGGCATGAGGCGCAATACCTCCCCAACCCCAAAAACACCATTTTGTTCGTGGGTTACCAGGCGACAGGGACGCTCGGCCGGAAGATTTTGGACGGCGCGAAGGAAGTTAGAATTTTTGGCGAGGCGGTGCCGGTGCGCGCGCGAGTCGCGGCTATAAGCGGCTACTCCGCTCACGCCGATCAAGCGCGGCTCTTGGAGTGGCTCTCCCCGGCGCGAGATAATCTAAGGGAAGTGTTTGTGGTGCACGGAGATAAGGCTCCCAGTGAGATCTTCGCGACTAAGGTCCGCGATGAATTGGCCGTGAAAGCCGAGGTGCCGAGAGTGGGTGAAGAGGTTGTGTTATAATCCGAATATATGGTGCCGATAAACGGTTATCCGAAGTACAAAATCTGCGTATCGGGGGCGGCTGAAACCAGCCACTGCGGCAAGGAGGCGTTCGAGACCGCGGAGGAACTAGGGCGTGAAATAGCGCGGCACGGAGCGGTGTTGGTGGATGGCGCGACGACCGGTTTCCCGTACTGGGCGGCTAAAGGCGCGAAAGAGGAGGGCGGCATCGTGATTGGTATTTCGCCGGCTTCTTCAAAATTGGAGCACACCCGCGATTACGATCTGCCGATAGACCATCACGATATAATTATGTACACCGGGCAGGGCTACTCCGGGAGAAATCTACTTTTGACGCGCTGCGCCGATGCGGTGATTGTGGGTTGCGGCAGGATGGGGACAATTAACGAATTCACCATCGCCTTTGAAGATAAAAAACCGATTGGCGTTTTGGAGGGAGCTTGGGAGACTGACGAATTATTAAAAGAGGTTGTTCAGAAGTCGCGCCGCGCCGAGGAAATGGGAGGTAAAATAGCGTGGAGCAGCAATCCAAAAGAGTTGCTCGACAAACTTATTGCGGTCGTCAAAATTGAGGAAGCCAAAGATGGTATCAAATAAATAAAGGTCGAGACTAAAGCTTAAAAATGTCCAAGACTAACGAGCCAAAACCAATCGGCGCAGTCACCCACTATTTCAGCAATATTAACGTGGCCATCGTGAAATTTTCCAAAGAAGTCCCGGTAGGCGCCACTGTGCAATTTAAGGGAGCTACCACGGATTTTAATCAGAAGATTTCCGAGATGCAGTACGATCACAAGGCCATAACCGCGGCCAAGAAGGGTCAAGAGGTCGGCATTAAGGTAAAAGAGCGGGTGCGCGAAGGTGACCAAGTTTTCGAAGAGGTATAAAGAGCTTATCCTGCCGGCTGGGCTCTTGTCCGCGCTCATTATTGGGGCGGGGATGTTTGCCCTGCCTTACGTATTTAGGGAAGCTGGTTTTCTGGCCGGCTTTTTGTATTTGGCGGTCTTTGCCGCCGTTTTTTCTACAGTGCATCTTATGTATTCAGAGATAATTGCCGGCACGCCGGGCCGGCACCGTTTTGTGGGTTACGCCGAGATTTATTTAGGGAGGGCGGGGAAGTGGTTATCCGTGGTAGCCGTTCTTAGCGGTCTCCTTTTAACCCTCACCATTTACTTGATCTTGTCCGTAAGTTTTATAAAGCTCGTTTCGCCCGCGCTCCCTCCGGTAGTCGGGGCGCTTCTCTTTTGGTTTATGGGCAGTGTAGTCGTCGCTATGTCTTTAAGCAGGGTGGCTAATTTTGAGTTCGCTGTAGCGGCGGCTATGGTCGTAATCGTAGTAGTTTTGTTTGTTCTCGGCTTGGCTAAAACTGATTTTAGGTCGCTCCTGCTTCTTGCAAAACCGGTTCGGGGCTTTACGTCGCTCCTCTTGCCCTACGGCGTTGTTCTTTTCGCTTTGGCCGGCAGAGCGGCTATTTCCTCCGTGAGAGACTATTTTGATAAAAACAATTTAGATATTTCTAAACTCAAGCCGGCCATTATTTTGGGCACTGTTATACCAGCTGTGGTTTATGCGATTTTTGTTTTGGCGATAACCTGGCTCTCGCCTGGAGGCGTAAGTATGGATGCGGTTTCTGGGATAGGACTTATCGCGCCGTGGGTCTTGGGTCTCATTGGCGCCTTGGGTATATTTATTATCTGGACTTCTTACTTCTTCTTGGGGCTAGAAGCCCGGGATATTTTGAGATATGACTTCAAATTTCCATCTGCCGCAGCTCTTATGGTAGTCGTGTTCCTGCCACTTGCTCTTTACTTTTATAATAGTCACAACTTTATCTGGTTTGTAAGCATTGTGGGCGGCGTATTCTTGGCTCTTGAGAGCATCCTTGTGGTGCTTATGCGTCACCGATTAAAGCCGGTAGGTTATTGGGGGCGTTTTATCATACTGGTATTTTTAGGCGGTATACTTTATGAGATAGTGAAAGTTGTTTGAGACTATAGCCCACACCAATGACCCCCTCGTCGTTCAACGGATAGGACACAAGCCTCCGAAGTTTGGGATAGAGGTTCGATTCCTCTCGAGGGGACTAAAAGAAATTAAATGGCCAAGAAAATTTATAATAGTTTCAGAGCCGCTCTTAATGGGTTTAGAGAAACAGTGGTTTTTGAAAAGAGCTTCAAAATAATGCTCGTAATAGCTGCGCTCGTAGTGGCGGCTATGTTTTATTTCCCCACCTCAAGATTGGAAAAAGTTGTACTTTTACTCGCGACTTTTTCCGTGCTTATCTTGGAACTTATTAATTCGACAGTTGAAAGGATTATGGATGTTGTAACATCTGAACGCGACAACAGGATAAGAATCATTAAAGACTTAATGGCCGCAATAGTGCTATTAGCCAGTTTCGGCGCCGCTCTCGTGGGTGCGTTGATTTTTCTTCCTTATATTTTAAATTTCTGAAATAAAATAGCCCCGACGTAACGTCGGGGCTATTGCGCGCTGTCTGAAGACAGGATTTTCCTCACCTATGTCTATCGTGTCATCTGGATAAACTCTAAAGCCGAAACGGCTCTTGGCTATGAATCTGAATTCAGGATTATCGTCCCATATAAGGACTTCGTAAGGCGCGATTCCTTTCTCTTTGGCAAACTCTGCTAATTTGTAGAGCACCAATTCGTGAGGTTTAACTTCTTTTACCTCCCACAATTCCGGCCCATATCGTAGTTTGCCAGCGTTGCTGAATATACCCTTACGTACTTGGACGAAATCCATCCCTTCAAGAATGTAGTCTTGCTCCCCAAGCGCGGTTGCGAGTCCTCGAGCACTGCGATCCGTGATAATACCTATATAGGGTATGCCGTAGTTGCCCCGGATGACGCTCATCCTATCGCTATTTTCGTACCTGACCCTGAAGAACACTTCCCCCGCTTCAATGATTTCCAGTGCCGCTTTTTTGAGAGGTGGCATCTGTGCCAAAAACTTGGATATACATGGATTGTGCGCTGCTTTGGCAAGCGAACTCTTGTTAATGACCCCGTCTATATCCAATGCGAGGATTTTTAACATAAAGTAAAGTCCTTGTTGCCGGCACGATAAATGCCTAACCACTAGGACGAGTTATTAAATTGCAAAAGAGCAGGTCATCCTCAAGGGATAATCTGCTCTAAAGTTTCCCTAAATGGGGTAGTTCGACCTTTAGATTAATTATCCCTAGAAGGGAATACTCTTATAACAACATTTTAATATTAGTTAGTCAATCCCGAAAGAGCGCGAATATCGGGGTTATAAATCCCCATCCGCTCCAGAACAATAAATCAGATATCACAAATAATCTGATCAGTCGGTTTATCTTGAGATCCTTGAAATTGAAGTTTATGTTCACACTGGATCTCATTATTCCATAATAATCGGACTTATCGACTAACAAAGCAACCACTGATACTATTATAAGTGACTGGATTGATGGCACTTTTTACCGGAATAGTCGTAGCTGTAATTTTAGCCGCGGTTTGCGGCGTCGTCGCGCATATCTTTAAACAACCAACTATGCTTGGTTTTATCGCGGCCGGTTTGGCTGTGGGTGTGTTCGGAAGCGCCGCGCAATTTAATGTTGATGTGATTGACAGCCTATCGTCGCTGGGGATAGCTTTTCTTCTTTTCCTCGTGGGGTTGGATATGGACCTGCGCGATTTGCGCCACGTCGGAGCCCACGCCATTATTGTCGGAGTTGGTCAAGTAGTGATCACATTCGGCCTTGGTTTTGCCCTAAGCCACGCTTTGGGATTCGGGGCTATAGTCTCTTTTTACATCGCCGCCGCGCTTACTCTTTCTTCAACAATCATCGTTATCAAGCTTCTGTCTGAGAAAAAAGATTTGAAGAGCCTCTACGGCCGGATTGTGGTTGGGGTGCTCTTGATCCAAGATTTTGTGGCGATGTTCATTCTCCTGGCGCTGTCCGGATCAGCGCAAAGCGGTCCGGTATGGGTCGGGACGCTGCTTAGCCTGGTGAGAGGCGTTGTCTTCGGAGCGATTTTACTCGCCGCCTCGCGCTATCTTCCTAAATTGTTGGATTGGTTAGGGCACTCGCAGGAGCTGCTTTACCTTTTTAGCATCGCTTGGGCGTTGGGAGTGGCGGCGCTGGCAGCCTCGCCCCTCGTGGGCCTCTCGATTGAGGTTGGGGGGCTTGTCGCTGGGCTTACACTCGCCAACTCTTCCGAGCACTTCCAGATTTCTAGCCGTCTAAGGCCGCTTAGAGACTTCTTCGTGATGTTATTTTTCTTCGGTCTGGGGGCTAAATTGATTTTCAACTTCGGAGCAATTGCGGCCGTCCCGCTTATCCTATTTATCCTCTTCGTGCTCGTTGGCAATCCACTTGTTGTTTTTATAATTATGAGCGTCTTGGGTTATCGCGCGAGGACGTCGTTTTTGGCGAGCATTACTATGGCGCAGATTTCCGAGTTCAGTCTGATTTTGATTGCTATGGGCTATCGATTGGGTCACCTCAACGCTGCGGATGTCTCGCTCGTCACCATAGTCGGTGTGATTACCATTTTCATTTCCTCGTACCTAATCACCTACGGCGATAAAGTCTACCGTTTCGTAAAGCCGTTCCTTAAACTGTTCGAGCGGCGCAGGACTAGGGCGGAAGAGGAGCTGCCGCAAGAGAAGTTCGTTGGCCATGTGATTCTCGTCGGCGCGCATCGGATGGGCGGCACGATTCTCCTCGCGCTTGAAGCCGCGGGCGAGAAAGTTTTGGTGGTTGATTTTGATCCGACGATAGTAAGGCAGTTGAAGAGCCAAGGTAAAGTCGCGCTATACGGCGATATCGCTGATCAAGATATCCAAGAAGTCGCCGGTTTTAAGGGCGCCCGGGTGGTAATTTCAACCAGCCCGGATTTCCGTGACAATGTTGCAATCCTTGAAGCGTTACGCCTTTGCAACCCAGGCGCGAAAGTTATTCTAACCGCTGATAACGAACGGGAGGGACGCAAGCTCTATGAATTCGGAGCGGATTACGTTCTAATCCCGCACTTCTTGGGCAGAGTTGAGCTGGCGCACTTTATCTTAAAGAGCCATAACTTTAAAGGGCTTGCGGAGCTGAAACGCCACGACCTCGAGGTCCTTAGAGGTCCGGTCTAGAAAAGTTTCGTTTGTTGCGGTTTGGGTTCGCTTGGCGGAGTTGGCGCGACTTCGTCCCGCGAGGCCTCTTTGGATAGGAGCTCGTCCAAGTTATTTTTGATTGCTGGGAGTTTGGTAAAGTCGGTTTTTAGGCTTTCCAGTACCGTGGTTGAGCGCAGGGCGGCCGCCGTGTGGTAAAGCGGCACAATAAGCCTTTGACCTTTACGGAATATCTTGCCGTGGTCGCGGGAAATTTTCGCGTCCGGGAGAAAGAGGTTCATCGAGAAGCGGCCGAGGGGAACGATAAGTTTGGGATCAATGATCTCAATTTGACGTTCTAAGTACGGATAGTAGGAGCGGACTTCTTCAGGCAGAGGATCGCGGTTCTCGGGAGGTCGGCGCTTTACGATGTTCGTGATATACACACTTCCGCGTTCCCAGCCGATTTCGCGGAGCAGAGTGTCTAGAAGCTGGCCGGCGCGGCCGACGAACGGCCGGCCCTGCAAATTTTCGTAGTAACCCGGAGCTTCACCGATGAACATAACTTCCGCGTCCGGATCGCCTTCGCCGAAGACGAGATTCGCTCCCCGAAGCGGCAGCAGTTCGTCCGCCGCGATTTCTTTAGCGAGTTTTCCTAGAAGTTCCTTTTTATCCATCTCTGGAGGTGGCGCGCGCGGTGCTATAATTGAGCTATGGCTGAAACTAAGCTCGGCTTTGCCGGCGCATTCTTATATCTTATCACGCGCTTCTTTAATCGTCTTATCTGGTTCATTTACGACTGGTACGCTGGAGGTTTCAAGATTTTTATCCATACAGCCCTGAACGCTTTTGAGAATTTGGATCAGATCTTCGCTTTGAAAGTCACTCTGCGTTATATGTTCCAGCCGCTATATCAAGACCGCTCGGTCATAGGGTATACGTTGGGTTTCTTATTCCGCGCGTTGCGGGCTCTTGGGGGCACGCTCATTTACGCCGCGCTCTGGATAATCTTTGCGGGTGTCTATGCGGCGTGGGCGGCCACGCCGCTTCTACTCGTTTATTTCGCTATTAAGACACATGGAGCCTCTTAATTTTTACCTCAAAGATCCGCGCATCGAAATGCCGCCATTGGTGCGGTCGGCAGTCAGCGTAATCTCCGGTATCTGGGTGTCGGTGTTCACGGCGGGAACGATACTCCTGGTTATCTCCGGCCGGACGTGGATGGAGTGTCTAGGCGCACTCTTTGCGTTATATCTCATAAACCGCCTGCGGCGCTTCCGCCACGCCGAAAAAACACTATCGGCGTTACCGGGAGCGGGAGGTGTTAACGTCGCGGAATATATGAATCCCAAAGCGATGAACTTATTCCTGACTTCGTTTGACCGCGCGAGGATGTTTGGCGGGCGCCCATATTTGCACCTGGGCAAGGATTTATTGGAATACGGTGAAGTGAAAGAGACGTTGCGGAGGCTTGATGTGTCTGTAAAAGATTTCGGTTCGAAGCTGGCGGAGTATCTGGAGAGAAGTTTGGGGGCGCGCATAGAGTATCATGAACTGCGCAGTCAGATGGAGCGGCTATCGGTCGCGGCCCTCGCGCAGGCCGTGGCTGGACAGGCTCGTGAAATAACCCCGGCCGATCTATTCGCCGCGTTGGGGGCTACGGGCGATCCGGAGGTCACGAAACTTTTCGACCTTTTCCAGATAGCCCCAGACGATTTGGAAAAAGCGCTCATTTTCGGGCGATTCCGTTCATTCTCGCGATTTAGCCGCCTGCCGTCCAGTTTGGGCGGATTTGCAAGTGAGTCTTACGGCATCCGCCACCGCTTTATGAACCGCGCCTGGACAGCGAGACCCACACCAGTTCTTGATGGTTTCAGCGCTGATCTCACTGATATGGCGCGGGCGGAGAAAATCGGATTCTTGATTGGGCACGAAGTGGAATACGAACGGATGGTGGACATCCTCTCGCGGCCGAACAAGCCGAACGTGCTATTGGTCGGTGAAGCCGGCGCGGGCAAGGAGGCGATCGTGAGCCATCTGGCTTATATGATCGTGCACGACAAAGTTCCTCCGCTCATCTTTGACAAGCGTTTGGTCATACTGGATATTAATAGCCTTGTTGCCGGCGCTGACCAAGGCGAGCTGCAGCAGCGTATCAAGAATGTGCTTGATGAGATTATCCGCGCAGGGAATATCATTCTTTACATTCCAGATGTTCACAACCTGTCACGCACGGCGCCATCCAAGGAGTTGTCGGCGGCGAGCACACTCCTGCCGCTCGTGATTTCCAATGATTTCCCAACAATCGGTTCAAGTTATCCCAGGGAGCATAAGCAGCTGATCGAGACTGATAGCGTGTTCTCAGCGGCTTTTCAGGTTATTCCGGTTGAGGAGGTAAGCGAAGATGAAGCGGAACGAATTCTGGTTTATGACAGCATAATCTTGGAGCGTCTCTATAAATTGGAAATAAATTACAGCGCGATTAAGGCCGCAGTGCAGTACGCCAAGCGCTACTTCCGCGACAAGTTGTTGCCGTCCTCGGCGGACGATTTGCTTAAAGAGGCTTTGTCGGAAGTGAGCCGTATTGGCGGCAAAGTGGTGACCAGTGAGGAAGTTGAAGCGGTGGCTGAGCGGCGAGCAAGAGTTCCGTTACATCGCGCCGGTTCGGAGGAGCGCGAGCAGCTTCTGCACCTTGAGGAAATAATCCACCAGCGTTTCGTGGACCAGGAAGTCGCGGTGAAAGCCGTGTCGCGGGCGCTCCGAGAGTACCGTAGCGGTCTTACCCGAAAAGGCGGGCCGATCGGGTCGTTTCTCTTTGTCGGCCCTACCGGCGTGGGCAAAACAGAACTATCGAAAATTCTGGCGAGAATCCAATTCGGTTCCGAAGGCGCGATGGTGCGCTTTGATATGTCAGAGTACCAAGATCGGGGCAGCGTCGCCCGGTTTATCGGCTCGCCCGACGGCGCGATTCCAGGAACTTTGACCGATGCCATTCTGGAGCGGCCGTACAGCTTGGTATTGCTGGATGAGTTTGAAAAAGCGCACCCGGATATTTTGAACCTGTTCCTGCAAGTGTTCGATGACGGCCGTTTGACCGACAGTCTGGGGCGCACGGTGGACTTTCAGAATACGGTGATCATCGCGACTTCTAACGCCCACTCCGATTTCATCAAGAACGAATTGGAGAGCGGGAAAAGTATGGATGAAATAAGCGACGTGTTTAAAGATAAGTTGACCGATATCTTCCGCCCCGAACTCTTGAATCGTATGACCGTGGTCGTGTTCAAAAACTTGAGCCGCGAGGATATCATCCAAATCGCGCGCTTCCAAGTGAGTGAGCTTACAGGCACCCTCAAAGATGAGAAGGGAATAGACTTGAAAATCCCCGATGAGGCGGTGGCGAAGTTGGCGGAGTGGGGTTACGACCCCGTTTTCGGCGCGCGGCCGCTACGGGACGTCATCTCCGAGAAGGTGCGCGGCCCGCTTTCGGAGATGATCTTGTCATCAGCGCTCGAACGCGGCGCGCAGATCGCGGCGGAACTTAAAGGCGAAAATATAACTTTCACTGCGGCGGGATGAGGAACGCGGAAATCGCCCAAGTTATTTCGGAGATAAGCGAGTTTCTCGAGATGGAGGGCGTAGCGTTCAAGCCGCGGGCTTACGAGCGGGCGGCTGAAGCTATTGCCGGCTCGGAGGAAGAAGTTGCGCATATCTACGAGCGCGGGGGATTGAAAGCGTTGGAGAATATACCCGGCGTGGGGGTTTCGATCGCCGAGAAAATTGAGGAGCTCCTGAAAACCGGCCGGCTTAAATATTACGAGCAGCTCAAGAAGAAACATCCAATTAACCTAGCCGAACTTTCCAAGATTGAGGGACTTGGACCAAAAACTATTCAGCTCCTGTATAAGAAATTAGGGGTGAAGGATTTGGCTGATCTGGAGAAAGCAGTGAAGACCGGCAAGGTCAGAAACCTGCCGCGGTTCGGGACCAAGTCAGAAGGAAAAATTCTGAAAGGTATCGAGGCCTACCATCGGCACTCCGGCCGATTCCTGTTGGGGGAAGTAGCGGAGCTGGCAGAGACCGTTAAGGGGCGTCTCATGGCGACGCCGCGTGTTTCTAGAGTGGAAATTGCCGGCTCGTTCCGGCGCCAAAAGGAAACGGTAGGTGATTTGGACATCTTGGTCGTATCAACTAAACCCAAAAAGGTCATGGAAGTGTTTGTAAACCAGCCGGAGGTGGCGCAGATAATTGCGCGCGGCGACACCAAGTCATCAGTGAGATTTAAAAACGGCTTGGATGTTGATTTGCGGGTAGTGCCGGCGGAGTCGTACGGCGCGGCTCTTGCCTACTTTACCGGTTCAAAGGCTCATAATGTCGCGATGCGCGAGATGGCGCAGGAGCGCAGCTTGAAGTTGAACGAGTACGGACTTTATAAAAAGGGCCGCGGCAAGGAAGGATGGGTGCCGATTGCCGGCCGGACCGAGGAGGAAATATACGGTAAACTCGGTTTGGAATATGTGGAGCCGGAGATGCGTGAGGATTGGGGAGAACTGGAGGCGGCCAAAAACCACCGGCTACCGAAGTTAATCGGCTACGGCGATTTGGCGGGTGATTTGCAGGTTCAGTCTGATTGGACCGACGGCTCTGATTCGATTGAGGAACTCGCGCTCGCCGCGGCTAAGCTCGGATACAGTTATATCGCAATTACCGATCATACTAGGCGGCTCGCAATGGCCCACGGACTCGATCCAGCGCGGCTCACCAAACAGGGAGTGGAAATAGACCGAGTGAATAAAAAACTTAAAGGCAAGATTACGATCCTGAAGGGAACGGAATGCGATATTTTGAAAGACGGGACGCTCGATCTGCCCGATAGCGCCCTTTCTAAACTTGATGTGGCGGGTGCCGCAGTCCATTCTTATTTTAATCTACCACGCAAGGAACAGACCGAGCGGCTTATAAGAGTGATGAGAAATCCAAATGTGGATATAGTTTTCCATCCGACCGGGCGACTCTTGGACCGCCGCGAGCCATGCGACTTGGATATGGATAAAGTGATAAAGGTGGCGAAGGAAACCGGAACGGTCTTAGAGATTGACGCTTTGCCCGACAGGCTGGATTTGAAAGACGAATATATCAGGAAGGCGGTGGAAGCCGGCGTCAAGCTCGCAATTGACTCCGACGCTCATGCGATCGGCCACCTCCAGTTTGTAAAGTATGGTATTGCACAAGCGCGCAGAGGATGGGCGAAGAGAAGCGACGTCATAAACGCTTGGCCACTAGAGAAGATGAAAAAAATGATTAAGTCATAAGTATGGTCCCAAACACGCGACACGAAATCTCCGCAGGAATAGTTGTTTACCGCCGTACCAGAGAAGGGCCAAGATTTTTGTTCCTGTATCACGGCGGGCGCTATTGGAATTTTCCGAAAGGGCACCTGGAGCTTGTTAAGGCCGAAGGCGAAGATTCGCCCGAAGTTCGCGAGAGCAGCTTTAAGGCGGCAGTAAGGGAGACCTGCGAAGAAACCGGTTTGCAGCAAAAAGATCTGATTTTTCGCCGAGGCTTCCGAGCCTATGAACGCTACGCTTTTTTCAAAGGCAAAACACGAATTATTAAAACGGTAATTTTCTACCTTGCCGAAACTAAAGAACGGCAGATAAAAATATCCGAAGAGCATGAGGGCTTCGGATGGTTCAGATACCGCGACGCGCGGCAAATTTTGTCTTCTTACCGCGAGAACGGGTCGGTATTGCGGCGCGCCTACAATATTATTTCCCTTAAAAAGAGAGCACCGGAGGTTGCATTCGGCAGCGAGTCTGCAAGTAAGATTTAACCCAATCTTATTTGCGACGAGCGAACCGAATGAAAAACGTCACACATGTGACGTTTTATTTCTCCAGCGACAGAGCCACAATCTTCTTAAACGTAGCGGGTTCGTGCTCAGCAAGATCGGCCAGGATTTTCCGGTCCAGTTTTATATCCTTCACTTTGAGAGCGTGTATGAATTCGCGGTAGGGCAGGCCGTTTTCCCGCGCTGCGGCGTTGATTTTGACGTTCCAGCCGTAGCGCGCCGTGCGTTTTTCCTCTTTGCGTCCGCGGAAAGCGTGCGACCACGCATGGAGCAAGGCCTCCTTCGCGGCGCGCTCTTTGGATTTCCGTCCCCAGCGGAATCCCTTCGTGTATTTTAGGATTTTAGCCCGTTTTTTTGTCGCAATTTTACCGCGTTTTACCCTTGGCATTTTCTATAGATATTTCTTGGCAATTTTTCTCGCGTCAGTGGAGGCCAAACTGGTTTTGAGCCGCTTTTCGCGGATAGCCTTGCCGCGCTTGTTCGCGAGGGAGTGGCTCAGTCCCATCGGCCGGCGCAAAATCTTACCATGTTTAGTCACGCGGAAGCGATCTGTGATTGCTTTCTTGGTCATAATTATCGTTTGTGGGTCGCTTGTTTGTAATCGTGTCCGTAGTCGGACGGTCCCCGAAGTAACGGCAGGAATAATACCGTAGGGCGCCTGCTTTGTCGAGCCCATTAGAACCCGTCTCAAGAATTCTAGGCCCGATCGATTTGTATTAGTAGTCCGCGTCCGCCCTTTTGTATCTCTTGCGTTACTTTGTATGGCGTCACGATAAGTTTCATAAATTCGCGCAGTTTAGCTTCAGTGAAATCCCTCATTGATTTCTCCCTACCGCGGAGCGTGAGTTGAATCTCTATTTTATGTCCTTCAGCCATAAATTCATCTATCTTCTTAGCCTTGCGTTTCATATCATTCATCGCCTCGCGGACGCTTATCTGAATCTGCTTCATTTCCTGCGCCTTGTTGGTCGCGCGCTGCTTTTTAAGCGCCTTATCTTTCTCGTAGCGGAACTTGTCAAAGTTTACGATGCGGGCGACCGGAGGGTTGGCTTGGGGTGCCACAAGCACCAAATCCAATCCCTTATTTCTAGCTATCTCGATTGCCTTGTCGCGCGACATAACGCCGAGGTTGCCCCCGGCGTCATCAAGCACGCGCAGCTCGCTCGCTCCTATTTGATTGTTCAAAACAAACCGTTCGATGTTACACCGGAATAGTACCGTAGGTTCGTTTTCCGCGCAACCGTGGCTGGTCGGCGTAGCCGCGGAGGCGGGCCTTTGCCCAGCCGACTCGGCCTCCGTAGCCACTCCGGTCGCCGATGCTCCAAAGCTTTGGCGACGGAGCGCGAAGGAGGCAGCGGGCTACGGCACCGCGAAGGCGGGGTATAATTAAGCCGATGATACACCGTGGTATCGCGACATTCGGGCTTGATGAGGGCCGCTGCCCCAAGTGGCTGTTTGAGCGGATGGTTAAGCTCGGCCGCGAGATTACGCAAGTCTTAATTGATGAATACGGGCCTGACGAGTTCGTGCGGCGTATCGCCGACCCAGTCTGGTTCCAATCGCTGGGAACGGTGCTCGCGTTTGACTGGAATGCCTCCGGCCTTACCACAATTTTGACCGCCGCTCTCAAGGAGTCGGTCCGCGGGATGGAACGGGATTTGGGCGTTTTTATCTGCGGGGGCAAGGGTAAAACTTCGCGAAGAACACCAGAAGAAATAGAGCATTGGGGAGAGCGGCTGTCTTTGCCTGAAGCAAAAACAAATAACCTTATCTACAACTCGCGGATGAGCGCGAAAGTTGATAGCGCGCTCGTGCAGGACGGTTTCCAAATTTATCACCACAGTTTTTTCTTCTCCAAAAACGGGGCGTGGGCAGTGGTGCAACAGGGAATGAATACCGAAAAAGCTTCCGCGCGCCGCTATCATTGGTTCTCGGAAAAGGTTAACGATCTTGTCTGCGAGCCGCACTCGGGCATATCTTCAAACGTCAAGGTGCCGCGGATGCTGGACCTGACCGCGCGGCGGAGCGCTCCGACTCGTGAATTATCAACTGAACTCGTGCAGAGCGGATATGCGCCGCTTATGAAAGATATTAGGCTGCTACGCCGGCATTTCTCGTCACTTTCGCAGACGGCAACTCTGGGGACTTCGGTTGGGCAGCTTACCCTCTTAAATCTTGAAACGAAAGAGTTCAAATATCATCCGGTGGTTCACGAAAACTTCGCTTCGAGCAAATATTTGGAGAAAATTCTCGCGAAGGTTGCTGATGAGCAGCCCCAAAATTACGAGCAATTGGTAGCGACTGAAGGCGTGGGTCCGAAAACCGTTCGCGCGCTCGCGTTAGTCGGTGAAGTCATTTATGGCGCGAAGCCGTCTTACGAGGACCCGGCCCGCTACAGCTTCGCGCACGGCGGGAAGGACGCGACACCGTATCCGGTAGACCGCAAGACCTACGACGATACGATCTCAGTTCTGGAAAGGGCGGTGGAGAAAATGAGGATGGAATCTGCGGATAAAAAGCGCACACTGGAACGTTTGCGCCGTTCAGTAAAATATGAGTTATAAAAAGGTTAAGGTTATAAAAATGTTACGTATCGTAACATTTTTCATTTGGTTCGCTCGGCAACCACAAGAATTTTCTATTCTTGCGTTGCCTCGCTGCCAAATGTAATAATAAAGGATCGCTCCACGGCGATTTTTGATTGTCTATGGGGTTGTTTAATCCGCCTGCGTAATATGCCGAGTGTTGTAAAAATCTCAACCTATAATATCTGCAAAGGCAAAAACCACAAAATTATTGTGGCTAATGTGTTAAGCCTGGCCAAAGCGGGCAGTAACGTAATTTGCCTGCAGGAGCTGCATAAAGTTCACAATCGGCAATTCATCGGTGACGAAATCAAGGCGGCGCTTGGCGGCGAATGGGGCGCGGAATATTTTATGGGTTCTGGGAGATTTAATTCGGGCCTAGCTGTCTTTTGGAAGAAGCCGGATTTCAATGGTCCGGCGGAGTTTGAAAAAATTTCGCTGCCGGCCAAAAATGGAAACCATCTTGATAAAAAACCGCTTGTAACCCGCCGCGGCGTTGTGGAGCGTAGGGCACTTGTTGCCGATTTCCGCACCGGTGATAAGTTGATGCGGATTACGAATCTTCATCTTGATTGGTGGGGAGGGGTCGAGCGCCGTTTGAGCCAGGTGCGTTTCGTCGCAGATCGTCTTAAAGCCAAACCACCCGCGGATTGCGAGATAATCTGCGGTGACCTTAACACTATTGGGTCACTTTCACGCTCTAAGCTACAGCGCCGGCGCATTAGTGAACTATTAGGGAGAGAGTTTGTAAGCGTTCTCCCTGACACCTCGCACACGTGGCACTTCTCGGCGGCGGATCCTGCAGGGAAGCGCACAACCTTGGGCAGCGTCCTTCGCAACTTGGGGCGCGCGATCAGGCAGCGCCTAGATTACGTGTGGGTTAACGGGTTTGACGTGCTTGATTCTCGCGTAGTTTATGTCGGGGGGTCGGACCATTTCCCGATTACCGCGACTCTTAGAGCCACATTAAGCCGGGGAGAAGTCTAAATATGGTATTATATTAGGGTATAGTCAGTTCATTACTTAAAGGTCGCATAATCAATTTTCACCAACAAAACATGTCGAAGGCGTTGCATATGGTTACCTTCACACTCCTAGTCATCGGTGGCCTAGATTGGCTTCTGTACGCTCTTGGCTATGAGGTGGTGCACTACCTAGGGAGCACGCTCTCTATGGTGGTTTATGTCCTAGTCGGGCTCTCGGCACTCTACGAGGTCTTTACGCACAAGGCTAATTGTAAGGTGTGCGGAACCCCGGGCGGCCAGGTGTAGTTCATTTGGTTCGCTCGGCAACCACAAGAATTTTCTATTCTTGCGTTGCCTCGCTGCCAAATGTAATTCATCTGGAGCATTAAGACAACAAAGCAGCCCCGACGGAAACGTCGGGGCTGCTTTCGGTATTACGAAAGTTCAACGCAAAAACCGCCAGGTGGCGGTTTTCTGTGGAGGCGGGGAGATTTGAACTCCCGTCCAAAGAGGTTCCGGAAGACATTCTACAAGCTTAGCCATCTTACGACGGCGGGTTTGCTTTCTTTGGATTTAGTCCAGAAGTCTGAAGAAAGCGCAAAAGTTTCTAGACGAGCTCCGGGTATGACACCGGCGATCCTCGCGCGGAGCGTTTGAGGGCCGATGCCCGACTTAGGCGAATGCCAGAGCCGGGGTGACTACCTTTGTATTGGCAGCTATCGTGTTTTGACCGGATTTATCCTTCGGCACGGCTCAGGATAACCCTGAGTTTACCGAAGGGGTTACGAGTCAGTCGGCTCGGCTTGCAGCCTTTCGGTCTGCTCTTTGTCGAAGCCGGTACGCCCCCATTAGCGGCGGGCCGCCCGTAGGCGAGCCTCGCTGTTAGCGGGACAATTCCCGCTCTATGGTTCGTTTAGCTTCTTTCTTTTTAATGGACTCCCGTTTATCGAACTGCTTTTTTGAGCGAACAAGCGCTATTTCTAGCTTCACGATTGCTCGTTTGCCGGCGGCAGTATAGAGCCGGAGCGGCACGACAGTCAAGCCCCTTTCTTTTATCCTGCCGGTAAGTTTCTCTATTTCCCCCCGGTTCAAAAGGAGTTTCCGCGTCCTCGTGGGTTCATAGCCTTTTGGAGTATTTTGCGGTTGGTATGGCGGAATGTCGGCGTTAAGAAGGTATAGAGCACCATCGCGGATCGCAACGTGAGTCCCAGCGATATTAACGCGGCCTGATTTAACAGCTTTCACTTCGTATCCGCGCAACTCAATACCGGCCTCGAATTTTTCAAGGATTTCATAATCGTAATATGCGCGCCTGTTTCTCGCGAGTTCGGCCATTTTTTAAAGTATACAGCAATTACAAACAGGCCAGCGCGAACACTGGCCCGTAAACGACGTGCTAAACTAGCAATTTAGCCAAACTTCTACTTAGTATACTATAATACTGATCAGTATTATAGTATACTAAGGTCTTTTTAGTGGACTATCAAAGAGGATGGTAATTTTTGTAATTAACGGTGCGGATTGCTTAGAATGTAGATATGCTCAATCGTTTGCGGGGGCTTATAGCCGATGCAGCCGGCTGGACGGATTTCCAGCTCGGCGAGCCTGAATTTGAGAAGTTGGGGCATTTCACTACCAATGCTGCTTTTGCGGTCGCAAAGCGCGACAAAACAAAATCGCTTGAAGCCGCCGAGCGGCTGAAGACAAATATTGCCGCGGCAGCTCCGAAAAACTTTATAGAAAAGATTGATGTTACCCCGCCGGGATTCCTGAATTTTTGGATGTCGCAGAAGGCGCTGCAACAGGAATTCGCCCGCATCCGCCGCCAGGGCGAAAAATACGGCCAGCTAAATATCGGTAAAGGCGGGAAGGCAATCGTGGAATATTCTTCGCCAAATATCGCCAAGCCGATGCATGTTGGACATTTGCGGTCAACCATCATCGGCGATTCTTTGGCTAATATCCACAAGTTTCTTGGCTACCGCGTCGTGCGCTGGAACTACTTGGGCGATTGGGGAACACAGTTCGGGAAATTAATCGCCGCCTACAAATTGTGGGGTGATAAACGCGAGCTTGAACGCACTCCGATTGAAACCCTGCTTAAACTTTATGTTCGCTTTCACGAGGAACTTAAGGGCAATCCTGATCTGGAGCGGCGCGGGCGGGAGGAATTCAAAAAATTAGAGGAAGGGGATCGCGAGAATAAACGGCTGTGGCAATGGTTCCGCAAGGAATCGCTTAAAGACTTTGAGGGGATTTACCACGCGCTTGGCGTTAAGTTCGACGTTGAGATCGGCGAGAGTTTTTACGATAAAGATCTAAAGCCGCTCGTAAAATATCTTGGCGATAAAAAAATTTTAAAGGTGAGCGAGGGCGCGCTGATCGTACCCCTCGACGCATTCGGCCTGCCGCCGGCGCTTTTGGAAAAGTCCGACGGAGCAAGTCTTTACCTTACCCGCGAGATTGCAAACCTGTTTTACCGCCTCAAGCGCTACCATCCTAAAAAGATCTTGTACGTGGTGGGCCACGAACAAACACTGCATTTTGAGCAGTTGATTGCGGTCGCAAAACTACTCAAGCTTTCTTCAACTGAACTCGTACACGTTAAATACGGCATGGTTACCGGCGAGGGCGGCAAGAAGATCTCGACCCGCGAGGGAAGTTCCATCGCGCTGGAAAACTTGATTTTCGAAGCGTTGACACGCGCCCGCAAAGTGGTGGATGCAAAACAACCCGAACTTTCCGAGCGCGAGAAAGATAAAATTTCTAAACTGGTCGGCATCGCCGCGTTGAAATACAACGATCTTTCGCAGAGCCGGCTCTCGGATATTTCTTTTGACTGGGACAAAATGCTCAACTTTGAAGGCAACTCCGCGCCATATCTACTCTATGCTTACGCCCGTCTGCGGAGTATTCTCAAAAAAGCCCGCCTAAAGAAAGCGGACCCGAAGTTTTTGACCGCCACGAACGATCTAAACCTGGTACTGGAACTCTCGCGTTTTCCCGAAGTGATGCGGAAAGCCGGAGAAACTTGTTTCCCTCACTACATTGCCGGATATCTCTATGATCTCTCGCGCGCAGTCAATCGTTTCTACGAAACTGAGCCGGTGTTGAAAGCCGATAAAGGTATCCGCGAAGCGCGCCTCGCTCTCATTGATACCGCGGCAACGGTCCTGAAAACCGGCCTTAATCTTCTGGGTATACAGACGGTGGAGAAAATGTAGTGTTATGGATTCCAGCGACAACAAAGGACAAAAAACTTTTTATTCAGGCGATTTTAAGCCGGACGAAATTGAGAATCTGGTTCTGGAATTTTGGGAGAAGAACCGGATTTTTGAGAAATCTTTGGAGAATACCAAGAACGGCAAGCCGTTTACTTTCTACGACGGCCCGCCGTTCGCCACGGGCCTGCCGCACTACGGGCATATCCTAGCTTCCACTATTAAGGATGTGATTCCGCGCTATCAGACGATGAAGGGGCGGTTTGTGCGCCGCCGCTGGGGGTGGGACTGCCACGGATTGCCAATTGAGGAAATAGTGGAGCGTCACCTTGGGATCTCCGGCAAAAAACAGATTGAGGGAATCGGCATCAAGAAGTTCAACGAAATCTGCCGCGAAAAAGTGCTGGGGTTTGCCGACGACTGGGGCAAAATGGTCCGGCGCATCGCCCGCTGGATTGATTTCGACAATTCCTACAAGACAATGGACCGCGACTATATGGAGTCCGTCTGGTGGGCGTTCAAACAGATTTACGACAAAGGCCTGGTATACGAAGGCCGGAAAGTTCTGATGTATTGTCCGCGCTGTGAGACGCCGGTGTCTAATTTTGAGGTCGCGATGGACAACTCCTATCAAGATGTGACCGAAGAGGCGGTTACGGTGAAGTTCAAAGTTAAATCTGGCCAGAAAATTGGCGGCTTGATCGTTCCGGAAAATACTTATCTGCTCGCGTGGACCACAACTCCATGGACGTTGCCAGGAAATGTGGCGCTCGCGGTGGGTGAAAATATTGATTACGCGATTATGAAGGACGCGAGCGGCGATACGTTTATATTTACTAAGGACCGCGCGTCGGTGTTAGAAATGGCTGCTCTCATTAATGAGAGCGTGAATGGGAAAGATTTAGTCGGTTTGGAATACGAGCCGCTCTTTGACGTGCCTGCCGTGAAATCCGATAAAACATTCAAAGTGTATCCGGCCGATTTTGTGACGACGGAAGAAGGCACAGGCATTGTCCATACCGCCGTGGTTTACGGTGAAGAGGACTATGAACTGGGCCAAAAAGTCGGCCTGCCGGTCGTGCCGCTTTTGGATGAAAAAGGCAGGTTCAACGAGAAAGCGCCGGAATTCTTGCGCGGCACTTACTTTAAAGATGCCGATGCGGTGATAATCTCCGACCTGGAAAAGCGCGGATTGCTTTTCAAAAAAGAACAGCACACCCACTCCTACCCGCACTGCTGGCGCTGCGGCACGCCGCTCTTTTACAATGCCATCCCGGCTTGGTTTATCAATATCCAAAAGATAAAAAAGGACCTAGTTGGTTCCAATAATAAGGAGATCAACTGGTTCCCGGAGCATCTGAAACACGGGCGGTATCAGAAAAGCGTTGAGTCCGCGCCAGACTGGAACATTTCCCGCAACCGCTATTGGGGCAACCCTATTCCGGTCTGGAGGTGCGAGAAAGAAACTTGCCCGCCGATTGTGGCCGGGAGCATCAAAGAATTGGGTTTGAGTACCAACACTTTTTACTTCAGCCGCCACGGCGAAGCGCGGCAGAACATTTTAGGCATTAACTCCTGCTATCCGGAGAAAGAGGTTTATGACTTGACTGAAGCCGGGGTTGGACGGGCCAAGCGGCTCGCGGAGAAAATAAAAGCGCTGGGTGGGGTAGATATTATTCTCGCTTCCGACCTTTTGCGCACTAAGCGGACGGCGGAGATAGTGAGTGAGGAGTTGGGTATCGCGGTGAAGTTTGACGAACGTCTGCGTGAATATAATCTCGGCATTTACAATGGGAAGCCGGCTAGCGAGTTTGATGATGCCTTCCCCAGCAAAGACAGATGGGTGAAAGCGCCGGAGGGCGGCGAGAATTGGACGCAAATCCAAGAGCGGATGGTTAGTTTCATTAAAGAAACCGACAATAAATATCAAAACAAGAGAATTCTTGTGGTGAGCCATGGCGATCCACTCTGGCTCGTGCAGAAATATTACGGTTCGGAGCTTGGTTACCCCGAGTATGCTAGGCCGTTTGAAATTAGTGTTGGGATTGATGACCTGCACCGGCCGGGGAT